>NZ_JBHTFN010000040.1:774-165913 GCF_042666195.1 Bradyrhizobium sp. GCM10028915
TCTGCGCGGTGAATCCTACGGCCTGCTGATCGACCAGATCGGCGAAGTGCTGCGGCTCGCCGAGGACGGCATGGAAGAAAACCCCGTCAATCTCGACCCCCGCATGGCCAAGCTCGCCGGCGGTGTCCACCGTCTCGACGGCCAGCTCATGGTCGTCCTCGACGTCGATCGCGTCCTCGAGCTCGCGCCCGATATGATGGCGGCCTGATACGCCGGCACATCCGCCGACGTACCTGCAATTGGAAGTGCCCCCGCAAAAGGGGGGAAGCAGAGGTTCACATGCGAACTTGTCTCGTCGTTGATGATTCCAGCGTCATCCGCAAGGTTGCGCGCCGGATCCTGGAGGGCCTCGACTTCCAGATCCTCGAAGCCGAGGACGGTGAGAAGGCGCTGGAGGCCTGCAAGCGCGGCTTGCCCGATGCGGTGCTGCTGGACTGGAACATGCCGGTGATGGACGGCTATGAGTTCCTCGGCCATCTCCGGCGCATGCCCGGCGGCGACCAGCCCAAGGTGGTGTTCTGCACCACCGAGAACGACGTCGCGCATATCGCGCGCGCGCTGCACGCTGGCGCCAACGAGTACATCATGAAGCCCTTCGACAAGGACATCGTGACGGCGAAATTCCAGGAAGTCGGCCTTATCTGAGCGACCGCCCTGGAGGCTGAACGGCTCCTTCGGCGTTTGTTTTCAACTGACCGTTTCAGTCTGAGTTGGTGAGTAATGAGTGTTGCGTTCGCAGGTAATTCGACCCCGGGCTCGTCGCGGGAAGCCGGACCGTTGCGGGTGATGGTCGTCGATGACTCCGTCGTCATCCGCGGTCTGATCTCGCGCTGGATCGGCGCCGAGCACGACATGGAGGTCGCGGCCTCGCTGCGCACCGGGCTCGAGGCGGTCAACCAGATCGAACGCATCAATCCCGATGTTGCCGTGCTCGATATCGAAATGCCCGAGCTCGACGGCATCTCGGCGCTGCCGCAACTCCTGGCGAAGAAGCGCGATCTCGTCATCATCATGGCCTCGACGCTGACCCGCCGCAACGCGGAGATCAGCTTCAAGGCGTTGTCGCTCGGCGCCGCCGACTACATTCCGAAGCCGGAATCGACGCGCGAGGCTTCGGCTGCGGACATCTTTCATCACGACCTGATCCAGAAAATCCGCCACCTCGGCGCACGGCTGCGCCGCAAGGCCGCGGTTGCGAGCCCGCCGCTCGCGCCCGCAAGCCCGGCTCCGGCGACACGTGGGCCGGTTGTCGCGCGGCCTGCCGCGTCCGCGGCCGCTCCGGCCGTCCATGCGCCGTCGTCGTCCTCGGTGCTGTCCACGCGTCCGTTTTCGACCCAGGCCCCGAAGGTGCTGCTGATCGGCTCATCGACCGGCGGTCCTCAGGCGCTGATGGCGCTCGTCGCCGAGCTCGGTCCCGTGATCGACCGTGTCCCGGTGCTGATCACCCAGCACATGCCGCCGACCTTCACCACCATTCTCGCGGAGCATCTGGCACGCACGAGCCGGAAGCCGGCGGCGGAGGCGGTCGACGGCGAGCCGGTGAAGCCGGGCCGCATCTATCTTGCGCCGGGCGGCAAGCACATGCGCGTCGTGCGTAGCGGCGCCGACGTGGCGATCGCGCTCGACGACGGTCCCGCCGTCAATTTCTGCAAGCCCGCGGTCGATCCGCTGTTCACGTCCGCCATCGACATCTGGCATGGCGCCATCCTGTCCGTGATCCTGACGGGCATGGGCTCGGACGGCATGCGCGGCGGCAAGGACATCGTCGCCGCCGGCGGCAGCGTGATCGCGCAGGACGAAGCCTCCAGCGTGGTCTGGGGCATGCCGGGCGCAGCCGCCAATGCCGGCATCTGCGCGGCGATCCTGCCGCTCAACCAGATCGGCGCCAGGGTCAATCGCCTGTTTGCGGGAGACCGTTCGTGACGCCTGTTGACTACGACTATCTACGCAAGTTCCTGAAAGAGCGCTCCGGCCTCGATCTCTCGCCGGACAAGCAGTATCTGGTCGAGAGCCGGCTGCTGCCGCTGGCCCGCAAGGCGAGCCTCGCCGGGATCCCCGATCTCGTGCTGAAGATCAGGAACGGCGACGGGCGGCTTGCAAGCGACGTGGTCGAAGCGATGACCACCAACGAGACCTTCTTCTACCGCGACAAGATCCCGTTCGATCACTTGCGCGAAACGATCCTGCCGGGGCTGCTTCGGGCGCGCGCGGCGCGCAAGTCGCTGCGCATCTGGTCGGCGGCGTCGTCGACGGGACAGGAACCCTATTCGATCGCGATGTGCGTGAAGGAGATGGGCGCAGCCTTCGCCGGCTGGCGCATCGAGATCGTGGCCACCGATCTGTCGCAGGAGGTACTGGAGAAATCCAAGGCCGGCGTTTACAGCCAGTTCGAGGTGCAGCGCGGCCTGCCGATCCAGCACCTGATGAAATACTTCACGCAAGCGGGCGAAGTCTGGCAGCTCAATGCCGACATTCGCGCGATGGTGCAGTTCCGCCAGCTCAATCTGTTGCAGGACTTCTCCCATCTCGGCACGTTCGACGTGATCTTCTGCCGCAATGTGCTGATCTATTTCGACCAGGACACCAAGGCCGTGATCTTCGAGCGCATGGCGAAGGTTTTGGAAGCCGACGGCACGCTGCTGTTGGGCGCCGCCGAATCCGTCGTCGGAATTACCGACGCGTTCCGCCCGATCGCCGATCGTCGTGGCCTCTATCAGCTCAATCCGACGCGCTCCGGGCGCCCGATGGGTGGATTGATGCCGCCGTCATTGAAGGTAGCAGCGGCGCGGTGAGATGCGTTCTTCCCCTCTCCCCTTGCGGAAGAGGGTGGCTCGCCGCGTAGCGGCGAGACGGGTGAGGGGTTCTATCCGCGAGCCCACCGACACTTGAACTCGCGGATAGAACCCCTCATCCGGCGCTTCGCGCCACCTTCTCCCACAAGGGGAGAAGGAATGAAGAGCGCACCTCACAAGATCGCATGCGGCAGAAACCGCGAGCCGTTGCCGGTGATCGGGCTTTCGTCCTCGCGGATCGACAGGCCGCAGGGTTCGTGATCCACCAGCCAGCTTCCGATCACGGGATAGAAGCCGGAAAAATTCGGCAGCGGCGCGAGCGCCTGCCGCACGAATCCTTCGGCGCCGTAGGGGCCTGCCTGCTCGTCGAGCGGCATTCCACCAGACACCAGCGTGACATTGGCCCCTTCGCGCGACAGCAGCGGCTTGCGCACATAGGAGCTGCCGAGCTCGGCTGCCCGCGGATCGTCCTCGAAGAACGCCGGTAGCAGATTGGGATGGTTCGGAAACATCTCCCAGAGCAGCGGCAGGATGCCCTTGTTGGAGAGCACCGCCTTCCACGGCGGTTCGATCCAGCGTGTCTGTGCATCCTTGAGCTTTGCGCCAAAGGCGTCGTGGAACATCCATTCCCAGGGATAGAGCTTGAAGGCGAGCGTGATGTCGCGGTCGCCGAGATCGACGAAGCCGCCGGTATCATTGCGCCAGCCGATCGCCTCGATGTCGAATAGCGTGGTCGTCAGGCCCGCCTGGCGCGCGGTATCTTCGAGATAAGCGAGCGTGCCGGCGTCCTCCTCATTGCCCGTGGTGCCGGTGAGATGGACGTGGCGGCTAGCGGCAATCTGTTTCCAGGCTTCGATCAATCGTTCGTGGATGGAGTTGAACTGGTCGGCCCGCGACGGGATGATGCGCCGTTCGATCGCCTGTTCGAGCCAGGTCCATTGAAAGACCGCGGCTTCGAAAATCGAGGTCGGCGTATCCGCGTTGTATTCGAGCAGCTTTGCCGGTCCCTTGCCGTCGAATTTCAGATCGAGCCGGCCATAGAGGCTGCGGTCGTCTCGTGCCCAGCTCTCGGCGATCAGGCTCCAGAACGCCTCCGGTATCTTCAAGCGCTGCAGATGGCGCTCGTCGCCGATCACGCGGCCGGCGAGCTCCAGGCACATCGCGTCGATCTCGCCGGTCGGCGCCTCGATGCCACGCTCGATCTCGTCGAGCGTGAAGGCGTAATAGGCGCGCTCGTCCCAATAGCGCTCACCGTCGATGGTGTGGAAGGCGAAGCCGCATTGTTCGGCGGTCTGCCGCCAGTCGTCGCGCTCGGGGCAGACGATGCGTTGCATGGGTCAGCCGCCGCCGGAGAAGCCATGGCCAAACGAGCCGAAGCCGCCGCGGCTCACGCCGCCGGAGCCTGAATCGGACGACGTTCCGGACGAGGAATGGCTCGAGGAGTCGCTGCTGAAGAAACTCGATCGCGACGAACTGCCGCCGCCGCTGGAGGAGCTGCGGCTGCTGCTGCACGAGGTGCTCGCTTGCACCGCCGGGTCCGTGCCGGCAGGGGAGGGCTCGCAATTCTGCCGCGGCATCAGTGTGTAGGCGGTGGTGCCGACCGCGATCGTGCCCATCACCAGCAGCGCGACATGGCCGGAGCGCTTCACCGGCTGTTGTGCAGGCGGCGGTCCGGCCGCCGGCCGGCGCTTGCCGAACTCCTTTTTGGAGGGCTTGCCGGCCATGTCAGTAGATCATGCAGGCGGCGTTGAGCAGGCCTGCGGCGAGCGAGGACAGCCCGAGCCAGATGGCAGCTGCAAGTTCGCCGACGGCAATCCGCGCCGACAGGTTCGGCACCGGCACTCTCACCAGGAAGAACACGACGATCTGGACGATCAGCGCGATCATCGCCCAGATCAGGCAGTCCAGCACATTGGCCGAATGCGCGATCGCGCTGACCAGCGGCGCCACGAAGCCGAGCAGGCTGAGGCCGAGTGCGATCGCCGCAGCCGGATCATTGTCGCGGATCAGCTGGAATTCGTTGTGGGCCGTGATGCGGGTATAGGCGAACAGGTACGCCACGATCGCGATCAGCCCGGTGCAGAAATAGACCAGGAAGGCGGGCAGGCCGGCCAGTGATTGCAGGATCATCGTTCCCCCATCGTGCAGCGACCATTCGTCGGCGGGGGAAGGATAGCGGTTCAACGGCGCAAGGACGATGAGGCCCCGTTCGCGTCCCCAAAAAACAAAACCCCGCCATTTGCGGCGGGGTCCAGGCTGGGAGGAGCAAGCCCCGAAGGGCTCGCGGGTAAAACCCAGGATCAGGCGGGGATGCGCTCTTCGACCTCGTGCGGCTCGCGCAGCACGTAGCCGCGGCCCCACACGGTCTCGATGAAGTTGCGGCCTTCGGAGGCATTCGCGAGCTTCTTGCGGAGCTTGCAGATGAAGACGTCGATGATCTTCAGCTCGGGCTCGTCCATGCCGCCATAGAGGTGGTTGAGGAACATTTCCTTGGTGAGGGTCGTGCCCTTGCGGAGCGAGAGCAGCTCCAGCATCTGGTATTCCTTGCCGGTCAGATGCACGCGCTGGCCGCCGACTTCCACGGTCTTGGTGTCGAGGTTGACGACGAGGTCGCCGGTCTGGATCACCGATTGGGCATGACCCTTGGAGCGGCGCACGATGGCGTGGATGCGGGCAACCAGCTCGTCCTTGTGGAAGGGCTTGGTCATGTAGTCGTCGGCGCCGACGCCGAGACCCTTGACCTTGTCCTCGATGCCGGCGAGGCCGGAGAGGATCAGAATGGGTGTCTTGATCTTGGAGACCCGAAGCTGCTTGAGCACGTCGTAGCCGGACATGTCGGGCAGGTTGAGGTCGAGAAGGATAATGTCGTAATCGTATAATTTACCGAGATCGACGCCTTCTTCCCCCAAATCGGTCGTGTAGACATTGAAGCTCTCAGACTTCAACATCAGCTCGATCGACTGCGCGACGGCGCTGTCATCTTCAATCAGCAAAACGCGCATGCCAGTTCCCCATAGTCGCCGCTCCTGGGCGTCAGGTCGGCCGCATTCGCGGCACACAACAAAACGCCTTTGAACAACTGATTCGGATCCTGACAACAGATGGTTAACAAATTCTGATTCTGGAACGCAAGCCCTGTAGATGCAATTTTCGTCGAATCGCCCTAAGGTCTTGTGTGCGAAGCAGCTTTCGTTATCCGGTTGCGTTCAAGTTCCACTTTAAGAGACGGGCCTAACCGACTCCCGCGACTCAGCCTTCTTCTGAAGGGGAGCCACGCTCAGTCACAAAGACAGTGACGCAATGATTAACGATGCGGGTAAACACGAAGTTAAGCGCCGTTCAGAAATATGGCGAAACTTAAGGTTCTCGCCACGAAACCCCGGATTATGAAGGCGATCACCTCATGAAGGCCCTCTTGTGAAGGCTCTTGCCGAACAGATCGGCGACATTGACGGCATCAATATTTATGGCCGTGTGGTCGGCGTGCGCGGCCTGATGGTCGAGGTCGCCGGTCCGATCCATGCGATGTCGGTCGGCGCGCGGCTCGTGATCGAGACCGGCGGCAACCGTTCCATCCCCTGCGAGGTGATCGGCTTCTCCGGCAACAACGCCGTCGTGATGCCGTTCGCCGGTCTCGACGGCGTACGGCGCGGCTGCAAGGCCGTCATCGCCAATGCCGCAAATCAGGTGCGGCCTTGCGCGGCCTGGCTCGGCCGCGTCGTCAATGCGCTGGGGGAGCCGATCGACGGCAAGGGGCCGCTGCCGCAGGGCCCGGCGCCGATGCCGTACCGCAATTCGCCGCCGCCGGCGCACTCGCGCAAGCGCGTCGGCGCGCCGCTCGATCTCGGCGTGCGCGCGATGAACACCTTTCTGACCTGTTGCCGCGGCCAGCGCATGGGCATCTTCGCAGGCTCCGGCGTCGGCAAGTCGGTGCTGCTGTCGATGCTTGCGCGCAACGTCGATGCCGCCGTCAGCGTCATCGGGCTGATCGGCGAACGCGGCCGCGAGGTGCAGGAATTCTTGCAGGACGACCTCGGGGAGGAGGGCCTGGCCCGTTCCGTGGTCGTGGTCGCGACCTCCGACGAGCCGGCGCTGATGCGCCGCCAGGCCGCGTATCTGACGCTTGCGATCGCCGAATATTTTCGCGACGAGGAGCAGGACGTCCTTTGCCTGATGGATTCGGTGACGCGCTTTGCCATGGCCCAGCGCGAGATCGGCCTGTCCGCGGGCGAGCCGCCGACCGCCAAGGGCTACACGCCGACCGTGTTCACTGAGCTGCCGAAGCTACTGGAGCGCGCGGGTCCGGGCCTCGGAGAGGGCGCCATCACCGCCATCTTCACGGTGCTGGTCGATGGCGACGACCACAACGAGCCGATTGCGGATGCCGTCCGCGGCATCCTCGACGGCCACATCGTGATGCAGCGCTCGATCGCCGAGCGCGGCCGCTACCCCGCCATCAACATCCTCAAATCCGTCTCCCGCACCATGCCGAAATCGGCCGACCCGCAGTTCTGGCCGACCATCCAGAAGGCGCGGGCGGTGATGGCGACCTATGCCGACATGGAAGAATTGATCCGTCTGGGCGCCTACCGCGCCGGCTCCAGCCCCGAGGTCGACGAGGCGATCCGCCTGCACGAGCCGCTGGAGGCCTTCCTGCGCCAGCGCAAGGACGAAAATGCATCGCTGGCGGACGGCTACCGCCAGTTGGCGCAAATCCTTGGTGATTTGGAAACGGAACGCTAACTTTGTCCCGTCATCATCCCATCCCACAGAGTAGTAGAGCCGGTCTTGGCCCCCGTCGGGCCTGTGGGGAGACCGGTGTTGTCCCACGTGCAGCCAAGGGACTTCTGGGGAGTACGAGTCGATGAAGTCACGTGATACACTCATCCGCCTGAAGAAATTTCAGGTCGACGAGAAGCGCCGCCGGGTCACCCAGATCGAGACCATGATCGCCGACTTCCAGCGGATGTCGACCGATCTTGAACGCGAGATCTCGACCGAGCAGGAGCGCGCCGGGATCAACGATCCCTCGCACTTCGCCTATCCGACCTACGCCAAGGCTGCCATCCAGCGTCGCGAGAACCTGACCCGCTCGGCCGACGAGCTGAAGGGCCAGCTCGACGAAGCCAAGGCTGCGCTGGCCGAAGCCTTCGAGGAGCTGAAGAAGGTCGAGCTCCTTGACGAGCGCGATCAGGCCCGCGAACGCGCCGAGGAAAACGCCCGCGAGCAGGCCGATCTCGACAGCATCGGCCTGATGCGTGCCCGCATGGGCGCCGTCGCCTGAGACGCTAGCCGCCAGACCTGCGAGAATTTGCAGAACCCGGACCCCAAGGTCCGGGTTTTCGCATGCCCTGTCCACAGTGTGGCGCCGCGCCCCCTTGGTGGTCGGCTTTGTTGCGCGCTATGGTGGCGGAGTGCCAGCGCCTGCGCGGAATGCGACGGGCCGCGCATTGGGGGGCTGAATGCTGACGCCAGCAGAGCTGGTTGGGCTGATTGGGGCGATGGCGCAGGGCGATCAGGCCGCGTTCGAGCGCCTCTACGTCGCCACGCGCGCGAAACTCTATGGCGTCGTGCTCCGTATCTTGCGCCGACAGGATCTCGCAGAGGAGGTCATTCAGGAGACCTACGTCAAGATCTGGAACAGCGCCGGCCAGTTCAATCCCGCTCTCGCGTCGCCGATCACATGGATGGCGTCGATCGCGCGCAACCGCGCCATCGACATCGTGCGCAAGAAGACGGAAGTCTCCATCGAGGAAGAGCCCCAGGCGATGGAAGTCGCAAGCGACAGCCCCGATCCGCTGGCGCGGAGGGAGATGACCGAGGAATTGAAGCGGCTGCTGGAATGTATCGGCCGGCTCGAGCCGGACCGTCAGAGGCTCGTGCTTCTCGCCTATTACAACGGCTGGAGCCGCGAGCAATTGGCGGAGAAATTCGCGGCGCCCGTCAACACGGTGAAGACGTGGCTTCGGCGCAGCATGATGGATATTCGCGAATGTCTCGGGCTATGAGATTCGGGCTACGGGAGCTCATACGGTGAGGGTGGGTCTGGACCGCAAGTGATGGCCTATACGGAGGACCATATCGCGCTCGCCGCGGAATATGCGCTCGGCACGCTCGACGCCGGCGAGCGCGCGCAGGTCGAGACAATGATGGCGGTGGACAAGGCGTTCGCCGATGTCGTGCAGGCGTGGGCATTCCGGCTCGGCGTCCTCAACCAGATGGTCGGCTCGATCGAGCCGCGTCCGATCGTGTGGGAGAACATCAGGTCCGAGCTCGCGCGGACGGGCTTTGCGCAGGATCCGCCAGCACTGCCGGACGCAGCGCCGCCGCCACCTATGCCGGAATATTCCTCGCCCGACACCGTGCCTCCGCAGGTGCCGTCGGAGAATATGCAGCAACCGCCGCCGCCTCCCGAAGCGGAGCAGCCTGCCCCGGCGCGACTTGAGTCCGATGCGATACCCGACGTCGTGCCGATCTTCATGCCGCAGGTCCACGCGCCGGACCCGGAGGTCGCGCGAGCGCCATCGCCGCCGGTTGCCGACAACAGCAACGTGATCCGGCTGGAGGGCCGCGTGAAGCGCTGGCGCACCATCGCATCCGCCGTCGGCGCGCTCGCGGCCGCGCTGCTCGTGACGCTGTCGCTTCAGATCTTCCTGCCCGACGCGCTGCCGGGCGGCCTGCGACCGGCACCGCGCATCCAGACCGTCGAGGTGAAGACACCGGCGCCGCTCCCGGCGTCGTCGCAATATGTCGCCCTGTTGCAGGGCCAGGGCGGGGGTCCCGCCTTCATCCTCACCATCGACGGTGCGACCAAGAACTTTACGGTGCGTAAAGTGGGCGCGACACCGGAGCCCGGCAAGAGTTTCGAGCTCTGGCTGATGTCCGACAAGCTGCAGCGTCCGCGTTCGCTGGGTGTGATCGGCGCCGGCGATTTCACCGCACGACCGGTGCTCGGCTCGTACGATGCCGACGTCGTCAACGGCGCGACCTACGCCGTCACGCTCGAGCAGGCGGGCGGTTCGCCCAACGGCCAGCCGACCTCGGCGCCGGTGTTTTCCGGCAAGCTGATCGAAACCGTGCCGCCGTCACAGCCGCAGGCGCCCGCGAAGAAGTAGGTTTCCATTGTCGTCCTGGCGAAAGCCAGGACCCATTGCCCCAAGAGCTTGTTGCAAGAGTGAGCGCTGGCAACACGGGTGAGCAACCACTCAATCTCGGGGTAATGGGTCCTGGATCGGCGCTCGCTCTGTTCGCTTGTCCAGGACGACACCGGGGGCATTGGACGCTTCAACATCGTGGTGGCAATCCCTGATCGGTTCTGTCGCCACGGTCCGTCCCGCCGTCGTCTTCCGACAAATTCCGCCGAATCCGCCCTCGATTTGAACCTCTCCGCGCTTCGCGGCGTCAAATGCCCGGAATTTGCAGTCGGCGCCCCCCAATCATGGTGCCGGAGAGGGGCGAGAAATCAGATGGATGCAGCGAAAACATCGGGCATCTTCATTCACCAATATGCGGGGCTGCCACACGGCCCGGCCTTCGAGCATTGGCGCGAGCGGACTTTCGGGGCCTGCGGCCTCGATATCGGGCCGAGCCGAGGCGATAGCATCGATTGCCGGCTCCAGGTCAGCGTGGTCGACAATATCGCGCTCGCCATTCCCGAAGGCGCCTCCGCGCAATATTCACGCACCCAGAGCCATCTTGCCGACGGCAGCGACGATCTCGTCCTGATCGCCGCGCATGCGGGCCTCGTCCGCGTCGGGCAGAACGGCCATGCCGTGGAGCTTGCGCCCGCGCAAATGGTGCTCGTCGACATGGGCATCACCGGCACCGTCGGCCACACCGAGGAAGATCGCTTCACCACCATCCGCATGCCGCGCCGCGCGCTGCTCGAGATCCATCCGCGCGCCGAGGACAAGCTGTCGCAAGTGCTCTCGGACGGCGCACTCGCCGAGACGATCTTGCGCTACCACTCCCTTGCCGCCCATCATGCGCCGCATCTCGATGCCGTCGGCCAGCGCCTCACCGCGCAGCACATGGTCGATCTCGTCGGCCTGCTGCTCGGCACCGACGCCGAACATGCAAGTCTCGCGCGCGGGCGAGGTCATGCGGCGGCCCGTCTCGATCTCATGCGCGCCGACGTGATGGCTGCGCTTGGCCGCAACGATCTCTGCCTGTCCGAGATTGCTACGCGCTCCGGCCTGAGCCCGCGTCAGGCACAGCGCCTGTTCGAGCAGGCCGGAACGACCTTCACCGAATTCGTGTTGGAGCAGCGCCTGCTGCAGGCGCGCAAGCTGCTCAGCGATCCCCGCGCCAGGACCCGCAAGATCAGCGACATCGCGCATTCGTCTGGCTTCTCCGATCTGTCCTATTTCAACCGCGCCTTCCGCAAGCGCTTTGCCGCGACGCCGTCGGAACTGCGCGAGGCCTGAGCCGACCGAGAATTTGTGCGGCGCGCCGGTACCACCGCAGTTGGTCCATCCGGCAGGATGAGCTATATTTGTCTGCGCGGTCAGACAGCTTGATCGTTCGTCGCTTCGTCGTCGCTCTCTTGGGAAATGCAGTCAACGGACATGGCGCGTATCGTCGTGCTCGGCGCCGGGTTTGCAGGTCTGTGGGCGGCCATCGGTGCCGCACGCAAGCGCGAGGAGATCGGCGCGGCCGGCCGTGACATCGAGATCCGTGTCATCGATCGCAATCCCTACCACAACATCCGCGTCCGCAATTACGAGGCCGATCTCAGCGAGGTCGCGCTTCCGCTGCCGCAGCTACTCGATCCGATCGGCGTCAGTCACGGGATCGGCGAGGTCGAAGCCATCGATCCGGCACGGCGGGAGATTTCTCTGGTCACGGGAGGCGGCGACGAGACGCTGGCTTATGACCGGCTGGTGCTGGCGCTCGGTAGCGAAGTGATGCGTCCCGACATTCCCGGCCTTGCCGAGCATGCTTTCGACGTCGACACTTATGCAGCGGCGCTCCACCTCGAGGATCATCTCACCTCGCTTGGACGCAGCGTGCCCGCGCCGGGGCGCTCGACGATCGTCGTGGTCGGCGCCGGCTTCACCGGTATCGAGGTCGCGGCCGAGATGCCCGACAGGCTGGCGCGCGCCGGCATCACCGGCAGCCGCCGCATCATCCTGGTCGATCCCAATCCGGCGGTGGGCGCCACGATCGGCGCGCATGCGCGTCCCGTCATCGCGACGGCGTTGGCCTCGCTTGACGTCGAGACGCGGCTCGGCGTGCGCGTCGTCTCCGTCGAGGCCGCCGGACTGCGTCTGAGCTCGGGCGAGTTCATTCCGACGCGGACGGTGATCTGGTGTGCCGGGATGCGCGCGAGCCCCTTGGCCGCAAGCTTTCCGGACGCACGCGATCGCCTCGGGCGTCTTCTGGTCGATCCCATGATGCGGGTTGCGGATGCCGGCGGCGTGTTCGCGGCCGGCGACGTCGCCTCGAGCGTGGTCGACGGCTTGCATCCGACCGTGATGTCCTGCCAGTTCGCGCGTCCGATGGGCCGCTTCGCCGGCCACAATGTGGTCGCCGATCTCGCGGGCCTGCCGATGCTGCCGATGCGGATAGACTGGTACGTGACCGTGCTCGATCTCGGCGGCTGGGGCGCGCTCTATACGGAAGGGTGGGACCGCGAAGTCCGCGCCACCGGCGCGGCCGCGAAGGCAACCAAGCAGACCATCAATCGCAAGCGCATCTATCCGCCGCTCTCGGGACGCAAGGACGAGCTGTTCGCGGCTGCTGCGCCAACCGTGCAGGCGCCGCCGCCGACTTATGGGACGCGGTAGTATCGGTGCCGTTGCGGGATGACGGCGGTACGTTTTTCTTTGTCATTGCGAGCGTAGCGAAGCAAATCCAGAATGTCTCTGCGGATGGGTTCTGGATTGCTTCGTCGCAAGAGCTCCTCGCAATGACGGAGCTGGACGCGCGTGCGCTCACGGTGACGACATACCCCAGACATGAGAAAGCGCCCGTGGGGGGCGGGCGCTTTCTGTAGTCGACTTGGGGTTGGGGTCGTCTACATATCCACGTGGCGACTTTGGGGGGCTGATAAAGAGCCGCGTGAATTCCTGAAACTCAAATCTCCTTAGCGAACGAGGGAAACGTTCGAGCTGGTGATAGCGATCGGCTTGCCCGCCTTCATGACGCGAGCGGTCTGGGTCAGGCCTTCATCTGAACTCGTACGCGCGGTGATCCCGAGACCCGCCACCGTGATGCCGGCAACGAGCGCGACAACCACGATCTTGAGGTGGGTCGAGCGATCTGCGCTGTAAATCGAGTGGTTCATGGAAGGCTCCTGCCGCCATCTACCCGAAGTAGTCGCCTGCGTGCTTGGGCAGGTTCATGCTTCCGGTGCCCAACAACCTAGTACTGGGGGGATTCGTTCCCAAGAGGCGATCACAAGGGCGTGACAGGACGTGAGAAGCCGCGATCAGAAACGACCCTTGATCGTGCAATTTAGCAATTATTTCAAAGCTGTAATGTGTCTGCCAAGCGCCTTGCCCGCCGTCGATCGGCAAGGCGCCAAAACCTGAAAAACCATTTGCCTGTGGCCAAAAAACACACGGCTTCTTAAGGCAAATCAGATGCTTCCGACCGTTTTCAACCTCGCCCTGGGGTGGATTTCAGCCTGCGACAGCACGGTCGTCTGGGCCCGGAACCGCTCGACCAGGGAACGCACGAAGGGACGAATTGCCGCAGAGGTGACCAGCACCGGGGCCTCGCCTTCACGCGCCGCGCGCTCGAAGGCGTCGCGCACGCCGGTCATGAACTCCGACAGCTTCGAGGGCTGCATCGCGAGGCTGCGCTCCTCGCCCTGGCCGATAATGGATTCGGCGAAGGCTTGTTCCCAACGGGCCGACAGCGCGATCAGCGGCAGGTAGCCGCTGTAAGAGGTGTTCTGCGCACAGATCTGCCGCGCCAGGCGGGCGCGGACGTGCTCGACCATGGTGGCCGGATTGCGCGAGAAGGCGAGCGAGTCGGCGATGCCTTCGAGGATGGTCGAGAGGTCGCGGATCGAGATGCGCTCGGCGAGCAGCAGCTGCAGCACGCGCTGGATGCCGGAGACGGTGACCTGTCCGGGCACGATGTCCTTGACCAGCTCGCCCTGCTCCTTCGGCAGCTCCTTGAGCAGCTTCTGCACCTCGCCATAGGAGAGCAGGTCCGACATGTTGGCCTTGAGCAGCTCGGTGAGGTGGGTCGAGAGCACGGTCGCGGCGTCGACGACGGTATAGCCCTTGAGCGAGGCCTCCTCCTTGAGGCTGGCATCGACCCAGGTCGCGGGCAGGCCGAAGGTCGGCTCGGTGGTGTGGATGCCGGGCACCTGCACCTGGCTGCCGCCGGGGTCCATGACCATGAACTGGTTCGGCCAGATCTTGCCGGTGCCGGCGTCGACCTCCTTGATCTTGATGATGTAGGTGTTGGCTTCGAGCTGGACGTTGTCGAGGATGCGCACGGCGGGCATCACAAAACCCATCTCGATCGCGAGCGAGCGGCGCAGCGCCTTGATCTGCTCGGTGAGGCGATCGGTGCCGTCGGGGCCGTTGACCAGCGGCAGCAGGGCATAGCCGAGCTCGATCTTGAGATCGTCGATCTTCAACGCCGCGGAGATCGGCTCCTCCGCCGCAGCGGAGCCGGCTGCGCCCGGCGTTCCCGGCGCAGGTGCGGTCTTCGCGACTTCCTCAGCCCTGGCAGTCGCCCGGTTGCGGTTGCGGGCGTGCCAGGCGAGGGCACCGGCGCCGGAGCCGAGCGCCAGGAAGGGAAGGGTCGGGATGCCCGGCAGGGCCGCCAGCACCAGCATGACCGCCGCGGACATCGCGAGCGCCTGCGGATATCCGGAGAACTGCTTCATCAACGCCTTGTCGGCGGCGCCGGACACGCCGGCCTTGGAGACGAGCAGGCCGGCCGCGGTCGAAACGATCAGCGCCGGCACCTGGGTGACGAGGCCGTCACCGACGGTCAGCAGCGTGTAGCTGCGGCCGGCATCGGCAAAGGACAGACCCTGCTGCGCCACGCCGATGATCATGCCGCCGACGACGTTGATGAAGACGATCAGGAGGCCGGCGATGGCATCGCCGCGGACGAATTTGGAGGCACCGTCCATGGCGCCGAAGAAGCCGCTCTCGTCCTCCAAATCCTTGCGCCGCTGCTTGGCGACCGTCTCGTCGATCAGGCCGGCGGAGAGGTCGGCGTCGATCGCCATCTGCTTGCCGGGCATGGCGTCGAGGTGGAAGCGTGCCGCGACTTCGGCGATACGGCCCGAACCCTTGGTGATGACGACGAAGTTGACGATGATCAGGATGGCGAAGACGATGATGCCGATGACGAAATTGCCGCCCATCACGAAGCTGCCGAAGGCTTCGATGACGTGACCGGCGGCATCCGTGCCCTCGTGCCCGTGCGACAGGATCAGGCGGGTCGAGGCCATGTTGAGCGACAGCCGCAGCATGGTCGAGATCAGCAGAACGGTCGGAAAAGCGGAGAATTCCAGCGGCGCCTGGATGAACAGCGACGTCATCAGGATCAGGATCGAGAGTGTGATCGAAATCGCCAGGAACAGGTCCAGCACGATCGCAGGCAGCGGAAGGATCAGCACCACCAGGATGGTGAGAACGCCGAGCGCGAGCGCGATATCGCCGCGCTTGAGGATGTTGCCGACTTCGGCAAGGGTCGGGAAACCGGCGTTCGTGCTGCCTACGCCCTGTCCTGCGGTGACGTCGACCATGGTAGCTGCCCCTCCGCGCGACTGCCGTCCGCGCGCCCCAAATGTCTGCGCGGCGGCCGAGGGGCCGCCGTTCCGAAAGTGAGGCACCGCACTGGCGTCCACGGGAGCTCCCGTTCTACGCGGCTGACGACACTCGACTCCACTGGGCAATTCTTGCCGGGTGTATGGTTAGCAAAGGGTTAATAAAGGGTGCGGCATGGGGGCTGACCGGGGTATTTCGGCCGTCTGGCAGGCAAGCAGCCGTCATGCCCGGGCTTGTCCCGCCGAAGGCGTGGATGGCCGGGACAAGCCCGGCCATGACGTTGTGGAAGCGTCTGGGGCCGATATCGACGGACGGAGGAAGTGGCCCTACTTCGCCTTCTCCATCCGGGTCACCGTATAGCCCGAAGCCGCCTCCTCGGCTTCGAAAGTCACCTTGTCGCCGACCTTCACCTGCTTGAGCACGGCCGGGTCCTTGACGCGGTAGACCATGGTCATGGGTTCATCCATGCCGAGGTTTTTCGCGGGCCCGTGCTTGAGCGTGATCTTGCCGGCGCCCTCGTCGATCTTCTTGACCTCGCCGCTGATCGCGGCGCCCTGGGCTGCCCGGGCACCTGTGGCAAGCCCGACGGCCAGCGCCAGCGCGGCGGCGATACGGATGATGCGGTTCATGGGAGCCTCCCTTGCGTTACTTCACGGTGACGTGGCCGACCATGCCACAGTCGCGGTGGTCGGGAATCAGGCAGGAAAATTCGAACGTGCCGGCCTTGCTGAACTTCCAGAGGATCTCGGCTGTCTTGCTCGGCGCGAGCCTGACCCCGTTGGGATCGTCATGCTCCATGTGCGGGTGCTTCTTCATCTCCACCGCATGCGCGAGATTCTCCTTTGTGGTGGCGAGCAGGAATTCATGGTCCTCCTTACCGACGTTGCGCAGCACGAAGCGGATCTGCTCGCCGCGTTTGACCTCGATCCTGGCGGGTGCGTAGTCCATCTCGTTCAGCAGGATCTCGATGGTGCGCGCGGGCTTTTTGGGATCGCCGGGCTCGCCGGCCGAAAAGGTGCCGTGCCCGTGCTGGTCGTGGGCAAAGGCCGGCGCGGTGGAAAGCGCGGCCAGCGCGAGACCGAGCTTGATCGTCGGCTTCATTGGTAGCTCCAGTTGGTGGTGGTTCATCGAAACGCTCACATCTTCATGTTCTTCATCGGCGGTCCGCCTGGTTGTTGCCGCACGGGCTCCGGGGCCGGCGGCGTGACCTCGTAGGCGACGGTGCCCTGCGGGAATTGGTAGGGGCCGGGATCGCGGTAATCGTCGCGCGCGAGGCCCTCGCGGATCTTCATCACCGTGAACATGCCGCCCATTTCGATCGGGCCGAACTGACCGGTGCCGGTCATCATCGGCAGCGTGTTGTCGGGCGCGGGCATCTCCATGTTGCCCATCGCCATGCCGGTCGAGCCCATCGCCATGCCGTCAGGCGCGAGCTTGCCGACGGCTTTGGCGAGATCCTTGCGCGACACCCCGATCATGTTGCGCATGTCGTGTCCCATCGCATTCATGGTGTGATGCGACTTGTGGCAGTGGAACGCCCAGTCGCCGGGGTTGTCGGCGAGCACGTCGAACACCCTGACAGCGCCGACCGGTACGTCCGTCGTCGTCTCCGGATATTGCGCGCTCTCCGGAATCCAGCCGCCGTCGGTGCAGGTCACCGCAAAGCTGTGGCCGTGCAAATGGATCGGATGGTTGGTCATGCTGAGATTGCCGATGCGCACGCGCACCTTGTCGCCGAGCCTGACCGGCAGCGGATCGATGCCGGGAAACACCCGCGCATTCCAGGTCCACATGTTGAAGTCGGTCATCTCGTTGACCTTCGGCAGATAAGTGCCGGGATCGACGCGATAGGTGCTCATGACGAAGACGAAGTCGCGGTCCACGGCCCGAAAGCTCGGGTCGCGCGGATGCACGACGACCATGCCCATCATGCCCATCGCCATCTGCACCATCTCGTCCGAATGCGGATGGTACATGAAGGTCCCGCTCTTCCTCATCTCGAACTCGTAGACGAAGGTTTTTCCCGGCTGGATGTGCGGCTGGGTAAGTCCGCCGACACCGTCCATGCCGCTGGGAATGATCATGCCGTGCCAGTGCACGGTGGTGTATTCGGGCAGCCTGTTGGTCACGAAGATGCGGACCTTGTCGCCCTCGACGGCCTCGATCGTCGGGCCCGGTGACTGGCCGTTATAGCCCCACAAATTCACCTTCATGCCCTCGGCGAATTCGCGCACCACGGGCTCGGCAACGAGATGGAATTCCTTCCAGTCGCCGTTCATCCGGAACGGCAGCGACCAGCCGTTCAGCGTGACGACGGGTCGATAGTCCGGCCCGCTGACGGGGTGCAGCGGCGGCTGCATCACGACCTTGTCCATGTGCGGGGCTTCCGGAATCGAGGCGGCCTGGGCGCGGCCGCTGACGACGGATGCGCCGGCGAGCGCGGCGCTACCCAAAAATCCTCGGCGGGAAAACATGTTGGCCTCCATGTCAGTGACCGCCATCGGCAGGCGCTGCCGCGGCGAGAGTGGTTGAATTGTCGCCGTCAGCAGGCGCGCCGCCGCCATTGACGGCGGTCTGCAAGTCGGATTGGGCAAGGAAAAATCTTTGCCTGGCATCGATTGCACCGCGCAGCGACGCGAGCCGCTGCCGCGCCTCGGTGAGCAGCGCGAAGATATCGACCTGCATGCTGGAGAAGCGGAGCTGCATCTCCTCGGTGATGATTTTTCGCAAGGGGATGATCTCGCGCTGATAGTGGCTGGCGATGTCGTAGCCGGAGCGATAGACCCGATAAGCATCGCGCGCCTCGGAGCGTACATTCACGGCGCGTTCGGTCAGCCGGTTGAAGGCGAAATTGTAGGTCTCCGCCGCCTGCCGCACCCGCACTTCTCCGCCGTCGAAGATCGGGATCTGAAACTGCACGTCGAAGCCGCGCTCGCGGAACGGCGCGCCTTCCGGATCCCGGGTGCGGCGGGAGATGCCGGCGAGATCGAGCAGTGTCACGAAGCGCGTCGCCTCCGTGAGGTTCAGCGACTTTGCGAGCGCGCTCAGCTCGAGCCGCGCGATCTGCAGGTCGATGCGATGGGCGACCGCGTCGGCTTCGATCGACGGCAAAGCCTGCGGCCGGCGCGGCAGCGGCGGCAGTTGATTGGGCAGCCGGAAGTCGAGCCCGCCGTCCCACAGCCCCATCAGGCGCGCCAGCTTTTCGCGCGCGCTCGTCGCCGTCTGTCGCGCGGTGGCGAGGTCGGCGGTGGTTTCGGCGTAAAACACCTGTTCTCGGGCCTGATCGAGCTTGTTGATCGAGCCAGTTTCGCCGAGCTTGACCGCGAGCTGCGCGGTTGATTCCGCCGTCGCCTTCGCATCCGTCAGCAACGCCACCATCTCGTTGCCGCCAACGGCGCGCCAATAAGCGCGGCGGACATCGGCGGCAAGCCGCAACGTCGCCAGGCTTGCGCGCAATTGCGCCTGGCGGAAACGGTCGCGGGCGATTTCCGAGCGGAACGGCAGGGTGGCGAGCGCGAGGATGTCGCCGACAATTTGACGCTCGATTTCGCTGGCGCCGTTGCCCGAGATCCGGGAGACCGAGAACACGGGATTGGGCGGCAGGCTCTGCTCGACGAGATCGGTCTCGGCCAGCGCCAGCTCGTTATAAGCGGCCTGAAGCCCCTTGTTGTTGAGCAGTGCGATCTGCACGGCGGTCTCGATGCTGAGTGTTCGCGACAGCAGCTGGCGAACGCGCGCGTCGACCGCGCCGGCTCCTTCGGTTGTTCGCACAAAGGCGACATCCTTGTTGATGGTCTGGCTCGTCAGTTCCGAGACGGCCTTCATGCCGCTGTCGGGCGAGAAGGCGGCGCAGCCTGCAAGTCCAAACGAGGTGAGACCGAGCAGGCTTAGCGCGAGACGATGTGTCATGGCGCGCTCCTACCGGTCTTGCTTGAGCTGCGGCGCGACGCTCTCGTTGCGCTCGCGCCATGGTGCCGGCGTCGCGGGCCGCAGGCTGGTGTAGGGCGCAATCGTCGAACGATAGCCGGCGCGCGCGATCTTGGCCGCGGGATCGGCAGGATCAGCGCCAGCGACTTGTATCGTTGCCGGCATGCAGCCGGACAACGCCAAGGCCGTCGCGGCCAGCAGCGGCCAATTGAATCGAAAGTGTCGTCCCCGCGCCGCGGATGCAGCGGCGGACTTCGCCCCGGAAAGCGTAAGCATGAGTCATCCCTGATCTGTCTGGAGACCACAGGTGCGCGCGCGCGGATGCGCGCTCGGCCTGACGTCGTCGCGCGTCAGATCAGGCGATCGGAGGGCGGTAGTGCAGGGGCGGCGCCGCGCTGTGCAGGCTGGCCACGATCTCGGGCGAGCAGGCGGAAACCGGCTGAAGCGACTTTGCGACGCTGGGCAGGTCGGCCGGCAGCGCGCTCACGCACATCATCGCGCAGCACGGTCCCGCCGTACCCTTGCCGCCGTGATGATGAGGGGTGGGGGGCGCGTCCTGCGCGGCGCCCTGATGATGCGCATGCGGCCTGGCGTGGTCATGCGAGGCGCCGTCATGCGTGTGGCCGGCCTGCATCTGGTGATGCACCGGCACGCGGTCGGCGAGAAGCGCGTCGTCGAGGCACGGAGCTGGAGCGCTACCCCAGGCGAGGCTTGCGGCCGGCGCGATCACGCAGAACAGATAGGCGAAGGCTATGAAGCGCCCCACCTTGATCCGCATCGATCGTGTCAATCGCAGCAACATTCCGCCGACATGCTCTCCGCGCCGCCGTGTTGCATGCGCTGATTTGCAAAATAATGACAAAACGCGCGTTCGCCAAGCTCCATCTTACCGCAGTGCACCGTGCATGCCCAATATCGCGCCACAATGGTTGACCCTGTGGTGATCCGCGGGCCATGGTCCCGCCCGTGCACGCACCAAATCAGTCAGGACAAACACCCGAAGCATTCACCCCTGATTCGCGTCAGGCCTGGATGCGCCTCGTCATTGCGCTTCTGATCGGCTCGATCGGCGGCGTCGGCATGTGGGCGATCGTCGTCATGATTCCCGCGGTGCAGGCCGAATTCTCCGCCACGCGCGGCGCGGTGTCGCTGGCTTTCACCCTGATGATGTTCGGTTTCGGGCTTGGCGGCGTCATCGCCGGCAGGATCACCGACCGCTTCGGCATCGTGGCGGCTATGGCGATCAGCATTGCCTTCCTCGGGGTCGCCAATGTGCTGGCGGGTCTGTCGACCCAGCTCTGGCAGTTCGTGGCGGCGTATTTCCTGATCGGGCTCGGCACGTCGGCGACCTTTGCGCCGCTGATGGCGGAGGCCTCGCACTGGTTCGAGCGCTATCGCGGCCTGGCCGTGACGATCGTCGCCAGCGGCAATTATGTCGCCGGCACGATGTGGCCGCCGCTCGTGAGCACGGGCATGCAGACGATCGGCTGGCGCTTCACTCATATCGGCATCGGCCTCGTCTGCGTCAGCCTGATGACCATCCTGGTGCTGGTCCTGCGCGCGCAGATGGGCGACGACAAGGTTCACGATCATGCCAATGCAGCGCCGCCGCGGGTCGACCTCAAGCTCTCGACCAACACGCTGACGGTGCTGCTCTCGATCGCCAGCATTTCCTGCTGCGTCGCCATGGCAATGCCGCAGGTGCATATCGTCGCCTATTGCGGCGATCTCGGATATGGCGTGGCGCGCGGCGCCGAGATGCTGTCGCTGATGATGGCCTGCGGCATCGTCAGCCGGATCGGCTCCGGCTACCTCGCCGACAAGATCGGCGGCATCCCCACACTGCTGATCGGTGCGGTGGCGCAAGGCTTTGCACTCGTGTTCTATCTGTTCTTCGACGGCCTGACCTCGCTCTATTTGATCTCCGCGATGTTCGGCCTGTTCCAGGGCGGCATCGTGCCGAGCTATGCCATCATCGTGCGCGAGGCGATGCCGGCGAGCGAGGCCGCAACCCGCGTCGGCATCGTGATCTTCGCCTCCGTGTTCGGCATGTCCTTCGGCGGCTGGGTCTCGGGCGTCATCTTCGATGCGACAGGTTCCTACGCCGCGGCGTTCGCCAACGGCGTGGCGTGGAACGCGCTCAATATCGGCATCGTCTTGACGCTGCTGATCCGCTCGCGGATCAATGCAGTCAGGACCGGTCCGGGTTTTGCGACCTAGACTGCCTGTCCCACCTTCAGCAGCGAACAACCCGTGATCTTGTAGCTGCCGTCCGGTTGCTGCTCGAGCGTGTAGAGCGCTTCCCAGGCCTCGCCATTGGCATCGATGATATGGACGTGCTGGGCAATCCGGCTGCCCTCGCTCTTGCTGTCGCCAAATTCAAAGCTCTTGTGCCGGTACACCGGCGGGTAGCCGTTTTGCACCATGGACATGAAGATGTCGGGCGCGGGGAAGATCTCCTGGATCGCAGGAGCGGCGTAGGAATAGGCCCCGCGCGCGTCGTCGCGGCCGAATGCCTGCTCCTGGGCGCGGATGATACTCTGTGCCGTCGCGACATCGTCGGCGCGCGCTGAGATGGGACCGAAGGCGACACTGAGAAAGACCAGCAAGGCGGCGATGCGCATGACAAGCTCCGCGTTGAAATCCCGGCGGCGCGGATCCTAGCACATCTCGAGGGCTATCGCTTCCGCTTTGCAGCCGGCTTCGCGGGCTTGGCGGACGCGCGGACCTTGGCTTTCATGGCAGGCTGCACCCGCAAACCGTCAACGAACACGTCGAGCATCCGCAGCACCGAGCATTGCCAGCCGGGCTGGTCGTGCATGTAGCACATGCCAAAGAACGCGCGCAGCAAGTCCTCGGGACTGACGTCCGCGCGCATCGCGCCGGCCGCGGCTGCGCGATCGAGCAGCGAGCCGATCGCCTTGGTCAGGCGCTCAAAGGAAAAGGCATGCAACTCCGACCCGCTCTGCACCGCGAGTGCCAAGGCTGCCACCATGCCCTTCTTGGTGGCAACGAATTCGACTCCTGAGCGCAGCCAGCGCCTGAGCGCGTCGACCGGGTCACTGGCGTTCTTCAACTGCTCGGCGAGCTCGCTGAGCTGCTCGACCTCGCGCCGGTACACCGCCTCGAACAAATCCTCGCGGGTCGGGAAATGCCGATAGAGCGTGCCGATGCCAACGCCGGCGCGTTTTGCCACCGCCTCCAGGCTCGCCTCCGGACCACCCGCGTTGAACACGGCCTTGGCCGCCTCGAGCACGCGCTCGCGATTGCGCACGGCATCGGCACGGGGCTTGCGGGTCTGGTCGGTGGTGTGGTCGTCCATCCACGCAATGTAGATCACGAATTGGTTAGATTGAACCCTTACGGGGCTGCATCGCGTTGATGCGCACGGGCTTTTGACGAATTCCAAATATTTCCCGCCGGCCCTTGTTAAGCGGAGGCTGCCTCCGTATCTTCGCTGAAGTCGTTGCCCCGGATGATGTTCGGGGGGCGCATGTCGACGGCGGCCACGGCGGTGGCGCGCTGCGCGACGACTCATGTCCATATCTGATCGGAGCCTTGTATGAACCACTCCATCAGCCTCACCGTGAACGGTGCGCGGCGCGACTTCGTCCTCGACGATCCGCGCGTCACGCTGCTCGATCTCCTGCGTGAGCGCCTCCATCTGACCGGAACCAAGAAGGGATGCGACCGCGGCCAATGCGGCGCCTGCACCATTCTCGTCGACGGCAAGCGCATCAACTCCTGCCTCGCGCTCGCGATCAGTCATGACGGCGCCGACGTCCTCACAATCGAAGGCATCGCGCGCGGCGACCAGCTTCACCCCGTGCAGGCTGCCTTCATCGCCCATGATGGATTTCAGTGCGGCTTCTGCACGCCCGGCCAGATCATGAGCGCGATCGGCATGATGAGCGAGGCGCAGGCCGGCAACGATCCCGAGCGCATTCGCGAATGCATGAGCGGCAATCTGTGCCGCTGCGGCGCCTATGCCGGTATCGTCGATGCCGTGCTCGACGCGCAGGCCGGCATGGACGAATCCAATCAGAGGCGCTCCGCATGAAGCAATTTGATTACGTCAGGCCGGCCACGGTCGCCGAAGCCGTCGCGGCCGCGACGCAGCCGGGCGCGGTCTATCTCGCCGCCGGCACCAATCTGCTCGATCTGATGAAGGGCGGCGTCAGCCGTCCGGATCGTCTGGTCGACGTTACCCATCTCGACGGACTCGATCGGGTCGAGCGCCTCGCCGACGGTGGTATCCGCATCGGCGCACTGGTGAGCAACGCCGATCTTGCGCATGACGCAGACTTTGCCAAGGCCTATCCGGCCGTCGCCGAAGCGCTGCTCTCCGGCGCATCGGCGCAACTGCGCAATGCCGCGACCGTCGGCGGCAATCTGCTGCAGCGGACGCGCTGCGCGTATTTCTACGACACCGCAAGCCGCTGCAACAAGCGCGAGGCCGGCAGCGGCTGCGACGCCCGCGACGGCGAGAACCGCACCCACGCCGTGCTCGGCTGGAGCGAAAACTGCATCGCCACGCATCCGTCCGATTTCTGCGTGCCGCTGGTCGCGCTCGACGCCATCGTCGAGATCGAAGGCAGGAACGGGCGGCGCGAGATCGCGCTCGACGAACTGCATCGCCTGCCCGGCGATACGCCTGAGCGTGAATCGGCGCTCGAACCGGGGGATCTCATCGTCGCGGTGCGTCTGCCGCCCGCGGCGCGCGGCTTTGCCGCTCATGCGCGCTATCTCAAGGTCCGCGATAGAACGTCCTACGCGTTCGCCGTCGTCTCGGCTGCGGCTGCGCTGCGGATCGAGAACGGCAAGATCGCGGAGGCGCGGCTTGCGCTCGGCGGCGTCGCCGCAAAGCCCTGGCGCGCCCGCGCTGCGGAGGACATGCTCAGGAACGTCGCGCCCACGGTGCACGCTTTCCAGGAAGCCGCCTCGCGCGCGCTCGCCGACGCAAAACCGTCCGGCGACAACGCCTTCAAGATCGAGCTCGCGCGCCGCATCGTCGTGCGCGCGCTGAGCCTCGCCGCTGCCGGTACGCCTGCGCGCATCCCCGCGCTGCCGGCCTCTCCCTTTGCCTCGACGTCCGGAGCCATTCATGCCTGAGGTTAATCTCACCAGCGCGCCCGCTCATCTGCGCCACGGCTCGAACATCGGCCAGCCGCTGACCCGCCGCGACGGCGTGCTTAAGGTCAAAGGCCAGGCGACCTACGCCGCTGACAATCATCCGCCCGGTATGCTGTTTGCAGTGATGGCCGTTTCCAGCATCGCGCACGGCCGCGTGACTTCGCTCGACGTCAGCGCCGCCAAGCGCCACCCCGGCGTCGTCGATGTCATGACGCCAGACCACAAGCCTGGGCTCGCGATCGATCCCGAGATCAAGACCAATCCCTTCGTGTTCCGGATGGAGGTGTTGCAGAGCAATGAGGTCCGCTACGCCAACCAGCCGATCGCCGTCGTGATCGCCGAGACGCTGGAGGCTGCGACCGAAGGCGCGGCGCTGCTGGCGCCGCGCTACGAGACGCTGCCCGCGCTCATCGGCCTCGATGCGGGTGAAAGCTTCGTGCCGCCGGTCGTCGGTGTCGGCAACCCCACGGAAAATCACCGCGGCGATGTCGAGGCGGGGCTTGCCTCCGCCGACAAGCGGATCGACGCGATCTACGAGACGCCGCCGCAATATCACAATGCGATGGAGCCGCATGCGATCGTGGCTGCCTGGGACGGCGACAGTCTGCAGATCGACATGCCGACCCAGGGTCTCATGCTGTCGCTGGCGCGCGTTGCCGAATTATTCGGCATCGCGCACGACAAGATCCACATCCGCAGCCCGTTCCTCGGCGGCGGCTTCGGCTCGAAGGGGCTCATGGCCGGCCCTCCGGTGCTCGGCATCATGGCGGCAAAGCTCGTCGGCAAACCGGTCAAGCTGGTGCTGCGCCGTGAGCAGATGTACGGCCCGGTCGGCCATCGCGCGCCGACGCGGCAGCGGCTGCGCATCGGCACAGATGGCGAGGGGCGCCTGACCGCGCTCGATCACCATGCGAGGACCGTGTCGAGCACGTTCGACGATTTCTACGAACCCGCGGCTGATGCCTCGCACACGCTCTATGCGGCGCCCGCAATCCGCACCTCGCATGATGCCGTGCGCGTCAACACTGGCACGCCGTTGTTCATGCGCGCGCCGGGCGAGGCCACCGGCTCGATCGCGCTAGAGAGCGCGATCGACGAGATGGCGTGGGCTTGCGGCATCGATCCGCTCGCCTTTCGTCTGAAGAACTATGCCGAGGTCGAGCCCATCACCGGCAAGCCGTTCTCGTCCAAGGCATTGCGCGCCTGCTACGAGCAGGGAGCGGCGCGCTTCGGCTGGGCGAAGCGATCGCTCCAGCCGCGGCAGATGCGCGACGACGATGGCCTTCTGGTCGGCTGGGGCATGGGCACCGCGACGTTCCCGGCGCTGATGTTCCAGGCCGAGGCACGCGCAGTGCTTCGCCGCGACGGCTCCGGCGCCATGGAAATCGGCGCGCATGACATGGGGCAGGGCGCCTGGACGGCGCTGGCGCAGATTGCGGCCGACGAACTGGGGCTTGATATCGACCGCGTCGAGTTCAAGGCGGGTTCATCCGACCTGCCCGATGCCGGCATCGCCGGCGGCTCGGCACACACGGCAACCGCGGGTGCCGCGATCCACAGCGCAGGCGCGGCCGTGATTGCAAAACTCGCCGATCTCGCCACCAACGATGAGCGCTCGCCGCTGTTTGGCGCCGGCAATGCCGGCGTGATCGCGCGCGATGGCAGGTTGATCCGGCGCGACGACGAGAGCCGCGGCGAAAGCTATTCCGAGATTCTCGCGCGCGCCGGCGTCGCCGAGCTCGAGGCGCGCGGCACGGGCGCGCCGAATCCGGCGGCGATGGAGGAGTATGCGATGCACGCCCACGGCGCGGTGTTCGCGGAGGTGAAGGTCGATCCCGAGCTCGGCCAGGTCCGCGTCACCCGCATGGTCGGCGCTTTCGCCGCGGGACGCATCGTCAACCCGCGTATGGTGCAGAGCCAGCTGTTCGGTGGCATGATCTGGGGCCTGTCCTTTGCGTTGCACGAGGAAGCCATCACCGACCGCCGCACGGGCCGGATCATGAACGCCAATCTCGGCGAGTACCATATCCCGGTGAATGCCGACGTGCCGCCGCTCGACGTGATCACGGTCGATGAGCACGACCCGCACGTGAACGCGCTCGGTATCAAGGGTGTCGGCGAGATCGGCATCACCGGCAGTGCGGGCGCGGTCGCCAACGCGGTGTGGCATGCGACTGGGGTGCGTGTCCGCCGTTTTCCGATCCGGATCGAGGAGTTGCTGACGTAGCCTGAGGCCGCGGGCCGGCGAGGCTGTCTCGCTCTCCGCCTGCTAGTGCAGCTTCTTGCGAAGAGCCTTGAGCGCTTCTCGCTGCGACTCGATGTAGTTCGCGATGGCCTTGCGCAGCTCCTCCGAATGGAGCTTGTCGTTGTCGCGCTGCACTTCATCGAGTGCGGCCTCTGCATTTGCGAGCGTGATCTTCATAGCGAGCCCTGTTACGAAGCGGCTCCGGAAAGCGGAGGCTGCTTGGCTATGGCTCGAAATATATAGAGGATCAGGCTGCGGAAATTGAGATGGCTCAAGCTCCGTAAGATACCGGTGGCTCCGTAGGATCGCGGATAACTTTAAAATGTCGGCGGTGTGCAGGCCGAGATCACCTCGCACGGCTTGCCGCCGACGCAGCGGAAGCGATGCGGACGCCGGCTCTCGAAGTAATAGGCATCGCCCGGATTGAGGATGCGGCGCTCGTCCTCGACGGTGACTTCGAGCTTTCCCGAGATCACGATGCCGCCTTCCTCCCCGTCATGGACGAGGTGAACGCGCCCGGTGTCGCTGCCGGGCTCGTAGCGCTCCTTCAGGATCTGCAGGCTGCGACCGAACAGATTGTCGCCGATCTGCCGATAGGAGATCGGCTTCTTGCCGACCTCGGTCAGCTCTTCGCCGCGGTAAAATATCTTGCGCCGGCTCTCCGGCTCCAGCGCGAAGAATTCGGCGAGCCCCATCGGAATGCCGTCGAGGATGCGCTTGAGGGCGCCGACCGACGGGTTCATCTGGTTGGATTCGATCAGCGAGATCGTCGAATTGGTGACGCCGGCGCGCTTGGCGAGTTCGCGCTGCGACAGCTTCTGGCGCGCCCGGATGAATCGCAGCCGTCCACCGATATCGACGCTCATGTCCCTGTCCCGTGTTGCAGGTGTTGCGGATCGCGCAAATATGGACCGGCAGCCCCAGTCAAATCAATGGCTTGCAGCCTCTCAGAAAAGGACTTGTTGCGCTTTTCAAGCCGTGCCTCTGGTAGCAGGTCAGCAAAGGAGCGTGGCCCGTGACCCTTCATCAGATTCCGAACACCATCAAGACCGACTCGTTCTGGATGCCGTTCACGGCCAACCGGCAATTCAAGAAGGCGCCGCGCCTGTTCTCCTCGGCCGAGGGCATGCACTACACCACCGTCGACGGCCGCAAGGTGATCGACGCCTCCGCCGGCCTCTGGTGCGTCAATGCCGGCCACGGCCGCAAGCAGATCGCCGCCGCCGTCGAGCGCCAGCTGATGACGCTGGATTTCGCACCGTCGTTCCAGATGGGCCATCCGCTGGCATTCGACTTCGCCGAGCGTCTGGCCGAGATCGCGCCGAAGGGCCTCGATCGCATCTTCTTCACCAATTCCGGCTCCGAGTCGGTCGACACCGCGCTGAAGATCGCGCTCGCCTATCACCGCGCCAACGGCCAGGCGAGCCGCACCCGTTTGATCGGCCGCGAGCGCGGCTATCACGGCGTCGGCTTCGGCGGCACCTCGGTCGGCGGCATGGTCGCCAACCGCCGCGCCTTCGCGACCCTGCTGCCGGGCGTCGACCACATCCGCCACACCCACGATCTCACCCGCAACGCCTTCGCCAAGGATCAGCCCGAGCATGGCGCCGAGCTCGCCGATGATCTCGAGCGGTTGGTGGCCCTGCATGGCGCCGAGACCATCGCCGCCGTCATCGTCGAGCCAGTGCCCGGATCGACCGCGGTGTTGCCGCCGCCGAAGGGCTATCTCCAGCGCCTGCGCGACATCTGCGATAAGCACGGTATTCTCCTGATCTTCGACGAGGTCATCACCGGCTTCGGCCGCCTCGGCACGCCGTTCGCCGCCAACTTCTTCGGCGTCACGCCTGACATGATGACGACGGCCAAGGGCATCACTAACGGCACCGTTCCCTGCGGCGCCGTGTTTGCGAGCCGCAAGGTTCACGACGGCCTGATGGTCGGCCCGGAGAACGCGATGGAGCTGTTCCACGGCTACACCTATTCGGCGCACCCGGTCGCCTGCGCCGCGGGCATCGCGACGCTCGACATCTACAAGGATGAAGGCCTGCTGACGCGCGGTGCTTCGATCTCCGAATATTGGCGCGACGCGCTGCATTCGCTGAAGGGCCTGCCTAACGTCGTCGATATCCGCAATTGCGGCCTGATGGGCGCGGTCGAGTTGTCGCCGCGTGACGGTACGGTCGGCGTGCGTGGCTACGACGTCATGGTCGACTGCTTCAATCGCGGGCTGTACTTCCGCATGAGCGGCGATAGCTTTGCGCTGTCGCCTCCGCTCATCGTCGAGAAGAGCCACATCGACGATATCGTGTCGATCCTCGGCGATGCCATCAAGCGGGTGGCCTGATAATTGCTCTCGCCGTTGCGGAGTTCCCTCTTGCAGCGGCGAGCGTGATGCCGCAGGAGTTTGACCAAGCGTGAAAGTTCTGATCCTCGGCAGCGGTGTCATCGGTGTCACCTCTGCCTACTACCTCGCGCGTGCCGGCCATGAGGTGACGGTCGTCGACCGTCAGCCCGAACCGGCGCTCGAGACCTCCTTTGCCAATGCCGGCGAAGTGTCGCCCGGCTATTCCTCGCCCTGGGCCGGTCCCGGCGTGCCGGTGAAGGCGGTCAAATGGCTGCTGATGAAGCACGGCCCGCTGGTGATCCGGCCGAAGCTCGATCCCGGGATGTGGGTCTGGCTGCTCAAGATGCTGCGCAACTGCACCAGCGAACGCTACGCGATCAACAAGAGCCGGATGATTCCGATCGCGGAATACAGCCGCGATTGCCTGCGCGACCTGCGCCGCGACATCGGCATCCAGTATGACGAGCGCTCGCAGGGCACGCTGCAGCTGTTTCGCTACCAGGCCCAGCTCGACGGCACCGGTGAGGACATCGCCGTGCTCAAGCAATACGGCGTGCCGTTCGAGGTGTTGAGCCGCGAGGGCTGCATCGCGGCCGAGCCGGCTCTGGCGGGCGTGAAAGAGAAGGTCGCGGGCGGACTACGCTTGCCGCAGGACGAGACCGGCGACTGCCACATGTTCACGCAGGCACTGGCCAAGCATGCCGAAGCGCTCGGCGTGCGCTTCATGTTCAATACCGGCATCGACCGCATCGTCACCGAGGGGGCGCGCGTCAGCGGCGTCGCGACCAGCGCTGGGATGTTGCAGGCAGACGCTTACGTGCTCGCGCTCGGAAGCTGGTCGTCGCGGCTGGTCGCGCCGCTCGATATTTCGCTGCCGGTCTATCCCGTGAAGGGTTATTCGATCACGGTACCGATCAAGGACGCTTCCGGCGCGCCGGAATCGACGGTGATGGACGAGAGCTATAAAGTCGCCATCACGCGCCTCGGCAATCGCATCCGCGTCGGCGGCACCGCCGAAATCTCCGGCTTCTCGAGCCAGCTCTATGGTGCGCGGCGCGCCACGCTCGATCACTCGCTGACCGATCTGTTCCCGCGAGGCGGCGATCTCTCCAAGGCGACGTTCTGGAGCGGCCTGCGCCCGATGACGCCGGACGGCCCGCCCGTGATCGGCCCGACGCAATACGCCAACCTTCACCTCAACACCGGCCATGGCACGCTAGGCTGGACCATGTCCTGCGGCTCCGGCCGCGTGCTCGCCGACATGCTGTCAGGCAAAAAGCCGGACATTGATGTGAGTGCGCTGACAGTGGACCGGTACAAGTACCGGTTTGGCTAAGACTCTATCCTCCCGTCATTGCGAGGAGCTCTCGCGACGAAGCAATCCAGAGTGTCTCTGCGGTGAGAATGTGGATTGCTTCGCTTCGCTGGCAATGACGGCTGCGCTACGCCGTCCCCGTCACGCAATTCACCCACAGCACCACCGCCTTCGCGTCATTGGCTGGATTTGAAAACCGGTGGGGCCGACGGCTTGCAAACCGAAAACTGTCGCCCGTCTTCAGCGACCACGTCTCGCTGTCCACCGTCAGCATCATCTCGCCTTCGAGAACGAGGCCGGCTTCCTCGCCGTCATGGGTGTAGAGCTCGTCACCGGTGGAGCCGCCCGGCTCCAGATGCACCAGGAACAGGTTGAGCCGGTTGTCGGGGCTGGCGGGGCTCAGCAACTGCTTGGACACGCCGGTGCGCCAGAGCTTCAGCTCGGGCCGCTGCAGTCCGCGCGTGACCACCTGATCTGGTGCACCGTCGGCGTTCGGGCTCGCGCCGAACAGCGCGGCGATGCCGACGCCGAGCACGTCGGCGAGCGTGGCCAGCACGCGCAGCGACGGCGACGACAGTCCGCGCTCGATCTGGCTGAGGAAACCGATCGACAGCTCCGTGCGCGAGGCAACCGTCTCGAGCGAGAATTGCCTGATGCGCCTGAGATCGCGGATGCGGCGGCCGACCGCAACATCCATCGCCGGCTCGGCCGCTTTGGCGATAGCCCGGGCGGAGGCTTTCACCTTCACCTTCTTCACCGGCTTTGCGGCGGCCGGCCTGTGCATTCTCTTGCCACCGCTCACGTCAAACCGCTTCCTTCATGTGCATGAAAACCACTTGCATCGGCCGCAGAAGTGTGACCAAATTTTCATATTGGTGAAAATAGGCCGAAACGGCTTTGCTCGCAACGTCTGCGATGACGAGGTTTGCGAGCGCCGCCATCGGTCGGGCCCAAGGGGGATGCGATGAAGCGTTTTGGTCTGGCCGCGCTCGCGGCACTCGCGATTGCCGCAGCAGCGCCGGCCTCGGCGCAGCAAGTGCTGAAGGTCGGCTCGACGCCGACAGGCATTCCCTTCACCTTCCTCGACACCAAGACCAATAGCATCCAGGGCATCATGGTCGATCTCGTCACTGAAGTGGGCAAGGATGCCGGCTTCAACGTGCAGATCGAGCCGATGCAGTTCTCGGCCCTGATCCCGTCGCTGACATCAAGCAAGATCGACATCATCGCGGCCGCGATGTTCATCACAGCGCCGCGCAAGGAGGTCGTCGACTTCTCCGACCCGATCTACACCTATGGCGAAGGCCTCGTGGTCCCCAAGAGCGACACCAAGGCCTACGCCACCCAGGACGATCTGAAGGGCGAGACGGTCGGCGCTCAGGTCGGCACCGCCTTCGTCGACGCGCTGAAGAAGTCCGGCCTGTTCGCCGATGTCAAGGCCTACGACACCATCCCCGACATCCTGCGCGACGTGAACACCGGCCGCCTCAAGGCCGGTTACGCCGACTATCCGATCCTCGCCTACAATCTGAAGCAGGGCGGCTTCCCCGAGGTGCGCCTGGTCGATGGCTACAAGCCCGTCACCGTCGGTTCGGTGGGCATCGGCGTGCGCAAGGGCGAGGCCGCGCTGCTCGGCAAGATCAACGCTTCGCTCGCCAAGCTGAAGGCCAACGGCACCATCGACAAGATCCTCGATAAATGGGGTCTGAAGGCACAGGGTTGATCGGCAGAGGCCATCGATGAAAGCTGATCGATGAAAGGCTTCTGGCACGACGCGGCCGAATTCTTCCCGATCCTGATGAGCGGCGTCGCGCTGACGATCGTCGTCACCATCGGCTCGCTGCTGCTTTCGACGGTTCTTGGCCTCGTCTGGGCGATGATGCGGGTCTCCGGCATCCGCGTCCTGTCGCTGCTCAGCGCCAGCCTGATCAACGTGATCCGCGGCATTCCGATCATCGTGCTGTTGTTCTACCTCTATTTCGTGATGCCCGATCTCGGCGTTACCCTGTCCGCGTTGCAGGCCGCGATCCTCGGGCTCGGCATCGCCTACTCGGCCTATCAGGCGGAGAATTTCCGCGCCGGCATCGAGGCCATCGACAAAGGGCAGATCGAGGCGGCGCAATCGATCGGCATGGGCTGGTGGCTGACCATGCGCCGGGTCGTGCTGCCGCAGGCGGTGCGGATCGTGCTGCCGCCCTACGGCAACGTCATGATCATGATGCTGAAGGACTCTTCGCAGGCCTCGACCATCACGGTCGCCGAGCTCGCCCTTCAGGGCAAGCTGATCGCGTCCTCGACCTTCAAGAACACCAACGTGTTCACGCTTGTCGCGCTGATGTATCTCACCATGAGCATTCCGCTGATCCTGCTGGTCCGTCACTTCGAGAAGCGGGCCGGCAAGAAATGATCGAGTTGACCGACGTCCACAAGAGCTTCGGTGCGAACGAGGTGCTCAAGGGCATCACGGCGTCCGTCCAGAAGGGCGAGGTGATCTGCATCGTCGGCCCCTCCGGCTCCGGCAAGTCCACCATCTTGCGCTGTATCAACGGTCTCGAAAGCTACGACCGCGGCGAGATCAGCGTCGAGGGATTGAAGGTCGACCGCGACGCGCCGTCGATCGTGAAAGTCCGCACCCAGGTCTCGATGGTGTTCCAGCGCTTCAATCTGTTTCCGCACCGGACGGTGCTGGAGAACGTGGTTGAAGGTCCGCTCTATGTGAAGCAGGAGCCACGCGCTGCCGCATTCGAGCGTGGCCGCGCGCTGCTCGCCCAGGTGGGCCTTGCCGAGAAAGCCAACGAGCATCCGCCCCAGCTCTCCGGCGGCCAGCAGCAGCGCGTCGCGATCGCACGGGCGCTGGCGATGCAGCCCAAGGCCATCCTGTTCGACGAACCGACCTCGGCGCTCGATCCTGAATTGGTCGGCGACGTTCTCGGCGTGATGCGCAAGCTCGCCGACGACGGCATGACCATGGTCGTCGTCACCCATGAGATGGGCTTTGCCCGCGACGTCGCCGACCGCGTGCTGTTCATCGACGGCGGCGTCATCGTCGAGCAGGGGCCGGCCAAGTCGCTGCTCAATCAACCCCAGCATCCGCGCACGCAGGACTTTTTGCGCCGCGTGCTGCATCCGCTCTGACCGGTCTTCGCCATGACCACGCGCCTGCCTCTGCCGCCGTCTCTCTATGCCGACACCGCCGTTGCGCCGGTGGCCACGCCGCCGCTCGAAACCGACAAGACGGTCTCGGTCGCCATTATCGGCGGTGGCTACACCGGCCTGTCCACCGCGTTGCATCTGGCGGAGCAGGGTGTCGAGGCACTGGTGCTGGAGGCGCAGGAGCCGGGCTGGGGCGCATCCGGCAATAATGGCGGTCACACCAATCCCGGACTGAAGCACGATCCCGATCAGATCGAGGCGGATTTCGGCGCTGAGCTCGGCCGCCGCATGGTCGCGTTCTCCTACGGCACGACGAACTTCACCCACGATTTGATCCGCCGCTACCAGATCCCGTGCGAAGCACGGCAGAACGGCACGCTGCGCGCGGCCTATAACGAGGCCAGCGCCGCCGCGATCGAGACAACCGCACAGCAGTGCATCGCCCGTGGCATGCCGGTGTCGTACCTCAATCGCGAGCAATTGCGCGAGATGACGGGCACGGATCGCTACATCGGCGCCATGCTCGATATCCGCGGCGGCGATCTGCATCCGCTCAGCTATGCCCGCGGCCTCGCGCGCGCCGCGATCTCCGCGGGCGCGAAGGTGTATGGCGAAACACCCGCACTATCACTCCGTCGCGAGGGCAGCCGCTGGCGCATCGAGACGCCGCGCGCGGTGGTGCATGCCGACAAGGTGCTGCTCGCGACCAACGGTTTTACCGACGATCTCTGGCCGGCGCTTCGCCGCACCATCGTGCCGGTGTTTTCCTCGATCGCGGCCACGGCCCCGCTCTCTGACGACGTGGCCCGTTCGATCATGCCGACGCGTCCCATCCTTTACGAGAGCGGCCACATCACCGTCTATTACCGCATCGATCAGCAGAACCGCCTCTTGATGGGGGGCCGCGGCCCGATGCGCTGGATCAGTTCGCCGCGCGACGTCGCCTATCTCATGCGATACGCCGAACGGCTATGGCCGCAGCTCAAGGGCGTGGCCTGGACCCATGGCTGGAACAGCCGGCTTGCCATCACCGCGGATCATTACCCGCATGTGCACGAGCCCGCGGACAACATCCTGATCTCGCTCGGCTGCAACGGTCGCGGCGTCGCGCTCTCGACCGCGATGGGCGCGCAGCTCGCGAGGCGTCTGATCGGCGGCGCCAAGGCCGAGCTCGACATGCCCGTCACCGGCATCAAGCCGATCCCGATGCATGCCTTCTGGCCGGTCGGCGTGACGACGGCAGTGATCGCTGGTCGCCTGCGCGACCGGTTGGGGATCTAGGCTCAGCCCTCCGCCACCGCGTCGGCCCAGGGCTGGAAGATCTCGACCGCGCCGGAATTGGTGTCACCGTCGCGCATCACGACGCTCGGGCAGGCGAACTTCTGCGGCAAGGACTGCACCCGCGCTTCCTCATAGTCGAATCGCGCCGCGAGCGCCTCGCGTGTGTCCGCCGGCAGCCTGGTATCGCCGATCACGATGGCGCCTTCGCTGGCGTCGATGCGCGGTTGGTGGATCGCGGCATCGAGATCCATGCCGAAATCCATCGCAAACGACACGATCTGCATCACCGACGGGAGGATGCGGCGACCGCCGGAGGCGCCGACCGCGAGCCGTCTGCCGTCCTTGGCCTCGGCGATGACGGGCGTGTAGTTGGTGAGACAGCGCTTGCCAGAGGCGAGCGAGTTGGTGGTGCCTGGCTTCGGGTCGAACCACATGATGCCGTTGTTCATGGCGATGCCGGTGTGCGGCGTGACGTATTTCGAGCCGAAGGACGACAGCAGCGTCTGCGTCACCGCCGCGATGTTGCCGTGGCGGTCGACCACGGAGAAGTGCGTGGTGCAGGCGGGCGCCAGATAGTCCGCGCCGAGCGAGCGCTTGCCGTCGGCATCGCCCATATCCTTGAGCCGCTCGCGATAGGCCGATTGCAGCGCGGCGGCATATTCGGCATAGGCGCCCGCATCGGGCGCGCTTCCCGGCTTCAGGTTCTGCTGCAACAGGCGCAGCGCATGCGCCATGGTCGGTCCGGCCGTCAGCTCCGGTGTCGCAAACACCTTGCCGCCGCGATAGGGGATCGCCAGCGGATCGCGCAGATGGGCTCGGAACGCGGCGAGGTCCTCCACCGATAGCGCGCCGCCGTCAGCCTTGATGTCGGACGCGATGCTCCTGGCGAGGTCGCCCTGGTAGAAATCGCGCGGACCGGCGTCGGCGAGGTGCGCCAGTGTCGCCTTCAGCGTGTCCAGCGGCAGCCGCGTCTCGGACTTGATGCCCCACGGCGCGCTCGGCGGGAGGCCGTCCTTCAGGAACGTTGTCGCGCTCGCGGGATAGCGCCGAAGATCGGACGCCGATGCCGCGATCGTCAGCGTGGTCCACCAATCGACCAGCAGGCCTTCGCCGGCGAGGGCGACGGCCGGCGCGACCAGATCGTTCCACGGCAGCCTGGCGTGACGGCGATGCGCCTCCTCCATGCCGGCGACGACGCCGGGCACGGCGATCGAGCCGGGGCCGTGGATGTTGCGGTCGTCCTTCACCCGCTGCCAGGGAAACAGGTCGGAAGCCGCGCCTTCGCCGCTGAGCGGATAGTCGGCGGCGCGCAGGCTTTGCGGCGCGCACATGCCGTAGTCGATCACCTCGTAGAGATTTTCCGCGGCACGGTAGAGCACCATCGCGCCGCCGCCGCCCATGCCGCTGTTCCAGGGCTCCAGCACGTTAAGCGCGAAGGTGGTGGCGACGATCGCGTCCACACAGTCGCCGCCCGCCGCCAGCACTTGCGCCCCCACTTCGGCCGCCCGCCGCGATTGCGCGGCGACGATGCCGCCTTTGGATGTGACGGCGGGCTTGCGGACGGTTTGGGTGTGGCTGAACTGGTGCGGCATGATGATGTCTGTGTGCTGTCTTCGGTTTGGCTTCGTTGCGCTGAGCTCCGCGAAGAATGGCACATCGCCCCCATCGAGAACATCGAAAGGGCGACGCGGCATGGCTGGTGTGTAACAGCGGGGGTGGCGCAGTCGGCAAGACGTAGATGCCAAGACGAGAAAGCCCGGGACAGGCCCGGGCATGACGAGTTATGAGACCGATCAGTGGGAAGCGGAAGCCGCAGGGCTCAGCGCGCGCGATCCAGCCGGCTGGCCTGATACCTGGCGTGCCATTTCGGGCCAGGCCCGCGCATGTAGTGGAGCTCGGGGCGGTAGGGATTGCCCGCGATCCGGATCAGCGTCAGCCATTTGCTGGCGATGAAGTTCAGGGGCTGGCGGAGCAGGGTCAGTGACGCGAGCAACATGGCATCACCTCAGTGCGGCTTGCCGAGCATGGCAGTGAAGGGGAGGTCGAAGATCTCCTCGCCGTCGGAGCCGCTGACATGGATTACCCAGTCGCGCCAATCCTCAGCGCCGGGCGTCAGGATCATCGCGTTCATGATCTGGGCGGCACGGTCGCGCGCCTCGGTCAGGTTGGTCACGGCTGTGCCGCTGCGATCGATCAGCGTGCCGTCCAAGTTGGAGCAGTGAAAATAGACCTGGACCATATGCGTCTCCTATTGGGAGCGATTGGGACGGCAAACCGATACCATTCCAAGCCTTCGCGAAACATTCGGGTCGAGCCCGGTAAGGGAATCTACGGAGATTGGTCGGCGCCAAGCCCCCTGCTGGTTTGATCACAAGGGGGTGTTGATCAACTGGACGGCGTTCCCGCGGCATGGAACAACCCTGGACGGAACGTCCGGGAGGCGCCGTGAACCACCTCACATTTTGGCGTGAAAGCCGAAGCCTGCGCGCATGCACGGGCGCCTTGGTGGTCCTCCTGACCCTCGCCTCGGTAGGCTCATCAGAACCGGTCCGCAAGAGCGGCTATGCGATCGGCACGGAGACCTGCGGCAGCGCCGATCTCGCCTTTCCCAGAATCCAGATCGACATGAAGGCGGGATTTTGCGCTGGCCTCGTCGCCAGCGAGGAGGATCGGCTGAAATTCCCGCGCTCGATCATCCAGGTGCCCGGTCGTGACCTGTTCGTGGTCGCCGACATGGCGGGCTGGGGCCATACCGATGGCCGGCTGCTGTTGCTCGACCCGCGGGCACCCCAGGGACAGCGGTTCAAGGAGTTGCTGACTGCAATCGAATATCCGTTCGGCCTCGCGATCGGCCCGGACAAGAAGCTCTATGCCTCGAGCGCGGAGACGATCTTCCGGTTCGATCCGCTCGCCGACAATCCGCGCGACACGGTCGAGACCGTCGTCCGTCACATGCCCGGCCGCCGGATCACATTGCCCGACGGCAAAAAGCTCGACGAGAGCGCGCATCCATTCAAGCAGTTTGTCTTTGATAAGAACGGCCGGCTGTTCGTCAATGTCGGCTCGCACAGCGACGACTGCATCACGCCGGCGCCGATCACGAGACCTTGCGCGGCGGCCGAGGGCGTTTCCGCAATGGCGTCGATCTGGCTGTTCACGCCGCCCCCGGGCGGTATCTTCCCGGCGTTGAAGCCTGGCGAACCCGACCCGCCGCACGGTGTCTATGCGCGCGGCCTGCGCAACTCGATGGCGCTGGCGCTGCATCCGAACTTCCCTGATGCGGGCTATGCCTTCCTGCAAGGCGAGAACGGCCGCGACCTGCCTGACATTTTCAAGCCGAACGAGGAGATCAACGCGATCGAGCAGGGCAGGCATTACGGCTGGCCCTATTGCTACGATTTGTCGACGCCGAGCCTCGAATTCAGGATCGTATTGCGGTCGGGGGTCTACAAATCGCTGTGCACCGCCAACGCTCTCTACAAGGCGCCGTTCTCGCTGCTGCCGCCGCACGGCGCGCCGCTCGCGATGCTCTATTATCGCGGCGCGAAATTTCCGGAGCTCGAGGGCAAGCTGCTGGTCGGCCTGCATGGCTATCGCCCGACCGGCAGCCGCGTCATCGTCTATGACGTCGACGATCACGGCTTCCCGAAGCCCGCCCCGGCGCCGGTACGCTATCATGTCAGTTGCGCGGCCGATCCGACCCACAGCTTTCAGACCGAGGCCGGCGCCGTCGCCGCCGCGCCGTTCGAGGAGCTGATCGCAGGCTGGCACCGCGTCAACGGCGCGCGGCCGCAAGGTGCGCCGGTCGGCATGACGGTCGCGGAGGACGGCGCAATCTGGCTGGTCGAGGACAAGAACCAGACCGTGATCCGGATCGACCGCGCCGCGGGCGATGCGCCGTCGCCGCTGCCCTGCGACGTGCGTAGCCAGGCGCTGATCGAGCAACTGGCGGTCTTCGTGGCCAGGGACGCGCAGAACAGCGTCCGGCTCACCAATTTGCGCAAGGGCCTCGTCGAAAAGCACTGCGTCGGCTGTCACTCGGATTTCGGCCTGAAGCCGGGCCTATCGGACGCTCAGAAGGACGCGACGGTGCTTCGCTTCATGCTGTCGCAGGATGGCTGGATCTATCCTGGTGATCCCGATTCCGGAAAGTTGCGCACGCGGCTTCGTGGGTTGGGCGCGGAGAAACTGATGCCGCCGGGTGGCGACGGCCTGCCGAAGGCCGAACCCGGTTACACGCGCCTGCTCGACACGGCGGATCTGCTGGTGTCAAGAATGGTTCCAGGCATCCGGATGCGGATCAAGTCCGGCCCGCCGCAGCGCAAGTTCTTTGGCAAAACGAACAAGGAATGCGGCGAAATACCGGCTGCCAAGGTCGTCGTCGTGACACAAAGGAACGCTGTAGACAAACCCGGTTTCAGCCGCTTCTTCCGACCGGCCGATGCCTATCTGAATGGCGAGTGCAGCGACGGCGATGGCTATTACATCCGGCAGGAATTTCTGGTGCCTGTGCAGTAGCGTTGTTCTCGTCCTTGCGACGGCACCGGCCCGAGCGGAAACGAAACTGTTCGAAAGCGTGCAGGTGACGCCATCAGGCGAATACACGTTCGGCATCGAAGGGCCGGCCGCCGATCTCGACGGCAATCTCTTCGTCGTCAATTTCGGCAAGCCCGGCACCATCGGCAAGCTGCCCGTCGGCGGCACGGCGTCCGAGCCGTTCACGGCGCTGCCCGAGGGCAGCGTCGGCAATGCCATCCGCTTCGCGCGCGACGGCACCATGTTCATCGCCGACTACAAGAAGCACAACATCTTCGCGATCCCGAAGGGATCGACCGAGCCCGCCATCTGGTTTCACTCCGACGAGATGAACCAGCCCAACGACATCACCATCGCCCGCGACGGCACGATCTACGCGAGCGATCCGAACTGGAAAGGTCGCGAAGGCCACATCTGGCGCATCGCGAAGGGAGCCGACGGAACGGTGCAGGGACAGCTGATGTCGGCGCCGCGCGCGATGGGCACGACCAACGGCATAGATCTCAGCCCTGATGACAAGACGCTCTATGTCGGGGAATCCAGCAGCGGTCAGATCTGGTCCTATACGGTCGCCGGCAACGAGCTCACCAGTCCAAGACTCGTCAAGGCATTTCAGCCCGACACTGTCGACGGCCTGCGCACCGACATCGCTGGCCGCCTGTATGTTGCGCGCATCCTCAAGGGCACGATCACGTTGATGAAGGCCAATGGCGCGGTGGAGCGGGAGATCACGCTGAGAGCCAAGGAGCCGACCAACCTCGCCTTCGGAGGCCACGACGGCAAGACGATCTTCGTCACTCAGCGTCAGGGCGGCTTCGTCGAGTCCTTCCGCACCGACCAGCAGGGCCGCGAGCACTGCCTTCAGCGCGGGCGCTGCTGAGCTTCACGAGGGATCTGCTTCCGGCGCAGGGCGGTGCGACAGGGGCGGCATTCTTCTTGCTTGCATCTCGCCGCCGCGGGGATTTAGACATCTGTGGCACCCTCAAAGCGACCACGGAGTGTTCGAGTGAAAGCCGTCCATACCGAGCTGCATCGCAGCCACGATCCGCAATTCTTCCTGGTTCGCGGTGTGGTCAAGCGCACCACCGAGCAGCCCGAACGTGCCGACCGCCTGCTCAAAGGGCTCAAGGACGGCAAGCATCAACTGGTCGAGCCGACCACATTCGGGCAGGGACCGCGTGCGCGCATCCACAGTCCGGAATATCTGTCGTTCCTGAGCGAGGCCTGGGAGGCCTGGACCGCGCTCGGCGATTCCGGCCCGGAGATGATCGGCAATATCCATCCGGTGCGCCATGCCGCGACTTATCCCACCCATATCACCGGCAAGCTCGGCTGGCACACCGCCGACACCGCGGCGCCGATCGGCCCGGGCACCTGGGCTGCGGCCTGCGCTGCGACCGACGTCGCGGTCACCGCGGCACAGATGGTGATCGACGGCGAGGATGCGACCTATGCGCTCTGCCGGCCGCCCGGCCATCACGCCTATCGCGACATGGCCGGCGGCTTCTGCTTCCTCAACAACAGCGGGATCGCGGCGGCGCATCTGCGGCAGAGGCACGAGCGTGTCGTGATCCTCGACGTCGACGTCCATCACGGCAACGGCACGCAAGGAATCTTCTACGCGCGGCCGGATGTCTACACGGTCTCGATCCATGCCGATCCCGTCGCGTATTATCCTTACGTGTGGGGCTATGCGCATGAGCGCGGCGAAGGTCCCGGCCTTGGCACAAATCTCAACATTCCCCTGGCGATCGGCACCGGCGATGACGGCTACATCCAGGCGATGGACGTCGCGCGCAAGGCGATCGAGTCCTTTGCGCCCGGCGCCCTCGTCATCGCGCTCGGCCTCGACGCCTCCGAGCACGATCCGCTCAAGGGTCTCGCCGTCACCACGCCGGGCTTCCGCCGCATCGGACAGGCCATCGCGAAGATGGGCCTGCCGACCGTGTTCGTGCAGGAGGGCGGCTACCTCTCGGACATCCTCGGCGCGAACCTGACCTCGGTGCTGGCCGGCTTCGAAGAGGCGCGCTGATTCTCGCTGAGTAGCCCATCATTCTCCGTCATTGCGAGGGTAGCGAAGCAATCCAGAATCTTTCCGCGGAGGGACTCTGGATTGCTTCGCTACGCTCGCAATGACGATGTGGATGGTTAGGTCGACTTCATCCACAACTCAAAACATCCCGCTTGCCGCGAGCGCCTTGCAGACGTGCTGCATCTCGGTCTCGTCCGCGACCATGTCGAGCATGATCGTGGTCAGCCCCTTCGCGGCAAACTCCTTCAGCTTCGCGCCGATCTCCGCGTAGCTGCCGACGAGGTAGGGGCCGTCGGCCTGGAAGGTCAGGAACGGCAGCAGCCAATAGCCATTGTCCGCGAGCTCGCCGCTCTGGCTCTCGTAGAGGCGCCGTTTCCACACGGAATCGCTGTTCTCCACGGTGAGCGCGAGCAGCTCGCGATCGTCGGCATTATCGCGGAAACGCGCCTTTGCCGCTTGCCGCGCCTCGTCGCGTCCCTCGCGGGCGAAAATTCCAAAATTCACGCCCGGCGCATCGAGGCCGCGGTCGAGATCCGGCGGCAACATCTGCATCTTGATGCAGCCGGTCTCCTTTGCGACGCGCTGTGCCGGCTCGGACTGGCCTGCGACCAGAAATTCCGGCATCAGCTCCGGCGGCAGGCGCGGCCGAAGTTGCAGGTTGCTGGCGCGGTAGAACCGGCCCTCGAAAGTCGTCGGACGCGGGCTTGCCAGCAGCTGGCGCATCAGCGCAACGAATTCGCCGAGCCGGACATAGCGATCGGCGTGCGACTGCTCGTCGCCGAGCCCCTGCAGATCGCTGACCGCCGTCCCCGTGATCATGTTGAGATAGACCTTGCGGCCGTGGAGCTGCGCAAAGGACGAGACGAATTTTGCCGCCGTGAACGGGTGCATGTAGACCGGATTGACCGCGATCAGCGGCGAGGATCGGGTCGTCTCGCCGATGATGTGCTGGGCCATCGCCCAGGGCTCGACGAACACGTCGTTGCCTTCGAATAGCAGGATGCCTTCGAAGCCGTTGCGATCGGCGAACTGCGCCACCCGCATCAGCTCGTCGACATATTTCTTGGGGTCGCGGTTGCGCGAAATCGCGGGAAAGACGCGCAGCCGCCGCGGCGTCATTCAGCCGCCTCCTGTAGCGGCCATCCATTGCGGGTGATGGGAAGGCCGCCGGTGGCGCGGGAGCCGTCCGCGATCGCGAGACGATGCGAGGGCGACGGCGAGATCAGCTGGAATCGCCAGCCTTGCGGATCGTCGGGGATATCGGGCTTGAAGCTGATCTCGATGGCCTCGCGCGATACCTGCATCGCGAAGGCGTCGAGCGGCAAATTGAGGCCGAAACCCCTGGCCTTCAGATAGGCTTCTTTCAGCGTCCAGTAGTCGAAGAAGCGCTCGGTCGCGGCGGGCTCCGGCAGCCTGCGCAGCGTTTCGACCTCTTCCGGCGCGAAGAACCGAAGCGCGGTCGACAGCGGCGCCACCCGACGCGACACGGTCTCGACATCGACGCCGACGGTCTCATGCCCCGACACGACGCAGGCGACGCAGCCGTCGGCGTGCGACAGGCTGAAATGCAGCGTGCTCGATGTCCTGGGTGATGCGACAAACGGCCGCCCGTAACGCCCGGCCGCAAATGACCAGTCGGTCGGTGCGACCTCAGGTGCGACGTGCGAGAGCGCAAGGCGCAACATCGCGTGCGCGAAAATATACTGTCGCTGGTGCCGCTCGAACACGAAGTGGTCGGCTCGTACCCGTTCGTCGACCGAGAGCAGGCGCCGGCACGTATCGATCGCACCTGGCGTGTCAAAATTCTCGATCAATCCGACAAACAGTTCAATTCTGTCGTCTGCCATCAATTGGGCCCATGGCGCCAGGCCGGGGCCAAATCCCCTGCCATGACGGAAGAATCAACTGAGCAAGAATCAACTAAGCGGACCGCTTCTAGCGGTCCACTCGGGCGAATCCTTGTCGATTGCTGGCCGGTTTACGGGCGCAAGCTTGTGCGAGACCCCAACTCGACACGCGAGCGGCCAAATGTGAAAAATGAAGCCCGAAAACTGAAGCCTGAAGATTCGTGCGGCGTCCCGGCCGACGAGTCTTACGTCTTCTTCTTCTTCTTGGACTTCTTGGAGCCGCCCAACATCGAAATGCTGGCGTCGACGTCCTTCAGCGCGGACTGCAGCTTCTTCTTCTCGGCGCCGAGCAACTTCTGCAGGGCCTTGCGGTCCTTGTCGCTCAACGAGGTGCCCTTGGTAAATTTGATGAAACCCATAACGAACTCCCCGGTTGAAAATACTCGTCCAAATCAAAACGCGAGAATAATCTTGCGCGATGGCGCCAAATAATCAAGATGCAACTTGGTCATTCACAGCTTTGACGAGTGACCCCGTATTCGTCCGTGATGTACGGCCGGTCATGCCGCCCTGCGATTGAGCAATCGGCCGAGCGGTGTGTTGGGTTGGGCGAGGGCGGCCGCGAGCAGCGCGAGGAGATCCTCCATCCACTGGCCGACCGTAGCGCCGTCGAGCAGCTCGCTCTTGTAATTGCACGAACCGGTGATCCCCGTCGGCCGCTCCTTGAGCATCAGCGACAGCCATGTCTGGTCGATCGGCAGCACCGGCTGGCCTTCGCGGGCGATGTTGCCGATCGATCCTGTCGTGAGATCAGGCAGATCGAGCGGCTGGCGCAGCGGATTTTGCAGGGTGAAATAGACCTGGAGCAGCGAGGCTGGATTGACCCCCTCCTGCTCCAAATGATCGGCCAGGATGTTGAAAGGCAGCTCCTGGCGCGCATGCGCGTCAAGCACGCTCTGGCGGACCCGGACTACGGCCTGCGCGAACGACAGCTCCGGCGTGATTTTGGTACGAACAATCACCGTGTTCTCGAACGGACCGACGATCCGGTCGGTGTCCGGCTGGCCGCGATTGGCCATGGCGGTGGCGATAGAGATGTCGTCGCGGCCGGTCCGCGCCAGCAGCACGGCTTTCAAGCCGGCCAGCAGGCACATGAACAGCGTGCAATTGTCCTGGCCGGCGAAAGCCGCGAGCCGGCCGATCAGCTCACGCTTGAGACTGACCGGATGGTGCCCCCTGGACGGGCCCGGCCTTGATTCGCCCTCGAAGAGGGGAGGCGCCCCGCGCAAATTCTCGGTCCAGTCGGCCGCCTGACGGCGGGCGGCATCGGTGCCGCACCACCAGCGCTGCCAGCGCGCCACGTCCGCAAAGGCCGGCGGCGGTTTCGGCAGCGGCACCGACCGATAGCCGGCCAGCGCCGCATAACGGTTGGATAATTCCTCGAACATCACGCCGATCGACCAGCCATCGACGACGGCGTGATGCAGCGTCAGCAGCAACACGTGATCGCCATCGTGGAGCCGCAACAGCCGGGCGCGCAGCAGCGGCGCGCGCGTGGTGTCGATCGGGACATAGGTCTCCTGTTCGATCAGGAGATTGATCTTGCGGAGTTCCAGCGCCTTGCGCCGCTTGTTATTGTGGGGCTGACCGTCGCCGATCGTCTCGACACTCAGGACACGGCCGAGGGCGCCGGGCGCGGCGATGCGGCTGACGGGCTCCCCGCCGCTCCAGCCGAAATGGGTCCGCAGCGATTCGTGCCGGCGCACGATGTCGTCGATCGCCTGCGCCAGGGCGGCCGGATTCAGCGGCCCCTGGAGACGGAAAGCGAAAGGCAGATTGAACAGCGGCAGTCCGTGAAGATTCTGCTCGATCCGCAGCATCTGGTCCTGCGCGATCGAGAGAGGGCTGCCTTCGGCCAGGCTCGCACTAGCCAACCTCGCTACACTTGGGGCCGGCTTGCGCGGCTTTGCCGCCACGGCCTCGTCGACCCGCCGGGCAAGCTCGTCGATCGTCGGTGCCTCGAAGATGGTCTTGATCGGCAGCGACACGCCGAGCGCCCGAGCGACGCGCGCCATGACCTGGCCCGCCAGCAGCGAATGGCCGCCGAGGTCGAAGAAATTGTCGGTGACGCCGAGGCTTTCGACCTTCAGCAGGTCGATCCAGATGTCGGATAGCACCTTTTCGGTAAAGCGCCGCGCCGGCACGGCCGCATCCGGTCCGGACGTTTCCTGCTGCGCCGACGCCAGCAGCGCGGCCCGATCGATTTTGCCATGGGCATTGAGCGGCACCTGACCCAGGAACAGGAACGCGGACGGGATGGCATGGCCCGGCAGCCGGCTCTTCAGGAAATCGCGCAGCTCGCTGGCGCTGCTCCGGCTGCCGGATCTCGCGACGATATGGGCAATCAGCCTGATATCGCCGCTTGCTTCGCGACGCGGCTCGACGATGCCGGCGCACACACTGGGATGGTCGGCAAGCGCGTTCTCGATCTCCTTGAGCTCGATACGGTAGCCGCGGACCTTGACCTGATGGTCGGCGCGACCGAGGCATTCGATCGTGCCGTCGGCACGGCGACGGGCGAGGTCGCCGGTCCGGTACAGCCGGCGGCTAGCTTTGCGCGAGAACGGATCGGGCAGGAAGCGCTGCCGGTTCTGCGCGGGATCGTTGACATAGCCGCGGCCGACGCCGGCGCCGCCGATGCAGAGCTCGCCGGTTACGCCGACCGGCTGCGGCTGCAGGCTTGCGTCGAGCACGTAGAGCTGGGTATTCGGCAGCGGCGCGCCGACCGGGACGTTGCCCGTCGTGGTCGTGGGCGCCCTGGTCAGGCGATGCAGCGAGACGTCGTCGGAACATTCCGAGGCACCATAGGCGTTGATCAGCGGCACTTTCGGACAGCGGGCGAACCAGGCCTTGCACAGATCGACGGGCAGCGGTTCGCCCGTCGAGATCAGAAGGCGCAGCCTCGCAAAGGCGCGTCGGATTTGTGCCTCGTCCATGCGATCGAGGATCACGCGCAGCAGCGATGGGACGATCTCGAGCACCGTGATGCCCTCGCGCTCGATCTCGCGCGCGAGCAAAATCGGGTCCTGCACGATCGCGGTCCCGCAGATGTGGACGCGCGCGCCGACCATGGGCCCCGCGAGGAACTGCCACACCGAGATGACAAAACTCTGTGGCGCGGTCTGCGCGATCACGTCCCGGGACGAGAGGTTCAGCTCGGAGATGAGCGACGCCAGATGGTTTGACAGCCCGCGCTGCTCGATCATGACGCCCTTGGGCGCGCCGGAGGACCCGGAGGTGTAGATGAGATAGGCAAGGCTCGACGCCGCGCGCCGCTTTGCGGGGGCCGGCTTGGCCGACGCTGGCGCGATCGCGTCCTCGAGCTCGGCCATTTGGATGCGCTCGACCAGCGGTTCGAGCAGCGCCTCCGCCATGGATGACTGCGCCCGTTCGATCAGCAGCATGCGGGCCCCGCTCGATCCGAGGATGGTTGCGAGCCGTTCCCGCGGCTGGTCGGGATCGAGATTGAGGAAGGCGGCGCCCACGCGTTGTACGGCGATCATCGCGGCGAGCAGGTCGGGCCCGCGATCTGCAAGCAAGGCGACCACGGCCTCGGCGCCGACGCCTTCGAGAGTGAGCCAGCGCGCAGCCGCTTGGCTGCGGCGCGCCAGCTCGCGGTAGCTCAGGGATGTGCGGCCGTCCGACACCGCGATCGCGTTCGGCGTCTTCTTGACCTGGCGATCGAAACCTTCGCTCAAATTGCCGCGCGCGACGAAATTGGCCGGCACGCCCCGGCCCTGCGCCAGCAGCTGCCGGCGTTCGGCCTCAGTCAGGAGTGCCAGGCGGGAGATGCGCTGCTCCGGATCGGCGATGACGGATTTGAGCAGGGTTTTGAACTGAGCGGCCATGCCCTCGATCGTCGCCGCGTCGAACAGATCGGTGGCGTATTCGAAGAAGCCGGTGAAACGGCCGTCGGCCTCGACCAGTTCGAGCGTGATGTCGAATCGCGCCACTTTTGGATCGATCTCGATCCGCCGCGTCGACAGACCGGAGAATCGTGCCGCCTCGATCGAGGCATTCTGGAGGATGAACATGATCCGGAACAGCGGATTGCCGTCCGTCCTTCGTGCGATCTGAAGCGAGCGCAGGACTTCCTCGATCGGGAGATCCTGATTGCGATAGGCATCTAGCGTGACCTGCCGTACCCGGCGCAACATGTCGCCGAAGCTCGGATCGCCGCCAAAATCATTGCGCAGGATCAGGGTGTTGGCGAACAGTCCGATCAGGCGCTCGCTCTCGATCTGATTGCGGTTGGCGATCAGCGATCCGGTCGCGACATCTTCGTGTCCGGTGTGACGGAACAGCAGGCACTGGAACACGGCGAGCAGGGTCATGAAGGGCGTGACGCCCTGGTTCTGGCTCAGCGCGCGCAGGTCGGCCGACAGGGTTTTGGAGAATTCGAGATAGTGACGGGCACCGTGGCCGCTCCAGACCTCCGGCCTTGGGCGGTCGGTTCGCAGCGGCAGCGTGGTGACGCCGTCCAGTTGCACCCGCCAGTAATCGAGCTGCTCCTTGGCCGCCGGCGTCTGCGCCCAGCTCTGCTGCCAGAGCGCAAAGTCGCGATACTGGAAGGCGGGCGAAGGCAGTGCCGCCACGTCGTTCTTGCGCGCTGCCGAATAATGGGCGGCGAGTTCTTCCCAGAACAGCCGCTGCGACCAGCCGTCGGTGACGAGGTGGTGGACGTTGACCACCAGCACATGGCTGCTCTTGTCGAACGAGAGCAGCGTGACCTTCAGCGGTGCCTCGTTCGCAAGGTCGAACGGATGTTGCGCGAGCCGGAGTGCTTCGCGCCTGACAACAGCGACCCGCTTGTTCGCGGGGCAGGGCTTGAGCTTGATCCGCTCGAACCGCGGTGGCGATTGCAGCACAAGCTGCACCGGCTCGCCCTCGCGTTCGACGATGACCGACCGCAACGCCTCTTGGCGCGCCGATACGGCGGTGAGGCTCGCAGAAAGTGCGGCGACGTCGAGCCCACCCTTGAGGAGCGCGACTTCGACGACGTTATAATTGTAGCGCGTGGGGTCGAGCCGCGAGAGCACGTACATCCGCTGCTGCTGGAACGACAGCGGCGCGTCTGCTTCCCCGGCCTGGCGCCAGGCCGGTAGCATCGTTTCGCGATGGATTGCGGCGGTCTCGATCCGGGCCGCAAGCGCGGCGGCCGTGGCGCAATCAAAAACGTCCTCGAACGAGAAATCGACATTGAAGTGTTCGCGCAGGCGCGAACGCATCTGCGTCACCGCGAGCGAGTCGGCACCGAGCGCAAAGACGTCCTGATCGCCCCCGACCTGCGGCAGCTCCAGCAGATTGGCCCAGATCCCGGCGAGCTCGGTCTCCAGCGCGTTGCGCGGCAGACGGGCCTCCTCCTCGCCGCCGCCCGTTGCAATCAATTCGGCGAGCGCATTGCGCTTGACCTTGCCGCTGGCGCCTTTCGGCAGCGTCGCGACGCTGCGGATCAGGCTCGGCACCTTGTAGGCCGCGAGCCGTTTGCGGGCGAACTGGCGCAACTGGTCCGAAGTCGCCTCGGAATTCGGCCGCAGCACCACGATTGCGGCGACGTTCTCGCCGAGCTTCGGGTGCGGGACGGCAAACACGCCGGCCTCCAGCACCGCCGGATGGCTGAGCAGAACCTCTTCCACCTCCAGAGGCGAGATCTTCTGCCCGCCGCGGTTGATGACGTCCTTGATGCGGCCGACGATGAAGAGATAGCCGTCGGCATCGAGATAGCCGAGATCGCCGGTCCGGAACCAACCGTCGCGGAAGGCAGCCTGCGTCGCCGCCTCGTCATTATAGTAGCCGCGGCTCATGTTGGGTCCGCGCAGCATGATCTCGCCGTGCTGGCCGCTGGCGAGCGCGCGGCCCGTCTCGTCCATGATTGTGATCTCGGGGCCCGCGGCGCGGCCGACCGATCCGACCTTGCGCAGCTCGAACGGGTTGGCCGCGATCTGCGAGGCCGCCTCCGTCATGCCGTAGGTTTCGAGCACGGGAACGCCGAACGTCGCCTCCAACCCGTCGAGGATCGCAGGCGTAAGCGAGGCCGAGGCGGAGCGGATCACGCGCAGCGACGACGATCGGGCAAGATCCGGGTTGGCTTCCGCCGCCGTCAGCAGCGCGCGATGGATGGTCGGCACTGCCGTGTACCAGGTCGGTCGCAGCTGCCGCATCCAGCCGAAGAAGGAGGCTGCGTCGAAACCCTCGGTACAGACTACGCTGGAGCCCGCGGCCAGCGCCGTCAGCAGGCCGGAAATCAAACCATGGGCGTGAAACAGCGGCAGGACGTTGAGCAGACGATCGTGGGACGCGAGCGAGAGCACGCGGCCGGCATTGTAGGCGGAGAGGCACACATTGCGATGCGTCAGCGGCACCATCTTCGGTCGCGCCGCCGTGCCCGAGGTCAGCAGGATGAACGCGTCGTCGTCGCCGCGCGAGGCGCCGCTGCTGCTCGCCGGTCCGACCGCCGGCCCGACCAACGCGCAGCCGCCGAGATCGTCTTGCGGCCCCGGCACGAAATCGATCACCGCAATATCGAGCGCCTTGGCGACATCGCGGGCCGCCGAGTTCGTGTCGGCCCGGGTGACGAGCGCCGTCAGCTTCAATTCGCTGAAATAGCGTTGCAGCTCGTCCGCCGTCAGATCGGGATTGACGGGAACGCAAGCGCAGCTCGAGGCTACCGCGATCAGGGCCAGTGCGCTGTCGGCACCGCGCGGCAGCGCAACCGCGATGCGGTCGGTAGAAGCGATGCCAAGCCCGCGCAGCGTGCGGACGAGATCCTGCGTCCGCACGCCAATCCCGCCGTAGTTGAGGACCGGCCGGCCGGGGGCGAGGAGGGCGGGGGCCACCGGCATCTTGCGGGCATGGAAATCGAGAAGACCGCCGATATCCTCGAATATCTTCGCTTCGGCCGTCGTACTCGCTTCCCGCGGGGCTGGGCGTGTGGCGTCCGACAATTCCGTTCCCTTTTGATCCGATTGGGCTATTCTTCCAAGAAGTTAGGAAACGCGTCCAGTCTGAGGTGAAGTTTTGGCCCCAAAATCTGTGGTTGCGGGGCCCTAAGCCCTTCGACGGAGTGATTGGTCGGGCGGAATCACCATGCTGGAGAATGAGCCGGGCACGGGAGCGGAAGGCGGGCTGAAGCGCTGGCTCGAGGGTATCGGTCTTAGCCACTATACCGATCTCTTCGCGCAGCACCGTCTCGATCTCGACGTCATGCCGGACCTGACCGAATCCGATCTGGTCGAGCTCGGATTGCCGCTCGGCGATCGGAAGCGGCTCCAGCGCGCCATGACCGCGTTATTCCGGGCCGAAACCGCGGAGAAGGCCGACGCGACGGCGCGCCCGCAAATCCGGACGGAGGTCGGCGCCGAGCGGCGTCAGCTCACCACCATGTTCTGCGACATGGTGGATTCCACCTCGCTCTCGGTGCAGTTCGATCCGGAAGACGTGCGCGACATGATCGCGAGCTTCCGCGAAACCTGTGTCCGCGTCGTGAAGCATTACGAAGGTTTTGCTGCCCGCTTCGTCGGAGACGGTATTTTGGTCTATTTCGGCTATCCGACCGCACATGAGGACGACGCCGAGCGCGCCGTGCGTGCGGGGCTGGAAATCGTCCGGGTGCTGTCGACCGCTCGCGCGATCGAGCCGCGTGGCGCGCTCAGCCACTCACCCGCCGTCCGCATCGGCATCGCAACCGGTCTCGTCGTGGTTGGCGACCTAGTCGGACAGGGCACCGAAGAGCGCGACTCCGCGGTCGGAGAAACCGTCAATCTCGCCGCGCGCCTGCAGGGCCTGGCGCCGCCCAACGGTGTGGTGATTTCCACGTCGACCCAGTCGCTGCTGAAGGGGAAGTTCGACTACCGCGATCTCGGCGTCCACGTGCTCAAGGGAATCTCGGAGAAAGCCCAGGCCTGGCACGTGATGCGCGCCTCGCGGGTGGAGACCCGCTTCGCCGCCGCCATGGGCACGCGGCTGACCCCGCTCGTCAACCGGGAGGAGGAGATTGCGCTGCTGATGGGGCGCTGGCAGCAGGCCAAGGAGGGCGAGGGCCAGGTCGTGGTCAAGTTCGGCGAGCCCGGCATCGGCAAGTCGCGCATCATCCAGGAGATCTTCGACCGGATCGCGGGCGATCGCCATGGACAGGTCTCGTTCCAGTGCTCGCCCTATTACACCTCCACGGCGTTCTATCCGTTCGCCGAGCAGCTCAAATTCTCTCTCGGTCTCGATCGCGAGGATGCGTCCGTTCAGTCGCTGGCGAGCCTGGAGACCGCGATCGCCGCCGCTCATGGCGACATCGAGCAGGTTGCGCCGCTGTTTGCCGTGCTGTTGTCCATTCCGACCGGCGACCGCTATCCGCCGCTCGAGCTGTCGCCGCAGCAGCAAAAGGATGCGACCGTCGCTGCGCTGGTCAATCATTTCCTCGGCCTTGCGCGCGAGCAGCCGCTGGTGATCGCATTCGAGGATCTGCACTGGATCGACCCGACGTCCCGTGAGGTGATCGATCTCCTGGTCGACCGGGCACAGAACCGGGCAATCCTGGTCATCATCACCGCGCGCACCGAATTCCAGCCGAGCTGGAACGCCCATTCGCATATCACGACCCTGGTGCTGAACCGGTTGAGCCGGCAGTTGCGCGCGACGCTGGTCGAGCGCGTGGCGGGACGCGAGCTTCCCAAGGAGGTCATCGAGGAGATCATCGTCAAGACCGACGGCGTGCCGCTGTTCCTGGAGGAGCTGACCAAGACGGTTCTCGAATCCAACCTCCTGACCGAACGGCACGGGCGCTACGTGCTGTCGGGTCCGTGGCGGCAGCTTGCGATCCCGGCGACGCTGACGGACTCGCTGATGGCGCGGCTGGACCGGATGGGGCCGTTCAAGCGGATCGCGCAAATCGGTGCCACCATCGGCCGCGAATTCTCCTACGAGACTCTGCACGCGGTCGCCAACACACCCGCCGAACAGATCGAGGCCGCGCTCAATCATTTGGAGGAGGCCGGACTGATCATGCGCCGCGGCCATCCGCCCGACGCGCTCTACTCCTTCAAGCACGTGATGATTCAGAACGCCGCGCATGCGAGCTTGCTGCACAGCGAGCGGCGCAAGCTGCATTCCCGGATCGCCCAGGTGCTGGCCGAGATGTATCCCGAGAAGACCGAGCGCGAACCGGAACTGCTCGCCCATCATATGACCGAATCCGGCCAGAGCGAGAGCGCCGCCAGCTTCTGGCTTAAGGCCGGTAAGCAGGCGGCCAAGAGTGGCGCCAATCTAGAGGCGATCGGGCATCTGGGCCGCGGCCTCGGCGTCGTGCAGGCCAATGCGCGCATGCAGGGCGCCGATGAGATGGAGCTCGAATTGCGCATCGCGCTCGGCAACGCGCTGATCGCCGCCAAGGGCTATGCCGTGCAGGAGGTCGAGGAGAACTACGTCCGCGCCCTCGAACTCGGCCAGCAGCTCGACGACGACGAAAAGGCCTTCGCCGCCACGCGCGGGCTCTGGGTCTGTCATTTCATCCGCGCCGATCTGACCCGCGCGCACGATCTCAGCGTCGAGCTGTTGAAGTTCGCCAAGCGCGAGCGGCTGAACGAGGGGACGCAACCGGCGCAGCAGACCGGCTATCTGATCGAGGCGCATCGCTCGATCGCGATGACTATGCTCTATCGCGGGCGCTTTGCCGCGTCCCAGCATCATCTGCACCGCTGCATCAACCTCTACAGCCCCGACCTGCACTCCGATCTGATGGAGCGGCACGGCACCGATCCCGGTGTCGTCTCGCTGTCCTATCTCGGCTACCTCCTGTGGTTCCTCGGCCGGCCCGACGCGGCGCGCCAGCACAGCGAACAGGCGATCGCGAACGCCGAGAAGATCCGCCACCCATTCACGCTCGCCTTCGCGCTCGTGTTCGGCGCCTATCTCTGCCAGCATTTGCGCGATGTTGAGGGCACGCGCGACCATGCCAACCGCGCCATGATCATCGCCACGGAGCACAATTTCCTGCACTGGAAGCAGCAGGCGGCGATCCTGCGCGGCTGGGCGCTGGCGCAGCTCGGCGAGGCCGACGAAGGCCTCAGCCAGATGCGGTTCGGCCTCGACGAATACGAAGCGATGGATTCCTGGCTCGCCGGCTGCTGGTTCCGCTGCCTGCTCGCGGAGGCCTACGCCAAGGTCGGAATGCGCGATGCCGCCTTGCGCGCGCTGGACGGTGCGCTCGCGACCGCAAGACGGACCGGCGACCACTCCTACCTCGCCGAAGTCTACCGCCTGCAAGGCGAGATCACCCTGTCGGATGAGAATCCGGCCTCGGTGCAGGAGGCCGAGGACCTGTTCAACCTGTCGCTGGAGATCGCGCGTAAGCAGGGCGCTCTGTCCTGGGAGCTTCGCACCGCCGTCAGCCTCGCGCGCCTGTCGCACCAAGCCGGCAAGCGCGAGCACGCTCGTCTCCTGCTCGTACCGATTGTGGCCAAGTTCAGCGAGGGCTTTTCCACGCCGGACCTGAAACAGGCGATGCAACTGATCGACGAGCTCGGCGTGGACGCGCTTGTTCGTAAACAGGCCGATTCCGTGAGATGAGCGATCTTGCCGCCGCGCGTGCGCGTTACGTGGAGCTGATCTCAAAACGCGAGCGGATCTCTTCAACGCGCCTGCTCGAAGCCCTCGGCACTGTTCCGCGCGAAAAGTTTCTGGCGAAGGGGCCGTGGCGCATCAAGACCGAGGCGGCGCGCAACTATCGGCTGACGCCGGATGCTGATCCCGTTCATCTCCAGGACAATGTGCTGGTCGCGATCGATGCGCGCCGCAAGCTTGATACCGGACTTCCGAGCCTGTGGGCGCATTTCATCGATTTGCTCGACGTCGGGGAAAAAGACCGTGTGGTCCAGATCGGCTGCGGGCTCGGCTATTTCTCAGCCGTGCTGTCGAAGATCGTGGGGCCCAAGGGCAGGGTGCAGGCAATCGAATGCGACGAGCGGCTTGCGGCGCGCGCCGCAACCTATCTTGGCGCCTATCGCAACGTCGCGGTCGTCCATGGCGACGGATGCGAGGACATCGGCGAACCCGCCGACGTGATCATCGTTCATGCCGGCTTCTCGCAGCCGCATCCGCTCTGGCTTCGGTCGCTTCGTCCGCGCGGCCGGCTTCTGGTGCCGCTGACCCAGCGGGACCGCGAAGGCGCCGCCCTCAAGATCACCCGCAAGGGCAGGGGGTTCGAAGCCGAGGCGGTGCAGCAGATCCGGATATTTCCCGGCCAAGGCCGCGGTCTGACCGCGCTCGACGACCGCGTCGCCGACTGGTGGCAGCGCGCCTCCGCGCTGGCGCCGCTGCGCTTTCGCGGCATCGCGCAGGGGTTGCCGTCGGATGGCTAATGCTTCGTTTCATTTTACCTTGATTGGGAATGTAAGTATCCAACGCGTCTCGGCGCCGCTATGACTGCGGCCTGATCGCCATACGAGCGCGCGCCATGCATTCCGTTGCCCTGCTGACCGCCAGCTACGCCAAGGATATCGAGCGCTTTTCGCTGCTCAGCGAGAGCATCGACACCTGGTTGACGGGCTACACACGGCATTATGTTCTCGTTAACGATGAGGATCTGCCGCTGTTCGCGCGGTTCGCTTCCGACAAACGCGTCATCGTTCCGGCCTCGCGCTATTTGCCGAAATGGCTGTGGGCGTTGCCGCCGGCTCTGCAGTTCATCAGCAAACGGCGCGTCTGGCTGTCGCTGCTGTCGTCACCTGTTCATGGCTGGCACATTCAGCAGATCCTCAAGATCGCCGGCGTCCTCAACGCGCCAGAGCAGCGCGTTTGCATCCTGGATTCGGACAATCTGTTCTTCCGCGAATTCGACGTCGGTGAGTATGCCGGCGCCGAGAAGACCCCGCTGTTCGTCACGCGCAACGGGATCGACGCCGCCCACCCCTTGCATGTCCTGTGGCTCCGCACCGTCGATCAGCTCCTTGGCATCAAGGACCGGTCCTTCCCCGCGGACGACTATGTCGGCAACGCGCTGGTCTGGGACAAGGACACCGCGCGCGCGATGACCGATTCGATCAAGTCGGCAACGGGATTGAACTGGGTTCTGGCACTGTGCCGGAAGAAGAAGTTCTCGGAATATCTCATGTACGGCCATTTCGTCGCGAACGCGCCCGCGCATCTGGCCACTCATCGGGTCACCGAGGACAGCATCGCGGTCTCGCATTGGGACGACACCCGCCTCGACCGTCCCGCCATCGAAGCGATGATGCGCGCCGCTTCGCCCGACCAGGTCGCGCTGTGCATCCAGTCCTATTCGTCGACCTCGATCGACGACATCCGCGACGTGTTCCGCCTCAGCTCGCGCGACCGTCGCGGTCCGAGTCTTTCGCCCGAGCACATGGGCGACGAGGCTCAGTTCGAAGTGCCGAAAGCTCGCTAGACCTTACACGTCTCTCGTGAACTTGCTGATCACGTTCATGAACGGCTTCGGCTTGAACTCGCCGTCGAGCGGCAAAGGACGGTTCGGCTGCTTGTCGGCGCGGGCAAAGGTGCCGTTGATCCAGCTGTAGCGGTCCGAGAGGCCCCAGGTCAGGATCGAGCGCACCGGTCCGCTGGTCGAGATCGCGGTCAAGAGATCATCGACGCGCTTGGCGACGATGGCATCGCGCTCCGCCGGCGTCCCCGTCAGCTTCTGGTCGTCGACATCGAGCTCGGTGACGAGCACCTCGAGGCCCCAGGCGCGCAGCTCGGTGACGAATTCGGCAAGCCCATGGGTGTCGATCTCGAGCTCGGCATGCAGATGCGCTTGCAGTCCCACGGCGTGCAACGGCACGCCCTGGTCGAGCAGCTCCATGATGAGATGGCGGTAGGCAGCGCGCTTCGCGACGAACGTGTCCTTGGCCGACTCGATGTCGTATTCGTTGATCGCGAGCTTGACGAAGGGATCGGCCGCGGCCGCCGTGCGGAACGCCAGCGGAATCCAGCGGTTGCCCAGATGCTGCGTCCAGAACGACTCGCGTCGGTCTTTCGGGCTGTGCGGATTGTCCGGGATCGGCTCGTTGACGACGTCCCACGACGTCAGCTTGTCCTTGTAATAGGAGACGACGGTGCCGATGTGGTCGACATAGGCGCGCTCGACGCCCTTGGTATCCTTGATCTGCTTGGTCCAGTCCGGAATGTCGTGATACCAGGCGAGCGCGTGGCCGCGCATCGTCAGGTCGTTCTGCCGGGCGAAATCCAGGATCGCGTCGGCGCGTTCGAAGGCAAAGGTGTGCGCGTCCGGACGCAGCATCGGCCATTTCAGCTCGAGCACCGGCACGACTTGTGTGCAGTAGGTGCTGATGGCTTCGCCGAGCCTGGGATCCGCTTGCAGATCCCAGAGCGTGGCCGCGGCACCAAATCCCTGATAGCGCTGGGCGAGTTTCGACGCCGGCGCTGCGGACGCCGATGCGGCTGCCGCGAGTGCTGCGGCGCTGCCGAGGAGAAATTCGCGTCTGTCGAGCCTGGTCACGGCATTCCTTATCGGAGCCAACGCGCCACCGTACCAAGCGACGCCTTGCAACGCCGGGGATTTCCCTCGTTGGGTTAACTTTGCCAGTGCGAAATCACGGTTCCTTTCGGTGGCCGTGGCGCCGTCAGGGAAGGGCAAATTTAACGCTAACCCGCGAAAGCGGCTTCAAAACCGGATTCGCCGCCCGATCTCCAGACTTATGTGACACTCTTGAGAGATGTTGCGGCGCAATTCGTTCGCCCCGCCATGGTCCAATTGATGAACGGCCGTCACACTCGCAACAATGTTGTCGGTCCCGTGCTCGCATGCTGAACCGCCATTTCTCGATTTATCTCGTCGCCTACATCCTGCCTGCGGCGGTGGGTTTCTTCGCCGTCACGGCCTACACGCGACTGCTGACGCCGGCGGAGTACGGCGTTTATGTCGTCGGCATCAGCCTGGCCGGCATTCTAGGCGCGATCTTCTTCGCCTGGATCAAGCTGTCGGTGTCGCGCTATCAGGCGATGTCGGCCGAGGTGGATTTCCGCGGCACTGCAATGGTCGCCTTCGCGCTCACCGTTGCCGTCCTCTGCGCCACCACGCCGCTGGTTTTCCTGTTCCGCAATGATCTCAGCGTTGGGCTGCTGCTTGCCAGCATGTTCGTCGCGATCATGGCGAATGCCGTCGATGTCGGCCAGGAGTTCGAGCGCGCAAAACTGCGCCCTTACAGGTTCGCGGCGATCTCGATCGTGCGCAGCGTGTCGAGCGTCGGTTTCGGCCTGCTCGGCATCTGGCTCGGCTGGGGTGGACTGGGACTGCTCGCCGCATTCGGCCTGGGTTCGCTCGCCGGGATCATCCTGAACCTTCTCGGTGACCGCACCAGGATCGCGCGCTTTCAGCGCAGCCAGTTCGTGCAGCTCGCGCGCTACGGCCTGCCGCTGACGCTGGCCGGATTGTCGGTTGCGGTCTACTCGGCCTGCGACCGCCTCATCGTGGCTTATTTGCTCGGCAAGGACGCCGCCGGAATCTTTGGCGTCGCCGCCGATCTGCCGCGACAGTTCATGGTCATGATCGCCTCCAGCGTCGCCGCGGCGACCGTGCCGTTGGTGTTCCGGTCATTGTCGGACAAGAACATCGAGACGACGCGGGAGCGGCTGACCGAGAGCCTCGAACTTCTGCTCGTCGTAGTTGCGCCCGTCGCGGTCTGGCTCGCGCTCGCAGCCGACCAGGTCGCCGGCACGCTCGTCGGCGTCGACTTCCGCGCCGGCGTGTCGGTATTGCTGCCGACCCTGGTGCTCGCGCGCTTGTTCGGCATCGCCAATCAGTTCTATGTGCAGATCAGCTTCCAGCTTGCCGAGCGACCGTTCATGCTGGCGGCGCAGTCGTTCCTGACGCTGGTCGTCAGCGTGGCGTTGATGTTCGTGCTGGTGGCCGGCCATGGTCTCTACGGCGCGGCGCTGGCGACCCTTGCAACCGAAGCGATCGGTTTCCTCGTTGCCGTCGTGCTGATGCATCGCGCCCATCCGGTCCCGTTCGACCTCCACCGCCTCGCCGGCGTTGCGGTCTCCGCCGCGGCGATGGCGGCTGCGATCCTCGTGGCACGATCCCAGGTCAATGGCATCGGCCTCGTCCCGCTCATGCTCGTGAGCCTCGCCGGCGGGCTCGCTTATGCCGCTGCCGCGTGGTTGCTGAACATCGCAAAAGTCCGGACGCTGTCGCTGCGTTTCCTGCGAACCTTCAACCGCAAGGCGCTGGGCGTTTAAGCCGCGATGCCTGACGAGGCTCGGCCTCAGCGTCTGAAGCTCTGAAAGCGCCGCCTGGCCTGGCGATGGCTCGGTTCCGACCGGAAGCGCACAGCCGCCCGGGTCTAGGGCGGAGGGCGATTTTGTTGCGTCCGTGGCCATAACTGTGCTTCTTGGGCGGCATGTCGGGAGCAGAGCAGATATGACCCAAGGAACGCCGGAAATCCGCGCATCGGCGCAGTTGCTTGCCCGCTATCGCGAGCCTGACAATACGCGGGGTGTCCTCGAACTGGCGATCACGGCGATCCCGTTCGTCGTCATCTGGGCTCTGATCTGGGTCGCTCTTGACCAGGGCTATTGGTTTGCCCTCCTGCTCGAGGTGCCCGCGGCGGGTTTGCTGGTCCGCCTCTTCATGATCCAACACGATTGCGGACACGGCTCGTTCTTCCGCGGCCGCGTTGCCAACGATTGGGTCGGCCGTGCCATCGGCGTGATGACACTGACGCCATACGGCTACTGGCGGCATAACCATGCGGGCCATCACGCGAATTCCGGCAATCTCGACCACAGGGGCTTGGGCGACATCGATACGTTGACCACGCGCGAATTTCTCGGGCGGTCGCGATGGCGCCGGACGCTGTATCGCTTGTATCGACATCCCCTCGTGATGTTTGGCGCCGGTCCCTCGTATTTGTTCATCTTGAAGCACCGATTGCCGGTCGGGATGATGCGTCGCGGCTGGAAACCCTGGCTGAGCACGATGGGCACGAACATCGCCCTCGCGGTTCTCGCCGTCACGATGATCTGGCTGGTCGGCTATGGGCCGTTGCTGCTTGTGCATCTGCCGATCGTTGTCCTGGCGGCGTCGATCGGTGTGTGGCTGTTCTACGTCCAGCACCAGTTCGAGCACACGCATTGGGCCCACGACGAGACCTGGAACTTTCACGACGCCGCGCTGCACGGCAGCTCTCACTACCAATTGCCGGGTGTCTTGCGATGGTTCACGGCAAATATCGGCGTCCACCACATCCATCATTTGTCCAGTCGAATTCCCTGCTATCGCTTGCAGGACGTATTGCGCGACCATCCGCAGTTCGCTGGTGTCGGGCGGATCACGCTGCTCCAGAGTTTGCGGACCGTGCGGCTGACCTTGTGGGACGAGGAACGGCAGCGGCTCGTCTCCTTTGGAGAGGCAGCCTTGTTTGGCAAGGCAGCCTTGTTTGAAAAGGCAGCCTTGACTCCAGTGGCTTAGCTTTACGCCGCCCCGCGCGGCCGCCGACCGGCGTGAATTCGCGCGATCGGAACGCGATGGGCGTCTAGCGGCCGTTCAACGTGGCTTCGCCGTCCGACGCCGGGCGCTGGCAGCCGTGTCACCGATCCCCGGTCATTCTGTCGCAGCGATAGACCGCCAGCTTCGGCCGCGCGGCGCCCTTCCGCCTGCGTTAACCGTCGTATATGAGATTTATCGCCGGAACGTGCCGAATGTCGCCACAGACGGAACGTAAGGCGGCGGCGATTTCTTAATTCAAAGATCGCAATCTGATCAATGACCGGCGGACTGGCATTTCGACCGAGGATGGCATGAGAAACCTGATGACAACGGCGCAATCCACCGTGGCGATGCGGCGTTGGGGGCCCCCCGGAATTGTGACCCTGGCGGCAATGCTCGCCTTTGCGGCCGTGGCTCCGGCCAATGCGGCCAAGCAGGCGCGTCAGCCGGCCGAGGCGGTGGCACCGCGCGAGGCTGGCGAACCGATCATGGCGATCGTGTCGATCAAGAGCCAGCAGGTCACCTTCTACGACGCCGAGGGCTGGATTTTTCGCGCGCCGGTGTCCACCGGCACGACGGGACGCGAGACGCCGGCCGGCGTCTTCGCCATCATCGAGAAGGACAAGGACCACCACTCGACCATGTATGACGACGCCTGGATGCCGAACATGCAGCGCATCACCTGGAACGGCATCGCGCTGCATGGCGGGCCGCTGCCCGGCTACGCCGCTTCGCATGGCTGCGTGCGGATGCCGTTCGGCTTTGCGGAGGGCCTGTTCGACAAGACCAACATCGGGATGCGGGTGATCATCTCGCCGAACGACGCGGCTCCGATCGACATCGTTCATCCCGCACTGTTCATGCCGAAGCGGGACGCCATTGCGGCGGCGCCGGGCCAAATTGGCAGGCTCTCCGGCGAGGCCGAGGAGGCCACAAGGGCGGCCGACGAGGCCAAGAAGGCCGCCACGGCGGCCGCGAAAGAGGCGGCATCGCTGCCGGCCTCGTTGCGCAAGCTGGAACAGCAGAAGACCCGCGCCGACGCCGAGCTCGCCTTCGCCGACAGGCAGCTCGCGGCCGCCAAGACCGATCAGGCCCGCGCCAAGGCCGAGGAGCTGAAGCAGAAGGCCGCCACCAAGGCCGCCGACGCGGCGACGCAGCTCGATGCCGCCAAGAGCGCCGCACAACCGAAGCGCGACGCGGTGGCTGCCACGAAAGAGGCCGCCAAGGCGGCAGCGGCCAGGAAGGCCGATGCCGTGAAGGCCGCGACCGACGCAAAGCTCGCACTCGAGCCGGTCTCGGTCTACATCAGCCGCGCGACGCAGAAGCTCTACGTGCGGCGGAACACGCACAAGCCGGCACCGGACGGCGGCGGCGAGGTGTTCGACACCAGCATCGAGGTTCCCGTCGCGATCCGCAATCCGGATCAGCCGCTCGGCACGCATATCTTCACCGCGATGGCGAAGACCGACACAGGCCTGCGCTGGAGCGTGGTCACGATCGAAGACAGCGACAACGCCAGGAACGCACTCGACCGCATCACCATCCCACAGGAGGTGCTCGATCGCATCGCGCCGACCGCGTTGCCGCGCTCCTCGATCATCATCTCGGACGAGCCGCTGAGCAGCGAGACCAACTACCGCACCGAGTTCGTCGCAGTGCTGAGCAACCAGCCCCAGGGCGGTTTCATCACGCGCAAGCCGACCGCGCCTCCGATGGCCATGGCGAGCGATGACGGCTGGGACAATGGCGGCAACGGTTTCGGCTTCTTCTTCCAGCGCGATCCGAATCCGCAGCCCGTCAATCCGCGCCGGCGTGGCCAGTATCAATATTATCAGCCGGCACAGCCGATGCAGCGGGGCTTCTGGTAGGAGCGGGCGGATCGAAGCTCGCCACTATCGCCGCGCCTCGATCACGATAGCCTGGATCTTGCCCTCGATCGGTCCGGACCCATGGCGCGTTCGGATCGTCTCGGCAACGATGTCGGTCGCAGCCTGAAGCTTGCTGGCATCGCGCGCCTCGATCTCGCTGCGCAGCGGCGTGCCCTGGCAGAGCGCGATCGCGACGTGCTCGGGCGACGGGGCCCGGCTTATTTCAGCTCGCGTTTCGATCGATATGTCACGGAAGCCTGCGCGTTCGAGGTCGGTTCTGATGACGGCCTTGTCGTGATAGCCGTGCGGCGTCCGGGCCATGAAACGAGGCGGGTCGTCGGGAAACAGCTTTTCGAGCGCGACGGTCGCTTCATGCGTCAGCACATTGTCCTCGATGCGATCCCAGACGTTGAACACGAACGTGCCATTGCCGTTGAGGACGCGCTTCACTTCCCCGTAGGCCTTCACGCGGTCCGGAAAGAACATGGCGCCGAACTGGCAGCAGACCACGTCGAAGGCTGCATCGTCGAAGGGCAGGGCCGAGCCGTCGGCCTGGCGCCACGAGATTCGATCGTCGTCTGCCTGACGCTGCGCCGCGACGGCGAGCATCGGCTCGTTGAGGTCGGTCGCGACATAACGAACGCCGCGCGGCAGCGCCGCCGCCACCGCGCGCGTCACGGCGCCGGTGCCTGCCGCGATCTCGAGCAGCACGGAGGGAGACCGGGCCGCGACACGTCTTGCGATGTCGTCGGCGTAAACGGCGAAGATCATCGGCACCAGATATTCGTCGTAAAGCTTCGGGATCGAGCCGGCGAAAACCTTGTCGGTGTTGGACATGCTTGCCTCGCTGAAGTTCGGAGACGAGGCTCACGTTACCATGGATTGCCGGCTACCGCGCCAGCAGCGCGGTGAACCCGGCCGATGCCTGCATCGCCTTGCTGGCCGCCGGCGTCATCGGCTTGCGCCGACCTCGCGGATCGGCCGCGTGCCGTCCCAGTTGGCCGCCGCCTGCCGGACCTTCTCGAAGAACGGCCCCTTGGTGCCGCTGATGTCGGAGATCTCGATCACGGTGCCTGGATGGGCCTGGGTGTCGAAATAGGCAAAGCGTCCTCTGTCGCCGCCGATCTGGCCCTCGTGGCCGATCCTGTAGCCGAGCCCGAGCGCCCTGTCGTAGAGCGCCTGGTAGTCGTGGCTCCAGTAGGACATGTGCTGGAGGCCTTCGTGGCCGGACTCGAGGAATTCCCTATATAGCGAGGGCGCGTCGTTGCGCTGCTGGATCAGCTCGATCTGGAGGTCGCCGGAATTGGCCAGCGCGATGCTCATCTCGACGGCGGAGTTTTCGCCGCGATGGCAAAACCAGTCGGTCTTGACGCGGTCCATGTAGTACCAGGGACCGACGCCCATCACCTCGATCCAGTGCTTCATCGCGGAGTGGATGTCCCGCACCACATAACCGTTCTGGCGTACCGCGCCGAAGATGCGGCTCATGCCCGCGCTCCTCTTGTCAGCTTGATCACTTCAGTTCAATGCCCGCGTCCTTGGCAACCTGCTTCCAGGCCGCGATGTCGCGGGCGTTGATGTCACGCTGCTCGTCGCCCGGCACGAATTGCGGCGTGATGCCAAGCCCCAGCAGCTTCTCCTTCACCTCGGCATCGGCGAGCGCGTCCTTCAGCGCCGCGGACAGCTTTCTTGCGATCGGTTCGGCAAGCCCCGCAGGCGCATACATCGCCCAGGACAGGCTGCGGTCGAACGGCACGCCTTGTTCCTTGTAGCTTGCGACATCCGGCAGGCTCGGCGAGCGTTCGCCGCAGGCGGCCAGCGCCTTGATCGAGCCGTCCTTCACCAGCGGCGTCGCGGTCGCCATGTCGAGCGTCGCCAGCGAGATGTGGCCGCCGAGCAGATCGCCGGCCAGTTTGGCGATGCCGTTGAACGGCACGTGGTCCATCTTGATTCCGGTCTGCTGCATCAGGATTTCCGCGCAGAACTGTCCGGTCGAGCCGACGCCCCAGCTTCCGTACTGGATCGGCTCGCCCTTCCTGGCCAGCGCGATCAGGCCCTTGATGTCGTTGGCGGCAAAATCCTTGGTCGCCACCAGCATGATCGAGGACGTGCCGATGCGCCCGATCGTGGTGAAATCCTTGATCGAATCGTAAGGCAGTTTCGGATAGATCGCCGGCGCCAGCACATGCGTGGTCATGCCGCCTACGGTGATGGTGTAGCCGTCATTCGCCGACGCCGCGACCATCTGGGTGCCGAGCGTGCCGGCAGCCCCGGTGTGGTTCTCGATATAGACGCTCTGTCCGAGCGTCTTGCCCATCCTGTCGCCGAGCAGTCGTCCGATCACGTCGCCGCCGCCGCCGGCCGCATAAGGCAGCAGCATCCTGATCTTGTGCGTGGGATAGGCGGCCGGATCCTCGGCCCGCGCAGGCAGCATTGCCGAGAACGTTATGACCAATGACAAAGTTGCGGCGCGCAGCAGACGAAAATGGACGAAGCGCGCCATGACCTGATCTCCCAGATTGCTCTCCGCTTCTTTTGAGAGCGGAGTTGAAGCGCAAGACCGAACGAGCGACCGTGCCGGCGGTTGACTAGCGAACGATCGTTCGTTAGTCAAGCCCGCATGGCTGTCCACACCACCAGCGCGGCGGAAGCGGCTGCGCCCACGACCCGCGCGCGCATTCTCGCCGAGGCGCTCGATCTGTTCGCGCAGAGCGGCTATGGCGGCGCCTCGATGCGCGAGCTCGCGCGTCGCGTCGGCATTCGCGAGAGCAGCCTCTACAATCACTTCGCCGGCAAGGCCGCGATCCTCGAGGCGATCGTCAGCGAGCACGGCCCGGCCAGCTCGGCGAGCCGGCTGGAAGAGCCGCGCTACAAGCAGCTCGCGCGCCAGCCCGCCGCGTTCTGCCGCCAGTTTGCACTGGATCTCGTCGAGCAATGGTCCGATCCGCGCGAGCACCAGTTCCAGAAAGTGATCACCGCCGAGCGCAACCGCGTGCCCGGCATCCGCGCCAAATTCGCCGATCATTTCTATGCGCGCGAGCAGAGCATGATGACGGATTATTTCCGCGGCTTTGCGCTCGCCGGTCTCGTCTCGACGCCGGACCCACGCGAGACCGCGCGGCTGTTCGCGGCCGGGCTGATCTACATCCGTCTCGAGCATTACGTGATGGGCGCGGCACCGTCGCCGCGGCCGAAGGTGATCGAGGCGATCGACTGCTATCTCGCCTTCTTCCTGTCGCTGATCGCGGCGGATGGCGGGACACAGGACAAAAAGAAACGAAAAGCCAAGGGAGAGACTCGTGGCAAGGCTGCCCCTGATTGATCCGGAGACGACGAGCGGCGACATCCGCGCCTCGTTCGACCGCATGCCGGTCAAGCTGAATATTTTCCGCATGATGGCCCATGCCGAGGCCAACATGATCCCGGCGATGCGGCTCGGCAATTCGATCCTGCACAAGCAGAAGCTCAGTGCGGTCCATCGCGAGCTCCTGATCCTTCAGGCCGCCCAGCTCGAAGGCGGTGCCTATGAATGGCGCCAGCACGTGCCGATCGCGCTCGGAATCGGCTGCACGCAAGCACAGATCGATGCGGTCGAGCGGGCCGACTACGATGCCGCCGGCCTGAGCGAGGCCGAGCGCGCGCTGCTGAAATTCGGCCGCGAAGTGGTCGAGCACGTTCGCGTTCCCGAGCTGATCTTCGCCGCCATGCGCGCGCATTTCAGCGACCAGGAGATCGTCGAATCCATCGTCGCGCTCGGCTTCTACATGATGATGGCGCGTGTCACCGAGGCGACCGAGACCGATCTCGACCCGGCAGCCGGCATGAAGGTCTACGACAGCGGCAAGAGATAGGCGGCGCGCATGCGTGAGAATTCCGAGACCAGGCCGGAGCGCTATGTTCTCCCGCCGAGCGCGGAATCGCTGGGCGAAGCGCCGGGCAGGGGACGCCTTGAGAGGCGTCGCATCCTGATCGTCGGCGGTGGCCAGCGTGTGTTCGACGCCGCCACCGATCCGATCGGCAACGGCCGCGCCATGAGCATTCTTTGCGCGCGCGAGGGCGCGAAGGTCGCAGTCGCCGATCTCAACCACACCTCCGCGCAGCAGACCGTCAAGCACATCACCGACGAAGGCGGCGAGGGCTTTGCCATCACGGCCGATGTCACCTCTGAATCCGACGTCCAGCGCATGATCGAGGAAGCACATCGCGCCATGGGCGGGCTCGACGGCATGGTCCTCAACATCGGCACCTTCGGCAAGGTCGGCCTCGACGCCGTCAGCCCCGAGGAGTGGAATGCGATCTACGACGTCAACGTTCGCGGTCCGATGCTGTGCTGCCGCGCGGGCCTGCCGAAATTCGGCAACGGCGGATCGATCGTCTTCATCTCCTCCATCGCCGCTCTGAAGGCCGGCTCGCAGATGGCGGTGTATGATTCCTCGAAAGCCGCCCTCGGCGGCCTCATGCGCAACATCGCCCATCTCGGATCGCGCCGCGGCATCCGCGCCAACCTCGTCTATCCCGGTCTCGTCGACACGCCGAACGGTCGCGAGGCCGGCGCCGGCCGCCCCTCGCGCGGCAAGGGTCACGTCCCGTTCGGCCGCCAGGCCACCGCCTGGGAAATCGCCTATGCCGTGCTGTTCTTCCTCTCGGACGAGAGCGTCTACGTCACCGCGCAAACGCTCGCGGTCGATAGCGGCCTGAGCGGGATGTGACGTCGATCCGTAACAGGCTGCGGCTCGACGCGACAGTTTCGCAGGGCCTGCTCATCTGATAAGCCTCAAAGGCATGAAAACCACATTGCTGAAATCCGAAGACTACGCCCGCTCGCCCTGGAAGAACGGCGGCGGCATCTTCACCGATATTGCGGATGCCCATCGCGCTGAATCCGTGAAGGATTGGGACAGCCTGCTCTGGCGCTTCGCGACCACGCCGATTGTGGCGCCGGGGCCATTCTCCCATATGCCCGGCATCGACCGCCTGCAGATGGTGGTCGGCGGACGCGGGCTGGTGCTGAAGTCGCCCACCGAGGAATTCGACGAGCGCGAGCCGTTCACGACGGTGCGCTTCACCGGCGAGCTCGAGATCGTGACCCGGCTCGGGGAAGGGCGAGTCGAGGTGGTGAATTTGATGGGCCGGCGCGGTGCGGTCGCGCTTGAGCTCGAAGCGCTTAAGGAGCCCGGTGAGCGGCGATTGTCCGCCGGCACGCATCTAATTTATGCGGCGCGCGGCGACTGCACTATCCGTCTCGAAGGCACGGATTTTTCGATTTCGCACGAAAACACCTTGAAAGTCGAACTGACGGGGGCATCGACGCTTGCGCTCGTCTCGGGGCTGGCCGTGCTGGGCTCTATCCAGATCGTCGGCTGAACGGCGTTCCAGCCCACCAGAGCGATGCGCACAATCCGTGCAACTGGCTAGGTTGACGCCGTCGCGCCGGAGCACGATATCTGCCCTGATGCAGCCGCCGCCCAAAAGCCAAAGCACGATATGGGCGGCCACGATATGAACGGGCAGATATGACCGCGCCAGAGAACAAATCCGCCACGCTGTCCGACGGCGTCGTCGACTGGTTGATCAACGGCACGCGCGACCAGCGCTTTATCGACAATATCTTTGCCGAGATGTGCATCCGGCTTCAGCAGGCCGGCATTCCGCTGGCGCGCTCAACCCTTCACGTGCTGATCCAGCACCCGCAATGGCTGGGCGCCCGCTTCATGTGGGCCGACGGCATGCGCGAGGCAGAGATTGCACGGGTCGACCATGACGTCCGCGAGCGGTCTGAATATATCGGCAGTCCCGCCAACGAAATGTTCGACGGCGCGACCGAGTTGCGCGAAAATCTCGAGCAGGACCCAGCGCTCGGCCGCAAGCACGCGCTCTACCGCGAGATGCGCGCGCAGGGCCTCACCGACTATGTGGCTTGGCCGCTCTATCATACGCTCGGCAAGCGCCATCTCGTCACCTTCGCGACCAACCGGCCCGGCGGCTTCGACGACACCCATGTCGCTGCCCTCAAGAACTTGTTGCCTGTGCTGGCGCTGGTCAGCGAGATCCGCGTTAAGAATCGATTGGCGCGAACGCTGCTCGAGACCTATGTCGGCTCCCATGCCGGCGAGCTCATCCTGGCCGGCGCCACGCGGCGCGGTACCGGTACGACGGTGCGCGCCGCGATCATGATCTGCGATCTGCGCGACTTCACCAAGATTTCCGACAATTGGCCGCGCGACGACGTCATCGATCTGCTCAACGATTATTTCGACGCGATGTCGGAGCCGATCGCGCGGCATGGCGGCGAGATCCTGAAATTCATCGGTGACGGCCTGCTCGCCATCTTTCCGCTGAGCGAGCCCAAGGCCTGCGCAAACCTGCTGCATGCCGTGACCGAAGCCAGGCAGGCCATGATCGCGTTGAACGCGCGCAACGACGGCACCGGCCGAGCGCCGCTGAACTACGGCATCGGCGTCCATGTCGGCGACGTCATGTACGGCAATATCGGATCGTCCACCCGGCTCGACTTCACCGTGATCGGTCCCGCCGTCAACATGGCCTCACGCCTCGAAGCCTTGACCAAGCAATTGGGAAAGAAAGTGTTGCTGTCACGCGACTTTGCCGAGCTGGTCGAGCGAGAGTTCGAGCTGGAGCATGTCGGAAAATATGAGGTGCGCGGCTTCAGCGATCCGATCGAGCTTTTTGCGTTTTGAAGATGACGGAGGCCCCCGGCTAAGCAGCGGGCGATCATCGAGTCCTGTTGCCAACGCAGGATTGTGTGACTACGCTCGGTGCGAAGCGCAACCAAGCGTTTCGTCCAAGCGTGTCATCGATCGGCCGCAGTACATGCCAAAATTCCTCCGCATCGGAATCCATCAGTCGAACGTATCGGGTTACACGTCGAAGGCGTGGTGTGTCCGGCGCGTTGGCACGGCGATCCTCCTGAAATGGGGCGCCGTGGAAGTCCACGGCGCGGGTGACGGACGAAAGGTCTACTGGACGCGTCTGCCGCAGCAGAAGACAATTCGCTGCGGCAGCGCGCAGCGTGCCCAGGATTACGCCAAGGCCGCGATCGCGCGGCGCCGCAATCATCGCTATGAACCGCTGACCGGCGCGATCGTGCTCCGGCGCCGACCGGCCGCAGGCAACACCGAGCTCAAGCGGGCGCTTGCCACGATCCTGATCGTCGATATCGTCGGCTCCACCGCAAAAGCCGCAAAGCTCGGCGATGTCCGCTGGACCAAGATCATGGGCCATTATTACGCGGCGGTCCGCAAGGAGCTGAAGAGCTCGCGCGGCAAGGAAGTCACGACGACGGGCGACGGCGTGCTGGCGACGTTCAAGACGCCGGCCGCCGGAATCAATTGCGCGACCGCGATCCAGAAGGCCGTGCGTACGCTCGGCCTCGAGATCAGGGTCGGCCTGCATGCCGGCGAATACACCGTGAGCGGCACTGAGGCGGTCGGCCTCGCCTTCCACATCGGCACCCGCGTCGCCGCAAAGGCGAGCGCCGGCGAGGTGCTGGTGTCGAGCGCGGTGAAGGAGCTGATGGCGTCGCAGTCGGCGATCAACCTGAAAGATCACGGCATTCACCGGCTCAAGGGCGTGCCGGAAAAATGGAGACTCTATAGAGTGGAGGGGTGAGAGTGGGTGAAGCTCTCACCGTCCTTCGTAAACGGGTGGACGCTTCTGTGCCTCGGCATCCCGCCCTTCCTGGAAGTCCCTGGTCGTGAGCAGCGCACGATATTGGTCGCCAAGTTGGGCAAGCGCGGCCTCGGGGTCTTCGAGCGCAAGGTGCGAGGACGCAATCGAGGTCTTGATGCCGAGGGGAGCGCATGCGGCGATCTTCTCGGCGATCTCGACGGCCTTCGCGCGAGCGGCGTCGCGGTTTGTTGCCACCTCCTGAACCGTTCCCATCCGGAGCGCTTCGTTCGCATCCCAATGATCGCCCGTCAGAATGAACCGCATGGCATTTCCCCAGCCGGCTTCTCGTGGGAAGCGAACGGTTGAGCCGCCGCCGGGAAAGCGGCCGTGCGTGTTCTCGTCCTGGCCGAAATCCGTGTCTTCCGATGCTATGCGGATGTCCGCAACGAGGAAGATTTCGTGCGCCATATTCCAGGTATCGCCATGCACCGCGACAATCAGCGGCTTGGTGAGCGCTGGTTTGGTCCGCCCGAGAGGGTCGATGAAGCCGGGTCCCTCCATCATCGTCTTTCCCGATTGAACAAATGCCTTGTAGGCGTCGACATCGACGCCTCTGGAGAAGCGTTCGCCGTAGCCGAACAGAACCGCTGCACGCAGCGAGGGATCTCGATCGTACTGGTAGTAGGCTCTCGCCAGGCTCTCTGTCGCCTCCGGGTCCAGCCGATTGTCGATGCCAGGCCGGTTGATGCCGATCAGCACGATGTGGCCTTTGCGCTCGATGGTGATCTTCGTCCGCTCACCGTACGGAATGTCCGCCATCGGCGCGGACTCGTCAGATTGTGACATCATGGATTCTGTCTTCCCGTGCTGATGAGAGCGCTGCAGCAATGATGTGGTATCATGCAGAAGATTGCATCAGGCCCGACATGGGCGATCGTGCGTATCGGAAAACGCATCTGCGTTTTCGAAACGACGATGAACGAGGGTGTGGGCTCAAGAGCGTGCCGGAGCGGTGGCGGGGTGGGGACTGAGGCGATTGCGCGCGGGGCGGATCCACGCCCTCATCTCATCTGGACGACGATTTTCCCCCTGGCTCGTCCCTTTTCGAGATAGGCCAGCGCGTCTTTCGCCTGTTCGAACGGAAAGACCTTGTCGATCACCGGCCGGATACGCTCCGCCTTGAGAAGCTCGCCGATCTCGGCGAGTTGCCTGCCGTCCGGGTGCACGAACACGAACGAATACTCCGCGCCGATCTTGCCGGCGCGGCGAATGATCTTGCGGCTCAGCCATCCGAACAGGAACACCATGACGACGTTCATCCCGCGGTCGCGCGCGAACGCGGCGTCCGGCGGCCCGACCAGCGAGGCAATCCTGCTCCCCCGCTTCAGGATCCGAAGCGATGTCTCGACCGCATCGCCCCTGAGCGTGCCCAGCACCGCGTCGTAGTCCCGCAGCACTTCCTCGAATTGCTGGGTCTTGTAGTCGATCACCTCGTCAGCCCCGAGGCTGCGCACCAGATCGATATTTCCAGTGCTGGTCGTCGTCCCCACTTTGGCGCCGAAATATTTCGCGAGCTGGATCGCGAACGTGCCGATCCCGCCGGCGCCGGCGGGGATGAAGACTTTCTGGCCGGGTTTGAGACGTATGCGCTCCCTAAGAGCTTGCCACGATGTCAGGCCGACCATCGGGATCGAGGCCGCGTGCACGAAGTCCAGGTTCGGCGGCTTGAGCGCGGCGGCATCCTCCGGCACGGTCGCGAATTCGGCGAGAGCGCCTGTGCCGAGATCAAAGATGCTGGCGAAGACGGCGTCGCCCGGCTTGAAGCGGGTCACGCGGCTTCCGACCTCGACGACGACGCCCGCCAGGTCGCTGCCCAGCGTGGCCGGCAGTTCAAACTTCAGGATCGGCTTGAACGTTCCCTTCGGAATCATGTTGTCGATCGGGTTCAACCCCGCGGCATGAACCTGGACCAGGATTTCGTTCGGCTTCGGCGTCGGCCGCGGGATATCGGCCAACGCGATCTGGTCCGGCTTGCCGTAGCGCTTGAACACGAGGGCTCTCATTTTTTCTCTCGGTCCGAAGGTTCTTCGCACTGGCAAGATTGCGGCCCTCAGAAAGCCCGCGCGGTGCGGGCGGGCTGCAGCGCCGCCGTCGCATCCAGCCGCAAATCCTTTCGGATTCCGGCATCCACCAGGGCTGCGGGCGCGAACCGGCGCAGAAATCGCAGGCGCTTCGCAAGGCTGCCGGCCGCGTATTTGAGTTGCGGGCGCACCGCGCTCGCGGCCTTCAGCACGGCATCGGCCACGACGCCGGGCTGTTCGGCCGTCGCCATCACCTCGTTCACCCGCTTGGTCACGCCGGCGCGCGCCTCGCGATATTCGTCGAGCGTGGCGTCGGGCTCCATGAAGTTCGCGTCGAACGGCGTCTTGGTGTAGGCGGGCTCGACTACGGAGACCCGGATGCCCCGCGTGCGCAGTTCATGGTCGAGCGATTCCGAATAGCCTGCCACGGCGTGCTTGGTCGCGGCATAGAGCGCGCCGTAAGGCATCGGCAGAAAGCCGAGCACTGAGCCGATGTTGATGATGCGGCCGCTTCCATGGCGCCGCATGTGCGGCACGACGGCGCGCGTCATCCGGATCAGGCCGAAGAAGTTCGTCTCGAAAATCGCGCGCGCCTGCTCCATCGAGCTCTCTTCCGCGCCGGCAGGGGCAACGCCGAAGCCGGCGTTGTTGACGAGCAGGTCGATGCGACCCTCGCGCCGGATCACTTCGCCGACGGCGGCTTCCACCGATGCATCGCTGGTGACGTCGAGAGCCAGCATCTCGAACGCCTGCTTGCCCGCCTGCGCGCCCCGCCTGCTGGTGCCGAACACCTTGTAGCCGGCGTTCGCGAGTCGCTCCGCCGTCGCCTGGCCGATGCCTGAGGAGGCGCCGGTCACCAGCGCGATCTTCGGTGTAATCCTGTTCATAATGCCTCTCCGACGCCACTACCGGGCCTGAAATCGTTTGATTACGATCGTAACTATTGATATACATGACGATCGTAATTATAAAAGTCAAGCCCCGCCTCTAAGGATCGGTCCCATGCGCGTCTCAAAGGAACAGGCCGCCAAAAATCGCGAGCATATTCTCGAGACTGCCTCGCGCCTGCTGCGGGAGCGCGGCATCGCCGGCGTCGGTGTCGACGCACTCGCCGAGGCGGCCGGGATGACGCACGGCAGCCTCTACAGCCAGTTCGGCTCCAAGGAGCGGCTGGTCGAGGAGGCGGTGGCCCATGCGATCGACGCCAAGGGTCAGGAATTCCCCGAGGCCTTCGAGCTCGAGGACTATGTTTCGCACTATCTCTCGCCGGGGCATCGCGACGATCCCGCCGCCGGCTGCCCCTTCGCTGCGCTCGCCTGTGAAGTGTCACGTCAAAGCAGCGGCCTGAAGCAGCGTTTCACCGCCGGCGTGCGCGGCGTGATCGGCTTGCTGAGCAGCCGAATGGCCACCGATCTGAAGCCACGCCAGCGCGAGGACAAGGCGCTCGCCGCCGCCGCCTCCATGGTGGGAGCCCTCGTGCTTGCCCGCGCCGTGGACGATCCCAAGCTGTCGGACGATATTCTTCGCGCGACGAGGAATTCGCTGGCGGGGTGAGGCCGCGTCCCGGCGGGGCGCCGAAAGTCCGGAACAAAATTCCGGTGACGACGTTCGACGTCGCGGACAGCCAAAAGCGATGGCTGCCGATCTTCGACATCGACATACTTTCGAACGCGCATGGATGACTACAGCGATCTGGTGCTCGGCATGTTGGCCCTGGCCGTCGCTGCCCTCCTGTTGGTGGCGGGCGAGCTCTATCTCGTGACCCGGCCAGAGCCGCCGCAAACTCACGCGCCGGCCCCACCGGTCGTTACATCGTCGGCCGAAACCATTTTTTGTCATGTCGATTTTGGAGCGTAAGCAGACCAACTCGAAGAGGTGGGCAATGGGAAGCACTGCAACTGTTCCGATGCTGTCGTCTGAGGGCGGATTGACACATTACCTGGCGGAAATTCGCAAGTTTCCGATGCTGCGGCCCGATCAGGAAATCGCCTACGCCAAGCGATGGCGCGAGCACGGCGACCGCGAGGCAGCCTATCATCTCGTCACAAGCCATCTGCGGCTCGTTGCCAGGATTGCGATGGGATATCGCGGCTACGGCCTGCCGGTTGCGGACATCATTTCCGAAGGAAACGTCGGCCTGATGCACGCCGTCAAGCGCTTCGAGCCGGAGCGCGGCTTTCGGCTCGCGACCTACGCGATGTGGTGGATCAAGGCGTCGATCCAGGAATACATCCTGCGGTCCTGGTCGCTGGTCAGGATTGCCAACAGCGGGGCGCAGAAGAAGCTGTTCTTCAAGCTTCGCCGGACCAAGGCGGAAATTTCCGCCCTGGAGGATGGTGATCTCCGCCCCGAGCACGCCAGCCGGATCGCGCGGCGGCTCGGCGTGCAGGAGAACGACGTCATCGAGATGAACCGGCGCCTCGGCGGCGACCTGTCGCTCAATGCCTTGGTGCGCGACGCCGACGGCGGCGAAGTCCAGGACTGGCTCGTCGACCCCGCGTCCAGTCCTGAAGCCGCGTACGCCGAGCAGGAAGAAACCAGACGGAGGCGTGAAGCCCTTGCCGGCGCCATGGGCGTCCTCAAGCCGCGCGAGCGCGACATTCTCGAGGCGCGCTGGCTCTCCGAGCCGCCGCTGAGACTTGAGCAGCTCGCGGCACGGTATGGCGTTTCACGCGAGCGGGTGCGGCAGATCGAAATGCGCGCGTTCGAAAAGGTTCGGGCTGCTATCGGCGGGCGCCTGGCAGCCGGCTCTTGAAACCAAATCGCCGCCTCCTAATTCTTTTGGCAGCCGCATGCGAGTGCGGTGCCGGACGCCAAAGCAGGGTCCGGCAAGGCCATCGGGGCTCGCCCCGGTGATGCTCTTAATCCATGTTGCTCACAGGAGGATGTGGTTATGAGAACCGACGATATGTCTCCCCTCTGGCGTTCGACCATCGGTTTCGATCGCCGTTCCGCCGCGTCGCATCGCGATCGATGCTGCCGGCAACGCCGACCCGAAATCGAGCACAAGCAGGCGGCCTGACGAGCTGATCGTCCGGGCTTTGCAGCGCGTGCGTGGCCCTCGCCGCGCGCCGGGCTGCGCCAATCGACCCATCAAGACAGGAGATAAGGAGAAACGACAATGGCACTACGCGATCTCATTCCGTGGAACAACGGCTCACGCAACATGGCCGTTCAGCGCGGCGAAGCCGGCAACCCGCTGCTTGCGCTTCATCGTGAGATGAACCGGCTGTTCGACGACGCCTTCCGCAGCTTTGATCTCCGTCCGTTCGGCTCCTCGACCGCAATGGGCTGGCCGAACGTCGAACTCGACGAGAGCGACAAGGAAGTGAAGGTCGTCGCCGAGCTTCCCGGTCTCGAACAGAAGGACGTCAACGTCGAGCTTGCCAACGGCGTGCTGACGATCAGCGGCGAGAAGAAGAGCGAAACGGAAGACAAGGAGCGTCTCTTCAGCGAGCGTTACTATGGCCGTTTCGAGCGGCGCATTCCGGTCGATGACGTCGACCAGGACAATGTCGCGGCTTCCTTCAACAACGGCGTTCTCACCGTCACCCTGCCGAAGTCACCGGCGGCACAACAGAAGGTGAGGCGCATCGCGATCAAAGGCAAGTAAGCACCATGTGTAAGCATGGCCGTGGGCGGGAGCCGCCGCTCCCGCCCGCGTCCGGCCGGCGGCCGCATTTGCGTCCGTCGGCTCGCTGCAAAATTTTAGGGAACGCTCGGAAACTTCAATTCCGGTCTGGCGTTTTGCGGTCGGTTTCCAAGTTCTGGGAGTCGCACATGAAGAAACTTGCTTTAGTCCTGACGATGATCTCGGCCCTGTTCGTGGCGGCGGCCTCGCCGGCGGAAGCCCATGGCTGGCGCGGCGGCTGGCACGGCCATTGGGGCGGTCCCGGCATCGGCTTCGGTCTTGTTGCCGGTGCGCTTGCGGCGGGGCTGGCGGCCGATGCCTATTATGGCCCGCGCTTCTATGGCCCGCCCTACGGCTATTATGGACCGCGCGTCGTGCGGCGGGCCTATTATGTGCCTTACGCCTACGCTCCACCGCCTTATTGGGATCCCTGGTGGTGACGAGACAAGGCCCGGACCATCATCCGGGCCTTTTGTGTGAGCGCGATCGATCAGTGGTTCGCGGCACGCCTATTTGCGGTTCGCTCCCGTGGAGCCGGAACCTGGCATGGCCTGCTGGCCTCCTTGCGTTTGCCTGGTGTCGTTGTCGCCTGGCCGCGTGGTCGACGATTTGGCCGGTGCGTTCGCGCCGCCGCCATTGTTGTCCGATGACGTGTTGAGGCCGGAGGCTCCCGCTCCCGTCGTGCCGCCGGTGCCTGAGGAGTCGATGCTCGACCCGGTCCTGGACGCACCCGCGCCGCCTTGCGCGAATGCGGAAGAGGGGAATGCGAGAGCCGCAACGAGCCCTGCGAGAACCAGCTTTTTCATGTCCGCTCCTGTGCTTGACGTCGTCACATGCCGTGCCGAGGCAAAGATCTCGGCACGCACCTGTTCCTGGGCGGGAGCGGAAATCCCGCGACAGCGACGATGAGTCATCCCGAGCTCATCGCGCGCGGGGCGATCCGTTCCTGCGCTTGCGGCGTCAACTCGTAGCGGTCGCCCGTTTTCACCAGCCAGCCCGCCTCGATCATGCGTCGCGTCATGCCCGCGCTGCACAGCGGGTGGCTGCCGCCGGGATGAAACAGCGCGCCCTCGCGTTCGATCAGGTAGCCGTAGAGCCGCGCCTGTCGAAGCGGGTTTTGCATCCCTGGTGTGGGCGCCTCCATGGTCTCTCGCGCAGTCCTCCAAGACGGCCTGAGATGCCGGGCCGATCCCCCGTCAGGCGGCCCCGGCCTGTGGCCCGGGGGCGGGGCTTCGAGCCGAGGCCGCCATTGCCGGAATCGCAAGGACCCGGCGCGGCCCAATACGCAACGGCCCCAGGTCGTTCCAACGACGTCGTTCCTGCGAGCTCGGTCCTACAAACTATCCGTTGCTCTTTCCGGATGGGTGTCGGCAAGGCGAATTGCCTAGGCCGACCAACGATCCTGCTCTTCCTGGTGGGCATGCTCGTTCAGCCGTTCGGCGATCTGATCCGCGATCTTCTCCGACTCGGCCGAGGCCACCGGCTCGCCCTTGTGGGTCCTGAGCTTGTCCTTGTCGGCTTCGATGGGAAAATCGTCGGGCTTCAGTCCGGCATCTTTGGTCATGGCGCGCCTCATTGTGTCTCGCATCCGGAAAACACGGGCGAGGGCCGTTCGTTGCTGGAACAATGAAGGCGCAATCGAAAGCCACAGCCTGGCGCAAGCGCCGCGCGGCCCGCGCTTTGCTCAGGCCCCGCCGACGGCCCGGATCACGGTCCCGCTGCCGCCGCACGTCGCGCAGGGCGCGCCGTCGATCCGCCCCTTGCCATGGCAATCCGGACACACATCTTCGCCGGTGCCCATCGTCCCCGGTGCGGCTTCGTCCCCGGGGTTGAGCGCCGCCGAACCCGTCGGCGGTGTCCCGGTCTTTACGCCCTCCGTGTCGGTCTTGGTCATCTGCAGCTCCCTCGAAAAGACCGCAACGCGTCTTGCCGCAGGAAGTGCCAATCGTGATGTCAGATGCGGTGCACGTCAGTCGCGAGCCTGCGCAACCTGGGAAAGTACGCCGTCCGCATTGGAGGCCATCACCTCATCATCACCGCACGCCCGTGCCTTTGCAGCGCTGGCACTTCACCACCTTGTCGCCCTTCTTGAGCAGGCCTTTGCCTTCGCAGTTCTTGCATTTCTGCTTCTTCTTGATGTTGGGGCCTTTTTCATTGGTCATGGACGGCTCCTGCCGCGAAAGAGCGGTTGATTGAGCATTGTATGGGCGGGTTCTCGGCGAGAACACGCAGCGTTTCTGGTGGGCAGCCCAGCGGAACAGCCGAACGGTGCCAGATAAGCCCTACGCTCATGTCGGCTGCGGCACCACCCGCACAACGATGGCGCGTGATCGCGCCGATTGTTCGTCGCCACACGGCTCCCTAGCCTCGGAACGTTCACCGCCTAAATGCATTTAGGTGGTGTAAAGACGATGGAGGCCCGAATGGCGAGCGGGCTCACGCACCGGCGCTTGGCGTTGAACGGGATGTCGATCTTCTATCGCGAAGCGGGACGCGCCGGCGCGCCGGTCCTGCTGCTGCCGCACGGCTATCCCTGTTCCTCCTTCCAGTTCCGCCGGTTGATGCCGGCGCTCGCCGACCGGTGGCGGACGATCGCGTTCGACTGGCCGGGCTTTGGTTACAGCGGCACGCCCGACCCGTCGGAATTCGCCTATGATTTCGACGCCTATGCAGACGTGCTGGCCGGCCTCGCCGATGCGCTCGGCCTCGGACGATACGCCTTGTGGCTCCACGATTACGGCTCCCAGATCGGGCTAAGGCACGCGATCGCTCACCCCGAGCGGATCGCCGCGCTCATCATCCAGAACGGCGATATCTATGAGGATGTGCTGGGCCCGAAATACGCGACCATCAAGGCCTGGTGGGCCGACAAGACGCCGGCGAGGCACCGGCCGCTCGAGGAGGCCGTGAGCGAGGATGGCTTCCGTGCGGAGTTCGTTGGCGAAGTGACGGACGACGTCGCTGCCCGGGTGCCGCCCGACCTCTGGAAGCTTCATTGGCCACTCATGGACACGCCAGTGCGCCGACAGGTCTGCGTCGGGCTGATGGAGAAGCTGGAGGAGAATCTCGGCTGGTTCGCGCGCTATCAGGCGTATCTGCGCGAGCACCGTCCTCCAACGCTCGTGGTGTGGGGCCCCGAAGACGGATACATGCCGGCCGAGTCCGCCCGCGCCTATCGCCGCGACTTGCCTGATGTCGATCTGCACCTGCTCGACGGCGCCGGACACTGGCTGCTCGAGACGCATTTCGATGAGGCGCTGCCCCTGGTCCGCGCCTTCCTTGCGCGTGTCAATGCCTGATCGTCCCACGGCGCGGCCTTCGCCGCGCTGGTGTCCCTTCGCCGCCTAAAGGAGGAAGCAAGCATGCCAACCAATCCTTCCATCGCACGAATCTGGCGTGGTCGTACCCGGCGGGACATCGCCGACAGCTACGAGCAATATCTGCGCGCTGAAGGCATTCCGCCGCTCGAGAAGACGGCGCTCGGCGTCCAGCTGCTGCGCGAGGACCTTGACGAGGAGACATGGTTCACGACCATCTCTTACTGGTCCGACATGCAGGCAATGACTGCCTTCACCAAGGCCGAGCCGACCAAGGTGCATCACCTCGACCGCGATCCCGAACTCCTGATCGAACTCCCTCAAAGGGTGGAAATCCACCGCGTTCTGGTCGATCGGTACGGCATGCGCTGAGCACGACGGTGCGCAACTTTGTCCTCTTCGCCGCAATGTCGTTGATCTGGGGGCTGACCTGGGCCGCCATCAAGGTCGGGCTCGGCGATCTGCCCCCGCTGCTGCTCGCCGCCGCGCGATACCTGCTGGCGGCCGCACTGCTGGCCATCGGAGTGCGTGGCGCCGGCGCCGCATTCGCCGAAGGCCGCGCACGGCCAACGATCGTTTCAGCTCTGCTGGTCAACACCGGCACCTACGGCTTGCTGTTCTGGGGGATGCAGCACGTGCCATCGGGCTGTCGGGGCTGGTCAACCTTACCCTGATTCCGGTCCTGCTGTTTGCCCTCGCCGCGTTGACCGGCGAGGAGAGGCCGACCTGGCATCATGCCGTCGTGCTCGCGATCGGTTGTGTCGGTGTCATCGGGCTGTTCTGGGCGCGGCTCGGGGCCGGGTCCGATGCGAGCGGCCTTGGGCTCGCGGCGATCGTCGCCGCGACCGTGAGCTATTGCGTCGGCAGCGTGGTCGCGCGTCCGTTGGTCGGTCCGGTGAAGCCCCTGGCGCTGACGATGGTGCAGGCGGCGATCGGCGGCTCGGCCCTGCTCGGCCTTTCGCTGGTGCTGGAACCCGTATCGAGAGACACGCTCGACGCTTTCCTCACTCCGGCGGCAATCGGCAGCCTGTTGTTCCTGTTGCTGCTCGGAACGATCGTGGCTTATACGATCTATCTCGTGCTGCTGCGTGAATGGGGTACGATGCGCGCAGGTCTGTATGCCTTTGTCTCTCCGATCATCGCGCTTGGCACCGGTGCGTGGTTGTTCGGCGAGGCGATCGGCTGGCTCGAGATCGGCGGCGCTGCCCTCATGCTGGTGGCCGCCGCGATGGCGCTGCTCCGGCCTTGGGAAGAACGTCCGACGTGAAGCGTTTGCGCAGCATCGCCGATCGACCGCCGCCGCTTCACCGCGTAGCGGGGAATCTGGCGCTCAATTTCGCCAACACGATCAGCTGGCGCGGCACGGACCAAGAGGCCGATCACTTGCGCGACGCCGAGGGAATGCTGGCCTGGGCAAGGGATGCTGGACTGGTGGGCGTCGATTTTTCGCCTAATGCAAGGCAGCGGGCGTTGCTGGTCTACGATGGCCGGCGCCTGCGCAACGCGATCGACCAGGTAGGCGCTGCGATCGCGGACGGCGATGAACCGCCGGCGCTGGGCATGGCGGTGATCCACGATGTTGCGGCCCGTACCTTCACGGCCGCATTGCTGACCGGTTCGCCGGCCACCATCGAATTCACGCACGGGGACCGAATCCTTGGTCCGCTTGCCTGGGCTGCGGTCGACCTGCTGCGCGGCGACGAACTCGACCGATTGAAACGATGTCCACAGCACGACTGCCACTGGCTGTTCATCGATCGCACCAAGAACAGATCCCGTCGCTGGTGCGAAATGGCCACCTGCGGAAACCGCGCAAAGATGCAATCGCGCCGGTAAGCCGACAGCTGCCTTGAACAACAAGCCTCCAGCTCTATTTTGCGCTCGAGAAAGCATCCGCTGCGTAGACGACCTTGCCGCCCACGACCGTCAGCAGAGACGCCGTGGCGCCAATCCGCTCGACGGGGACGGACAGGAAATCCCGATCGAGAATCGCGAAGTCGGCGAGCTTGCCGGTCTCCAGCGTGCCGCGCCGCGTCTCGTCGAAGCAGAACCACGCGCTTCCCACGGTGTAGAGGCGCAAGGCATCTTCGCGGCTGGGTGTTTCGTCCGGGCCGCGCGTCGAGAGTCCGCCGACGGTCTTGCCGTCGAGCATCCATTGCAGCGCCACGAACGGATTGTAGGATGCGACCCGATGCGCATCCGTGCCGGCCCCGACATGGACTCCCATGCGCAACGCCGTGACGAGGGGTGGCATGCTGCGGGCGGCTTCGCCGACCTGCGCCACGATACGGTCACCTCCGAGATACATCGCGTCCTGCATGGTCCAGCCGATACCAAGGGCTTTCATGCGCGCCAGCGTTTGGGGCGAGGTGTTGTCGAGATGGGCGATGGACCAGCGCAACGGCGCGAGCGGCGTCTCCTTGTTGACCTCGTCATAGAGGTCCAGGAGGTGATGGACGGATTTGTCTTCCTGCCAGTGGATGGTGACTGTCAGCCCTTGTTTGGCCGCCCAGCGAATGATCTCGCGGAACTTGTCCTTGGCGGCCGCGTCAGGCGCATTGTTGTTGTACATGGCGCCGGTGATCCGCTCGCCTAGTCCGTTGAACCGCAGCATGTCGTCGCCGAATCCCATCGGCAGGAACGGCGTGAGAGTCTTGTACTCGTCGAATTCCGCGCCGACATTCTGGGCGAACAGGCTGAAGGCAACGCGAACCGACAATGATTTGTCACGCCAGAGCTTTTGCAAGGCCGCGTAGTGGCTGGGATAGATGCTGAAGCCGCCGGGATCCACGATCCCGGTCACGCCGAGACGATTGAGCTCCGTGAAGAACTGCCGGGTCCCGGCGACATTCTCTTCGAAATTCGGCCTCGGCAGCCGATCGAACAGCGCGGAGATACTGACGATGGAGCCGTTGAGCCACCCCGTGGCGTCGCCCGATGCGGCGCGCTCAGTCGTGATACCGGCCGGCAACTGATCCGCGGACATCCCGAGGGCTTGCTGCGCTTTTGGCGTCATCAGCACCGCCGAATAGAACAGCTGGATGTAAGCCGGATTGTCGGGAACGGCCGCCATCACCTCGGCGAGCGTTGGCCGCCGCTTCTCAGTAAACTGCAATTCGCTCCAGCCGCCGGCCACGATGATCCAGGATGCCGGGCGCGCTGTTGCCGCCTGGCGCAAGCGTTCCATGGCCTCGGGAATCGTCTTTGCGCCGATCCAGTTGACCTCGGTTGCGTAGGTCAGGCCGGCGCGCACCGCGTGAATATGGGAATCGATCAATCCCGGAATGATTGTGCGTCCACCTGCGTCGACACGGCGCGTCGCGGGCCCGATCAGGCCTTCCATGGCATCGTTGCCGCCAATTGCGACGATCTTGCCGTCGCGGACTGCGAGAGCCTGCGCGATCGTCGATGCGGGATCCAGCGTCACGAGCTTTGCGTTCGTGACAATGAGGTCGGCCTTTTGTGCGTAAGCCAAACTGGCCCAGCACGAGATCACCAAAATCGCCAGAAGCTTGCGCATCATCAGTCCCGACATGAGAGAGGCCGAAGCGGCGCCACACGTCCGCCGCTGGATGCGCTCGCGGACATCGCGTGTCGCAACGGGAGTGTCGTGATATTAATCATGTCTGGCACCAACAAAATCAGGCGGTCCACCGGAAATTTGGTGAGGCGTATTAGGGTGACGGTGCACTAAATTCGTGAGCCATCGAATCCGCGAAAACCGTGGTACTCATGACTGCACTGTCACCTAGATCAGGAACTCGAACGCCTGCTCTGATTTGATCTCCAACTCCTGTTGCTCCTCGCGTCGACGCGCGAAGGACCGTATCAGGATGCGCAAAGCGGAAGTCTTAGGGTGGGCGCCCGCTCTCTTGGCCTATTAATTGGTCTCACATGAAGAGGCGATACGGATACACATTTCTTGGCAAGTCCGCGACGTTCGCAATCGTCCTTGCCAGCTTTTGGGAGTAGCGGATGCTCACTGGTACGGGGTCGTAGAGTGCATCGTTGTTCCAATCCATCTTGGTCAGCGCCAGCGCCTCATGAGCGCTTAGCTCAAGAGGGCCACTGCCGGCATGACGAATGAGCTGCAGCGGGCGCGGAATGCTCTTCTTCCCCTGATAATAGTCGCCCTTGGTCGAGACCTCGGGAGCATTTCCCGCCACCCATATGAGCGCGGAGTTGCCCGATCTCACTACCATCGTTCCTCGCGGCACGGGATAGCCGGACGGCCTTGTGGGAGGGGTCCGCTGGCCAGATTTGATCAACCAAACTCCACGCCAGCAGGATGCCGAACTGATCTCGATGCACTCGATCTCCGGTACGCCGGATAGTGCATCGAACGCCCCTTCGATTTCGCCGTCCTTAAAGGCGGTAGTCTTGTGGATGACCATCCGCTTAGGAAGGTTGCCGCCATTGCGGCCTTGATAAAGCTCGAGACTGCGGGCGAGTACCGCTCGCATGTCGTCACGGCTCAGAAACGGATTTCTACGAGCCTCGGCAACGTCGGCGACCGGGTCGCGCGCCTCGAAGGCGACAAACTGCATGCCGCCGCCATCCATGTCGAAAACTTGTGAGCAGCACGTCACATAGTGCGCGTCTCGCTGATCACCGCGGAGCGCATAAGCGAGCCCGATATAGGCGGTATCTGTTGGTACACCTTTTAGCGGTGCCAGTTTCCAGGGTGTGCCCGCGGCCTTCACATACAATGCAGTCGCTAGGCGCCACGCAAGAGAGGCCTTATGGGCGAAGGTGAACGCTCGATCGTTGAGCACCTGAGTGGGGATATTGTATTTCGCGCCAAGGGCCTTGAGCGCATCATGCGCATCGAAGAACTTGCCGCGCGTAGCAGGATTCCAGCTGTCGGGAAAATGGACGAGCACGACGTCAAACGCGCTTCGCACCGTATCAAGCCGTCGGAGCGCGGCCTCCATTGCAAGAAAAAGCCTTGCTTGCGGGTCGCCCTCGCCTGGCAGCAGGTGCAGAAGATCGGGCCATTTGACGTGCGCGTCGCGCGGCGCGGCCTCAAGTGCGACCTGGAAGAGCGTCTCGAAGCCTGGATACTCCGGAACATATTCAGAACGATCTGAAGGGTGGTGGGGTTCACGAAGCGACAGCATGAGCTCGCCTCGACGCTTGAAAGCGCTCTCCGGACCTACCGTCGCGATTCGTATGCGCGACGTATATCCTCCGAACGATCCTTTCGAATAAGGACCGAAATTTACTAGGCCCCTGAGCGGGTGGACATCAACCTGCGCGGGGTCGGAGGGCGAGAATGCCAGAAGAGGTTCGTCCAGAAGCGTGAATGGCGGAAGCTTCGTCACGAAGGCAGGATTGCTCATCACTTCGTCCTATCGAAATAGATGTGGTGATGGCCCGGCCGACTGAAGCCGGTGACCGGTGCGACTTCGAACACCGCGTCGACCCCTGTGCCCTCCTCGAGCCCGAAGGCACGTTTTTTCTTGTCCCCGGCATTGGTAAGAAGCTGCGCCCAGGCATCTATGATGCCTGCCCAGTTTCTGTTGTAGCGCTGCGCCCACCGTTCTCGGCGCCAGTCGCCTACAGGATCGCCCCCGCGATCCGGCGGAGTGCCCATTGGATCTGGGTCGACCGCGCTCGGATCGCCCGCATCGTCGCTTAGGCGAAGATTTTGCTTCGGAACCTGCACGAAGGTGAAAGGCTCGAAACCGCACCACCAGCGCCCGTCGACTTGGTCTAACTTCAGGAAGACGCCTTCCTGATAGGGAAATCCGAGCTTCGGTACGGTCCCGGTCAATGCACTTCCGTAGGCATCTCGCAGCCTCTTAAGCACCAGCCCGTTTTGGCGTGCGCGCTCGGGATCTTCACCATCACGAGGCGCCGCAACAACTAATGAATGACCAGAGCGCCTGTACCTGGGAATAAGCGGCCGCCGTCGCGCCAGGCCTTTTACGAGCGCGTCGTAGAGGAGTCCCAGTGCCCAGCTATCGGCGATAGGGTCCAGTACCACATCTCCCCCTAACTTCGCGCCGAGCGATGCTAGAGCGTCCAAGATATCCTGATCTCTACCGAAGACAGCTAGCTCGCGCCCGTTCGCCGCGATAGTTGCCTTGCAGTTTTGTTCCTTGAGCAACTCCCTAACCGCGCTAGACGTCGTGGGTGCCGCGAGCGTCATTCGCCTGGCACTGCGCGGCATTGCTTCGATCAGAAGAGCAGAATACCGCAGGACAGGGAAAGAACGTGCTTCGGCAGTCGGTAGCTTCACGGGCACTAGCCGCGGCGCAGCACGGCCGAGCATCACCCGATCGAGCAGGATCGTCGGAAGGGCGACCGTTTTGACTACTTCTGCGGACAACTCATCAAAGGTGGTGCACTCGACGATCGCAACGTCGACGCCTGCAAGCTTCGCCTTTTCAAGGAATTCCTTCGCCCCCGCCAACAGCCGCGACGCCGAGGAGGTGACCCAATACAAGCCGTTCGGAAACGGCGATTGATCGGCGAGTATCGAGTTCATCGCCTCCATGATCGAGGCATCTCGTCCGCTATACCCGACAAATATCATACCAAAGCGCTTGCCGGCTTCTACCAGCACGTGCTGCATTCGGATGTCCTGCTGCTCGAGTTCTGATCCCGTATTCTTGATAGAGACCGACTGGTAATCCCCGTGAAGCTTTGCGACCAGTGGCCAGTCGGATTCGTTCAGGCAACGCATCGCGCGGTCGGAAGAGTCGATCGCAGCAACGGTTGGACGAACTTGATCGGCGACTGCCAAAATGGCATTTGCCGACAGAGCGGACTCTTCAATCAGCGGGTCGAAATTTGTGGTGAAAACGCAATTGACCTTCCCGTTCGCGATAAGGCTTCCGAGAACCGTGTGCCCGAAACAGGGCTTGCCCTTAGAAATCGCGTCGTCAATATACTGCCGGCGATGTCTAGGCTGCGGGTAAACCGCTTCGAAGGCGGCTGCATATTCGGTCGGATCGCCATTTGGCGGCAGGATCGATGTCCGCTGGAAGAATGCGTCGATCCTTTCGATCCAGATGGGATCGGCAGTGTCGATTTCTCGTTTCGAGATGCCGTTCTGGCGACAAAAGATCTGCGCCTTGAAATCGCGGATCATCGCGTAGCCGGTCGGTATTCCTGATGCGGCCGATGCGCCGGCGCCGAGAAACCACGCCACAAGGTTTGGCCTGAGAGCGAAGGCGGTCGCGAACTGCGCGGCGGACATAGTCGGAATAGAGCTGATGATCTTATTCCTTTGACAGATACTGAGAAGGCAATATTTGGGCGCGGTCTCGTCCCGTAAAGTCGGGGACCGTAGCCAGAGCATTCCGGCTCGTTCTATTGGTTTAGAGAGAAAAAAGAGGCGTCACCAGCCGTCGACCTTACGTTGCATTGCACAATAACGACTCTCAGAGCAATATAGCAGAAAATGACGGTGAAGAACTCGTCGGGGCTGCCAGGGGGCCTGTATGGCGATGTTCTCGCTAAGCCGTGTGCTTGCTATTTTCATTGCAGGCGTCGATTAGCGGTCTGGTGTTGAGCGCTTGCAGCGGCGCTTCCTTCCGTGACGTTCAAATGGATACTCGTTGGAGTACCTCCCCTATGCAGTACGACTTTCAGCAACTATCGCCTCACGACCTTGAAATCTTGGTTCGGGATCTCCTCCAGGCAGACTGGGACGTTGTGCTTGAGAGTTTCAAGACCGGCCGCGATGGCGGTGTTGACCTGCGATATGCCCGTGGGGGACATAATCTTGTGGTTCAGGTGAAACACTATGTCCGGACCGGACTGGCCGGCCTCCTACGCGATCTCAAGGCCGAGGCAGGCAAGATCCCAGCGCTAAAGCCGACTCGCTATGTACTCGTAACCTCTGTGTCCCTCTCGCCTGCCAACAAGCAAGCAATCGCCGCGGTCCTTGGCGGTGGACTGGCCAGTAGCGACGTACTCGGTCGGGACGACTTGAACAACTTGCTCGGGAGGCATCGCGAGGTTGAGCAGAGGCACTACAAGCTTTGGCTCGCTAGCCGTGCGGTCCTCGACCGTGTGCTGCACAGCGATGTCCTAACTCAGACTGAGTTTCAGATCGAAAAGGTTCACGCCACCATCCGGCGCAACGTGCAGAGTGACGCGTATCCGAACGCCCTCGATATCCTCGACCGGAGCAGAGTGGTTATCATCTCTGGGGCGCCCGGCGTTGGAAAGACGACTCTGGCTAACATGCTGCTTTACAAGCACCTTGAACGCGGTTGGGAGCCGGTGGTGATCCGCCGCGATCTTGCCGAAGGACAGAAACTCTTTCAGCGTGGTAAGTCACAGATTTTTTATTTTGACGATTTTATGGGCGCAACCTTCCTCGGCGATCGCACATCCGGTTTGCTTCGCAACGAAGACCGCGCCATTTCCGACTTCATCGAAATGGTTAGGGCCTCACCGAAGGCCCGCCTGGTGCTAACCACTCGCGAGCACATCTTTGGGCAAGCCGTCGCCGCGTCGGAACGACTCCGTCAAGTCGGCCTCAACGGCCACAAAGTCGTCCTGCAAATTGGAGACTACAGCTTCGCCCAGAAGGCTCAAATCCTGTACAATCACCTCTATTTCAGCGAGCTGCCTGGCGCTTACAAGGATGCTCTATTGCGATCCGACTTTTATCTCGAAGTCGTCCGGCACCCAAAGTTTAATCCGCGTTTGATCGAATGGCTGTCGAGCTTCAGCCGAATTCAGGCTATTTCGCCGGGGGAGTACCGAGATTTTGTTCGCAATTTGCTCAAGGACCCCTCTGAGGTCTGGTTGCATGCCTACGACCATCAACTTAGCGACGCTGGTCGCTCCCTGTTGCTGACACTTTACAGCCTCGGCGGCAAGGCGGAGGGCGTAGTCCTCCAGCCGACCTTCAAAAAGCTCCACGACGCACGTGCAAAGCGGTGGGGCTTCCAACGAAAGCCGGAAGACTGGGCTACCGCGATGGCCGAACTCGCTAACGCGTTCCTCCGGCCGACGGGTGGTAACGCCTTCGAAGTTCTTGATCCCTCGGTCATCGACTTGGTCAACGCAGTCATTCGCAGGGCGCCGGAAAACGCAGTCGACCTAGTCGTTGGCGCCGTAGATTTCAGCCAAATCGAACGAGTCTGGAATATAAGCAAACGTGGCGTCAAAGGGGTTAGAGCAGCCCTCGTCCAAGGCGGCGAATCCATTGCCGCTGCTATACGAAACGCTACATCGAGATCGCATCGGCTGGTCGAATTGCAGAATGGGACCTTCCTGATAGAGTGGACGGAAGAAACGCGCTTCGCCGCAATCGTCCCTCTCGCAGATGCGATGAAAACTAAGGATATGCTAGATCTCGCCAAGTCGCTTGGGGGTGATATGTCCTCAAGTTGGCGCGACCGTGAAATGTCGATCATCGATGGTGTCGAAGCTCTCCGCGCACTTGAGCGCGTCTCGTGGGCACCACTACAATCTCCAACGTTGAAGCACGAGCTAATTGAACAGCTCTTAAAGCAGGCGCAGGTTTCCTGCAGGTCCGTTGAGCTCAGTGAAATTGTCAGCGTGCTCGACCTCGAAGAACCTAGAAGCGCGGCGAACCTAGCTGTGCTACGGGCAGCGTTCGAGAACTCAAGACACGAGATCGCCTCTGATATCGACGAATGCCGCAAAGAGGACGACTTCAACGGCCTTCGAGGTGCCTATGAGCTATTCGCGTCGACCCTTGGCGTGGACGTTAGTCCGGAATTGGAGAGGCTGGAAGAAGTATACGCTGAGTACACGGATTACGAAGAGCAGCGAGCTGACCAGATGATGGACGAGTATCGTGATCGCCAGAGAGAGTCCGGCCATTCCGAGGACAGCGTCCGCGACATGTTCGGTTCGCTCCGAAGCGACAGGGCAGACTAGATTCTCACCACGCGTGGTCGGAAGCCACATCCGGCTCACATGAATAATGTTTCGTCGACGGATGCGTGAAATCGAACCGCAACGCCGCTGTTATGGGCGGCTAGTTCTAACCATAAACGCACTAGTGGAGGCAGGGTACTTGCTCCACCCGTCCAGACATACATGGCGCGGAGTCCAGCCTGGGTGGCGCAAGTCCAAACTTCCATGGCGTCCAACATTTGCTGGTGGGCCCGGCAGGACTCGAACCTGCAACCAGACCGTTATGAGCGGCCGGCTCTAACCATTGAGCTACAGGCCCCGCCGCGAGACGGCCGCGAAAGCTGCGGCCGGCAACGGTGCGCGGTTCGTTTACAGGGACGGAGGCGGGGGTGCAATGCTGGCGCCGGCGGTTGCAAACGTTGGCGCGGCAAGCCTTGGGATTTTTGAATAACCGAAATTGGCGATGATGCCCTTATAGTCCTGTTTTGCCCGACGGCGCAAGCCCATCTCGCCGAGCCTTCGTCCCCGCCCTCTGGCAATCGCGCCAGGGGGCTCGGTTTTCGATTCTGTAACCCCTTGTAATGCCAAGATCTTTCTACTGTGCATGGGGTTGTTTTCGCACATTTTGTTGGAGAGGGGTCTTCCGATCCCCTCCGATGTCGCGTTGGCGCGCTGCAGGCGCGCGGCAGTTCCGCAGGCCTAGTCCACCGACACGCCGGCGAACTCCACCACCTTGCGCCACTTCTCGGTCTCGTCGGTGACGAGCTTGCCGAACTCGGCCGGCGTCATCGGCTTGGGGATGCCGCCGGTCTCGGTGAGGCGCGCGACCAGCTTCGGGTCCTTCAGCGCCTCGTTGACGGCCTTGTTGAGGATCTCGATCACGTCCTGCGGCGTGCCCTTCGGCGCGGAGATGCCGTAGAAGCCGACCGATTCGAAGCCGGGCAACGTCTCGGCGATCGCGGGCACGTCGGGCACGCTCGGCCAGCGCTGCGGCGAGGTCACGCCGAGCGCGCGGACATTGCCGCCCTTGGCCTGCTCCATCGCGGAGGGGAGGTTGTCGAAGATCAGCTGCACCTTGTTGGAGATGATGTCGGGGAACGCGATCGCAGATCCCCGATAGGGCACGTGCACCATGTCGCACTTGCTCATCACCTTGAACAGCTCCGCCGACATGTGCACCGAGGTGCCGTTGCCGGACGAGGCAAAGGAGATCTTGCCGGGATTGGCCTTGCAGTAGTCGATGAACTCCTGAACCGTCTTCGCGGGAAAGGCGTTGGAGACGACCAGCATGTTGGTGAGCTGCATGATGCTGGCCACCGGCACGGTGTCGCGCAGGAAGTCGAACGGCAGCTTCTTGTAGAGCGAGGTCGAGATCGCGTTGTTGGGCGCGACGAACAGCAGCGTGTAGCCGTCCGGCGGCGAGGCGATCGCAGCAGCGGCCGCGATGTTGCCGCCCGAGCCGGTGCGGTTCTCGACGATGAATTGCTGGCCGAAGCGGTCGGTCAGCCACTGCGCCATGATCCGCGCCACGATGTCGACCGGGCCGCCGGCGGAGAAGCCGATGATCCAGTGCACGGGACGGTCGGGATAAGCGGCGGAGGCGGGAGGTGCGGCGCCCAACAGCGTTGAAAGGAAAACCAGCCCGAAAACACTGTTACGCAAAATTCGCAACATGACGCCTCCCATGTTCTATTGTCGTTGGGCTGCATGCTTTCACAAAATCGGGGCGCTGCCTACATCGCCGCAAGTCGATGTTGACGCGCCCCCGCCGGGACCGACCATGAGATTCGCTTTTGTTTTCCTGCTCGGCGCGGCGCTGCTTTCAAGCCCCGCCGCCGCTCAAACCGGAGCCAACGCCATTCCGACCAACACACCCAGCCTGACGATCAGCTTGGGCACCGCGACGCCCGGCGGCGGTTTTCCGCTCTATGGCAACGCCTTTGCGCAAGTGATGAACGCGGCCGATCCGCAAGTGATCATCGCCCCGCGCAACACCAAGGGCAGCAACGAGAACATTCCGCTCTTGGAGAAGGGCGCGCTCGATCTCGCCCTGGTCGCGGGCGAGCCGGCCTATGAAGCCTTCGCCGGCATCGGCCGCGCGCCGGTACGGTTGAAGATCCTCACGGCGATCTATTCCAACCCCGGCATGTTCGTGGTGCGCGCGGACAGTCCGTACAAGACCATTCGCGATCTGGTCGGTCAGCCCGTCGCGTTCGGCGCCAAGGGCTCCGGCCTGCCGATCCTGGCGCGCTATGTGCTCGATGGTCTCGGGTTGAAGCAGGACGAGGACTTCAAGGCGATCTATCTCGACCGCGCCGGCGACGGCCCCGCGATGGTCGAGGATGGCCGCGTCGCAGCACTCTGGGGCGCCGGCATCGGCTGGCCCGGCTTCGCGGTGGTGGCCTCGAGCGTATCAGGCGCGCGCTTCATCGCGCCCAGTGCCGAGGAGATCGCGCGCATCCGCGCCAAGCATGCCTTCCTGAAGCCGCTCACCGTGCCGGCCGGCAGCTACCCGAACCAGTCCGAGCCGATCGCCTCGCTCGGCTCCTGGAGCTTTGTGCTGACACGCGAAGATTTGCCTGACGATGTCGCCTATCGCCTGGCGAAGACGCTTCACGGTGTCGAGCCGACCTTCTGCAAGCAGCTCGCGCAAGCCTGCGAGACTACGGCCGCGAACACCGTCGCCGCCGCGCCGAAGCCCGAGCTGATCCATCCCGGCGTGATGAAGTACTTTCGCGAGATCGGGGTAGTGAAGTAGGGCGCTTCCTTCCTTCTCCCCCTGTGGGAGAAGGTGGCGCGAAGCGCCGGATGAGGGGTATCTCTCCGCGAACTCAACAGCGAGTTGGACTCGCGGAGACGACCCCTCACCCGGCTTCGCTTCGCGAATCCACCCTCTCCCGCAAGGGGAGAGGGTGCACCGCCGCTGCGGCTTCGCTACACCCTCACTTCTTCACCATCGCGCAGGCCGGGTCCGGCGGGCCGAACGCCTTGTCGCCCGAGATCGTGGTGAGGATCTTGTAATAGTCCCACGGATATTTGCTTTCCTCCGGCGTCTTCACCTGCACCAGCCACAGATCGTGCACCATCAGATTGTCTTCGCGTAAGCGGCCGTTGCGGGCGAAGAAATCCTCGATCGGCTTTTCCCGCATCTTGGCGGCCACCTTGAGCGGATCGTCGGTGCCGGTGTCCTTGATGGCGTTGAGATAGTGCATCACGCTCGAATAGACGCCGGCCTGCCACATCGACGGCATCTTGTTCATCTTGGCGAAGTAGCGCTTCGACCATTCGCGGGTCTTGTCGTCCAGGTCCCAGTAGAACGACGTCGTCAGCAATAGCCCCTGGGCGGCCTGCAGGCCCAGACCGTGGATGTCGGTGATCAGCGCCAGCAGCGCCGCCATCTGCTGGCCGCCCTTGAACACGCCGAACTCGGAGCCGGTCTTGATCTCGTTCATGTTGTTGGGCGGACCCGCCGCAATGCCGATGATCTTGGCCTTGGAGGCCTGCGCTTGCAGCACGAAGGAGGAGAGGTCGGGCGTCGCCAGCGGCGGCTTCACCGAGCCCAGCACCTTGCCGCCATTGGCGGTCACGACCGCCGAGGCGTCGCGCTCCAGCGAATGGCCGAAGGCATAATCGTCGGTGATGAAGAACCAGCTGTCGCCGCCGCGCTTGACCACCGCGTCCGCGGTGCCGACCGCGAGCGCGCGGGTGTCGAACACCCACTGGATCGCATAGGGCGAGCAGAACTTGCCGTGGAAATCGGCGGTGCCGGTGGAGTGGGTGATGAACAGCCGCTTCTTCTCGTTGGCCATGTTCTGCACCGCGAGCCCGACCGCGGAGACCGGTACGTCGACGATCAGATCGACCTGGTCGACGTCGTACCAGCGCCGCGCGATGGCGCCGCCGATATCGGCCTTGAGCTGGTGGTCGCCGACGACGATGCTGATCGGCTTGCCGAGCACGGTGCCGCCGAAATCGTCGATCGCCATCTGCGCCGCCGTCACCGAACCCTGGCCGGTCGGCGCCGAGGCCGGACCGTTCATGTCGGTGAGCACGCCGATCTTGACGACGTCGTCGGACACCTGCGCCATTGCGGCGCCCGGCAGCAGCGTCGCCGCCAGGAACGTCGCTGCAAAGCCGGCAGCGACCGGCAGTCCAAATCTCGTTGGCTTCATATTTGTCCTCCCCTGATCCGGCGCGTTGGCCGGTGTACCCCCGGGTATGGCCCGGCTGAATTGGTTTCTTTTGCAACTATTTGGGGGCGGGCGTCAACGTCAGGCGGCGAAGCGGATTTGTCCGGCCGGGGAGGGATCGTAGCCGGTCAGCTCCTCGGCGCGCTGGAGCAACCGCTTTTCGCCGAGGAACCGGATCAGGCCCTGCATAGCGGGGCGGAAATAGCTGCGCTGCCGCATCGCGAGGTCGAAGTTCTCCCAGACCAGCGGCACGAAATCGAGGCCGGCCGAGCGCGCGGACGCACGCGTCGCGATGCCGCAATCGGCCTGTCCCGCGCGAACGATCTCGGCGAGATCCGGCCCGGTCAGGGCCGGCATCTCGATCCGGCGCAAATCGCGCGTCGAGGCGCCGGCGCGCTTCAGCAGCACATCGAGCAGCATCTGCGCGCCCGTGCCTGCTGTCGCATCGCCATCCTGGCCCCGAGCGCGAGCACGTCGGAAAGGCCGCGCAGCCGCTTGGGATTGCCCGGCGGCAGCACGAGACCCTGCTCGCGGCGCGCGAACGCGACCAGCAATGCATCATGCAGGTCCGGAGCGTCTCGCAGGACCGTCGCATTGGCCTCGGCGGCAAGATTGCCGTCGGCGTCGACGCTGTGGAAGTGCATTGCCACGGCCATCACCTCGTCGCGCTGTAAGCGCTCGAGCCCGCGTGCGCTGCCCTCGCTCATCGAGCCCAGGCCCGAGACGGATTCGCGCAGACTCCAATCTAGAAGCTCGTCCTGGCTGCCGCCGACGACCGGCGGCGGCTCCGCGATCAGCATGCCGGCCGGGCGCGCCAGTCCGGACAGCACCCAGAGGTCGAGTTCGTGCCGCGGGAAGAGCCATTTTCCGGTCACCTTGGTGCAGGGGATCGCACCGGTGGTGACGAGTTCGTAAAGCTTGCGTTCGCCGAGCCGAAGATAGTCGGCGGCTTCGCTGGTCGTCAGGAATTCCATCCTGCATTCCTATGCAAATTCTTGCTTCTTTTTGACGTTCGACGCAGATGGAATTCTGCATTTCAAGTTTTGTCCGCCACGACCATGCCCGATCATCTCGCTGCTTTGCAACACATCCCCACGCGCGATCTCTGCCTTGGTGAACGATCCTGAATCGCTCGCGTGGTGCGGATCTTGCGGTCTTCGCGCGCGGCGCATTGCCGGAATTTCCCGACACTGCGGGCGCAATGTGCAAACACGTCACGAGTGCGGCGCAATCGATCATCATCATGATCGCGTCATAGCCAGTGGGAACCCGATCATGGCCGTCCGCCGCCTCTCCGTTGCATTCGCGCTTCTCTGCGGCCTCGCCGCGAGCGTTGCGGCGTCATCCGCGGAAGACCGCGCCATCGTCATGGCCACGACCACAGCGACGCAGGAGTCCGGCCTGCTCGACTATCTGCTGCCGATCTTCCGTGAGAAGACCGGCATCGAGGTGACGGTGATCGCGCGGCGCGCCGACGAGGTGCTCGAGGGGGCACGAAGGGGCGAAGTCGACGTCGTGCTGATGCATGCACGGCCGCAGGAGGAGAAATTCGTCGCCGACGGTTTTGCCGTGAAGCGCTTCGACGTGATGTACAACGACTATGTGCTGATCGGGCCGAAGAGCGATCCCGCCGGCGTGAAGGGCAAGGACATCGCGACCGCGCTGAAGGCGATCGAGGCCAAGGGCGTACCGTTCGTGACGCGCGGCGACCGCTCGGGCACCCATGCCGCGGAGCTCGCGCTCTGGATCGTCGCCGGCATCGACATCGCCCGCACCAAGGGCGCCTGGTATCGCGAAGCCAAGCAGGACATGGCCTCAGCCCTCGACGCAGCGCGCACGGCGAACGCCTATGTGCTGTCCGACCGTGGCAGCTGGATCGCTTTTCGGGATCGCGGCGATCTCGACATCGTCGTCGAAGGCGACAAGCGGCTGCTCAATCAGTACGGCGTGATGCTGGTGAACCCCGCGAAGTTTCCGAACGTCAAGAAGGAATTGGGGCAAGACTTCGTCGACTGGCTGATCTCGCCGGACGGGCAGGCGGCGATCGCCGGATACAAGGTCGACGAACAACAGCTGTTCTTCCCCAATGCGGACAAATCGGGCGGCTGACGTTCGTGTCGCCAGCGGTTGCCAAACCGGGCGATGCATGGTCCATCATGGCGCATGACCCAGCGCCTGCCGCCATCGCTGACGCCACTCGACACCGCGCTCGCCGCGTTGCTGAAGGGGCTTGATCCGCTCACGCCGGTGGAGTTGCCGCTGAGCGAAGCGGCCGGCTGCATCGCCGCGGGCAATCCGCTGCTCGCGCCTCGACCATCCTGTGACGTCGCTGCCGCGGACGGCTGGGCGTTATGCGCCAATGATCTGGTCGGCGCGTCCTCCTATTCACCGCTGCCGCTGCCGACAGCGCCCGCCTGGGTCGATGCCGGCGACGCGATGCCGGCGGGATGCGACTGTGTGCTCGATGCCGATTCAGTCGAGGTGTCTGGTCCGCTCGCCCAGGTGTTGGCGGAGGGCGTGCCGGGGCAGGGCGTCAGGCGCGCAGGAAGCGACATCGACGGACGAACGCCTGCCGCCGCAGAGGGGTATCCGGTCGGTCCTGCCGCTCTTTTGCTCGCGCGCGCCGCCGGGCTGGACCGGCTGAGCGTGCGCCGTCCGCGGCTGCGCATTGTCAATGTATCAGGTGCAACGCTGACCATGCATTTGATCGCGGACATTGCTCGCGCCGCTGGACTGGATGTGCAGACGAGCGAGGCCGGCGCGCGAGACGCGGGATCGATCGCGGAGACGTTGGGGACGCCTACCTGCGATCTCCTGCTGACGATCGGCGGCAGCGGCGTCGGTCGCAAGGATGCCGCGGTCACGGCGCTGGCCCAGGGTGGTGACGTGATTGCCCATGGTCTTGCGCTCCAGCCCGGAGGCACCGCCGCGATCGGGCGGCTGGGAACCATTCCTGTCGTCGGCTTGCCCGGATCGCCGGACCATGCGCTCGCGGTCTGGCTCGCGCTCGTGCTGCCGCTCGTCGACCTTCTGTCGGCGCGGCAGCCGCGCCGACAGATAGTCTTGCCGCTCGCGCGAAAGATTGCATCCAGCGTCGGCATCGCCGAAATGGTCCTGCTGGCCGAGGAACATCATGCGTGGGTGCCGCTTGCGGTAGGAGAATGGCCGCTCCAGGCAATGGCCCGTGCTGATGCATGGCTGCTTGTTCCCGCCGGCCACGAGGGATTTGCAGCAGGCGCGCCGGTCGATGCCTATCTGATGCGGGAATGATATGGGTTTAGCATGACCATGATCCCGCAATCGCAAGTCCGCAGCGCACTCGAACAGGAACAGTTCCTGAAAATCGTTTCCCGCGAGGAGGCCCTGGCACGCTTCGAGGCTGCGCTGTTCCCTCGCGCGATCCCAAGCGAAAGACGCAAGCTCGCAGCAGCGCTCGGCGCGTCGCTTGCTGAAGACATCACTGCGCCAATCGACGTGCCACCGTTCGACCGTTCCAACGTCGACGGCTTCGCGGTGCGCTCAGCGGACCTTGCGACAGCCGGCGAAGGTGCGCAAGTTCGCCTCGGGCTGAATGGCGAGACTATTCACTGCGGCACCGTACCCGCGCTGCAAGTGGCGGCGGGAACGGCAACGCCGATTGCCACCGGCGGTCCGCTGCCGCGCGGTGCCGATGCCGTGGTCATGGTCGAGCATACCCAGCCGGCGGGATCGGCCACCATCGACGTCCGTCGCGCCGCCTCGCCCGGGCAATTCATATCCTACGCAGGATCCGATATCGCGCGCGGCGAGGCGCTGCTGCGCGCCGGCACGATCGTGGGCTCGCGCGAGGTGGGCATGCTGGCGGCTTGCGGTCTTGCCGAGGTGAGCGTCGTGCGCAAACCTCGCGTGGCCGTGATCTCCACCGGCGACGAACTGGTTCAGCCCGGCGAGGTGCTCGCGCCTGCTGCGATTTACGATACCAACGGCGCGATCGTCACTGCTGCGATCGACGAGAACGGCGGAGAGGCGGTTTTCCTCGCCGCCATTCCCGACGACGAAGCTCAGCTCGAAGCCGCCATGCGGCGTGCGCTGGCGGACGCCGACATGCTAGTGCTCTCCGGCGGCACGTCGAAAGGCGCGGGCGATCTGTCTCATCGCATCATCGGCCGGCTCGGCCAGCCCGGCATCATCGCGCATGGCATTGCGCTCAAGCCCGGCAAGCCGCTGTGTCTTGCGGTGTGCGACGGCAAGCCGGTGGTGATCCTTCCCGGTTTTCCGACCTCGGCGATGTTCACCTTTCACGACATGATCGTACCGGTGCTGCGCAAAATGGCCGGACTGCCGCCGCGCTCCGATGCCAAGGTGAACGCGACCGTGCCGGTGCGCATTGCTTCCGAGCTCGGCCGCACCGAATTCGTCATGGTCTCGCTGGTCGAAGGCAAGGACGGCTTGATCGCTTATCCCTCCGGCAAGGGGTCCGGTGCGATCACGTCGTTCGCGCAGGCCGACGGTTTTCTGCGCATCGACGCACTCGCCGACCAGATGCCGGCCGGGACCGAAGCCGAGGTGACGCTGTTCACGCCGCATGTGCGGGTGCCCGATCTCGTCATCGTCGGCAGTCATTGCGCCGGCCTCGATCTCGTCACGGCGCAACTCGCGCATGCCGGGCTGACCGTGCGCTCGATCGCGGTCGGCAGTCTCGGTGGACTTGCGGCGGCGCGGCGCGGCGAATGCGATCTGGCGCCAATCCATCTGTTCGACGACAAGAGCGAGACCTACAATGCGCCTTACCTCGTCGAAGGTCTCGAACTCGTGCCGGGCTGGCGACGGATGCAGGGCATCGTGTTCCGCAAGGGCGACAAGCGTTTCGAAGGCCACAGCGCGAAGGACGCCGTCGTCGCGGCGCTCGCTGATCCCTCCTGCATCATGGTCAACCGCAACCAGGGCGCCGGCACGCGCATCCTGATCGATCGCTTGCTCGGTGGTGCGCGCCCGGAAGGCTACTGGAACCAGCCACGCTCGCACAACGCGGTGGCCGCGGCGGTCGCGCAGCATCGCGCCGACTGGGGCATGACCATTGCGCCGGTCGCCAAGGCGGTCGGCCTCGGTTTCATTCCGCTCGCGGAGGAGCATTATGACTTCGCGTTGGTGACGGCGCGCAAGCAGCGTCCGGCGGTGCGGGCCTTTCTCGATGCGCTCGGCTCGGACGAAGCGCGTGCCGCGCTGGAGCGGGCCGGATTCCGGCCGGCGTAGAGCTTGGTTAGGACGCCGCATCCAGTGCGGCCAGCCGCTCGGCTTCCGCGATATCCTCGACCGTATTGGCATTGAAGAACGGATCGAGCGGTTCGGTCGGCCACGTCACGGTCGCGAGCGGATAACGCGCGGTCCAGCGGTCGATCTTGCGGAGATCCTCGACCACCAGCGCGTGACGCAGTTCGTCTCGCAAGCCAACGCGCCACAAGCCTATCACCGGATGCGACTGGCCGCCCGACGCCGCAACGGCGAGCTCGGCATTCGCCGCGATGCGTTCGTCATGCAAGCGCGCGACCAGATCGCGCGGCAGGAATGGACAGTCGCCGGCGGCACTGAGCACCCATTCCACCTCACGCCGGTTCGCCGCGGTCCAGTCGAGCGCGGCAAGGATGCCGGCGAGCGGACCGGGAAAGCCGGGCACGTCATCGGCGACGACCTGCAAACCGAAAGTGGCGAAGCGGGCGGGATCGCCGTTGGCATTGAGGATCAGCCCGCTGCATTGGGGTGATAGGCGCGCGATCACGCGTTCCAGAATGGTGCGGCCGCCAATGGTGCGCATCGGCTTGTCGCCGCCGCCCATGCGCCGCGCGAGGCCACCGGCGAGCAGCACGCCTTGCGTGGTCGGAAAGCTAATCGTCACCACCTTCACCCTTGCGCTTGTGCTTGGCCGCTTCCTCCTCGACGTAAGCGAGGTTCTGGTCGTAGACGATGCGCTCTTCCCCCGACAACGCGATGAAGCGTTTGCCGCGCGCGCGGCCGACCAGCGTCAAGCCCACCTGCCGGGCGAGATCGACGCCCCAGGCGGTGAAGCCGGAGCGCGACACCAAAATCGGAATTCCCATGCGGACCGTCTTGATCACCATCTCAGAGGTGAGCCGTCCCGTGGTATAGAGGATCTTGTCGGATGCATCGACGCCGTGGCGGTACATCCAGCCCGCGATCTTGTCGACGGCGTTGTGACGGCCGACATCCTCGGTGTAGCAGAGCGGCTCCCCCTCCCTGCACAGCACGCAGCCGTGGATCGCACCGGCTTCCAGATAGAGCGAGGGCATGGTGTTGATGGTCTGAGTCATCTGGTACAGCCAGGACGTACGCAGCTCCGCCTTCGGCAACGCCACGCTCTCGACCGCCTCCAGCAGATCGCCGAAGGCGGTGCCCTGCGCGCAGCCCGATGTCTGCGTGCGCTTCTTCAGCTTGGCTTCGAAATTGGTGTGATGCTCGGTGCGCACCACCACCACCTGGAGGTCGTCGTCGTATTCGACCTCGGTGACCGCGTCATTATACTTCAGCATGTTCTGGTTGAGCAAATAGCCCAGCGCCAGATATTCCGGATAGTCGCCGATCGTCATCATGGTGACGATCTCCTGCGAATTCAGGTAGAGCGTCAGCGGGCGCTCCACCGGCACCTTGATCTCGATTCTGGCGCCGGACTGGTCGGTCCCGGTCACGCTCTCGGTGAGGCGCGGGTCGTCGGTATCAGGGACGATCAGGGGCACTGGGGCTTTGTCGATCTTCATCATGGCCGCGACGTTAGCATGACATTCGGGTCAAGCCGATATAAGCATGCTAGCGACAGAACGAAATGCAGCCTTTTCGTCATTGCGAGCGAAGCGAAGCAATCCGGGCTGCCGCTGTGGATCCATTCCTAGATGCTTCGCTGCGCTCGCAATGACGGAGGAGAGAGTGGTTCCATCAGGGACCTGGTCGCTCGCGGAGACGGAGCTGGAATGAAAGTCATCGGCCTTGCGGGCTGGAGCGGTGCGGGCAAGACCACGCTGTTGACGCGGCTGATCCCGCATTTCAATGCGCTTGGCTTGCGCGTCTCGGTCATCAAGCATGCGCATCACCAGTTCGACGTCGACGTTCCCGGCAAGGACTCCTGGCGCCATCGTGAGGCCGGCGCGGCCGAGGTGCTGGTTGCTTCGTCAAATCGCTGGGCGCTGATGCACGAATTGCGCGGGGCGGCGGAGCCGCGACTGCCGGAACTGTTGAGCAAATTGTCAGCCGTCGACCTCGTCGTGGTCGAGGGTTTCAAGCGCGAGCCGCATCGCAAGATCGAGGTGCATCGCGCGGCCAACGACAAACCGTTGCTGTTTCCCGATGATCCCGGAATTTACGGGATCGCGGCCGATGTCGCCATTGAAACACGACTGCCGACCGTCCATCTCGACGATATCGCCGCCGCCGCGGAATTGCTGCTGCGCGCGGCGATGCCGGTCGAGGAAGCGGTCGCGAAAAGCGCTGCGATGCGCTGACGAGGCACCATGGCGCAATTGTCGGACGATTGTTTTGCCTTCGGCGGACCGATGATGTCGGTCGCCGAAGCCGTTGGCCTGATCACGACGCGCGTCAACGCGATTGTCGATCTCGAAACCGTGACACTCATCGATGCTGATGGGCGGGTGCTGGCCCGCGATATCGCGGCGCCGCTGCCGTTGCCCCCCTTCACCAATTCCGCTGTTGACGGCTACGCCGTGCGCAACGCCGATCTTCCGGACAGCGCCGAGCGGGCACTCCCGCTCGACGGCCGCATCCAGGCCGGCGGTCTGGCACTGGCGCCGATCAAGGCCGACCATACCGCGCGCATCTTCACCGGCGCGCCGATGCCGCCGGATGCCGAAACCGTCTTCATGCAGGAAGACGTGCGCGTAGACGATGCCGGCCGAATCGTGCTGCCGCCGGGGCTGAAGCCGGGCGCGAATGTCCGCCCTGCGGGAGAGGACATCCCCCAGGGCCACATCGCGCTGCGCGCAGGCCAGCGCTTGCTGCCGCAACATGTCGCGCTCGCGGCGGCGTTCGGCCTGGTCGGGCTCGACGTCGTCAGGCGCATACGTGTCGCGGTGTTCTCGACCGGTGACGAATTGACCTCGCCCGGCGAGCCGCGCGCGGCCTCGCAGCTGTTCGATTCCAACCGCTTCATGCTGATGGCGATGCTGCGCCGGCTCGGCTGCGAGGTCAGCGATCTCGGCATTTTGCGCGACGAACGTACCTCGCTTGCGAATGGCCTCAAGCAAGTTGCAGGCACGCACGATCTGATCCTCACCACCGGCGGCGTCTCGACCGGAGAGGAGGACCACGTCAAGGCCGCGGTCGAAAGCATCGGCTCGCTGGTGTTGTGGCGGATGGCGATCAAGCCGGGACGGCCCGTGGCGATGGGCATCATTGCGGGCACGCCGCTGATCGGACTGCCGGGCAATCCCGTCGCGAGTTTCGTCACCTTTGTGCATGTGGTGCGGCCGACGGTGCTGGCGCTTGCGGGCAGCCTGCCGGCGCCGCTGTTGCCGATCCCGGTGCGTGCGGCATTCACCTACAAGAAGAAGGCGGGCCGACGCGAATATGTTCGCGCCTCCTTGCGGCGCACGCAGGACGGCGCACTCGAGGCAATCAAGTTTCCACGCGAGGGGGCTGGGCTGTTGTCCTCTCTGGTCGACACCGACGGCCTCATCGAGCTCGATGAGGAGGTCACGCGTGTCGAGCCGGGGCAGAGCGTGGGTTTCCTGTCCTATGCCGATTTGCTCTGAGTCTGAACGTGATGCTGGTGCTGGCTCGGCGTTGACGCCATCGGTCGCTCCCGCCATGTTGCGCCGATGACCAGAACGACGCTCGATCTCACCGGACTGAAATGCCCGCTGCCCGCCCTGAAGACGCGCAAAGCGCTGAAGCCGTTGCATCCGGGGGATCAGCTCGAAGTGTACTGCACCGATCCGCTGTCGGTGATTGACATTCCGAACCTGATCCGGGAGACCGGCGACACGGTGGAGATCACCGAGCGCAACGACGCGCGCATCGTGTTCTTGATTGAGAAGGCCGATCGATCGATAGAAAATATCAATGGTGCGCCGCCCACTTAGCTCGCGGTCACTCGGTTGATACCTACCTTTTGTCTATCGACATCGATCATCACTTCTGCCCCAATTGACGTCCTCCGCCGAGACGCGGAGGTCGAGTCGTGCCTGCGATATGCGGAGCAAATGGGCCGTCGAAAGAAGCCCGGCCGTGGCGTCGGGCATAGTCCCCACGGTTAGGGGTTTAACGTCTCGGATGCGCGTGACGATCCTGGCGCGCGTCGATCATTGTGGAGCAGCAGGGACAAAGGCTGCGCTGCAGGCTGAGGAACAGGACCGTCGTGGCAGGCCGTTCAGAAGGGCGGCTTTAGGGGAGGAATGCATGTCTACCATCGAGAGCGCTGGAACACTTTCGGGTGCCGGCGCAGGTTTTCTGGATCGCGAGCGGACCATCGCGACCGCCGGGTTCAATCGCTGGCTGGTGCCGCCGGCTGCGCTGTGCATCCATCTCTGTATCGGCATGGCCTACGGCTTCTCGGTGTTCTGGTTGCCGCTGTCGCGCGCGATCGGAGTTACCGCGCCGAAGGCGTGCGCGGACATGTCACTGTTTCAGGAGCTGTTCACGACCAGCTGCGACTGGAAGGTCGCCAGCATGGGGTGGATGTACACGCTCTTTTTCGTGCTGCTCGGTATCGCGGCTGCGGTCTGGGGCGGCTGGCTGGAGCGCGTAGGCCCGCGCAAGGCCGGCTTCGTCTCGGCCTTGTGCTGGTGCGGCGGCCTCTTCCTCGGTGCGATCGGGGTATACACCCATCAGCTCTGGCTGTTGTGGCTGGGTTCGGGCGTGATCGGCGGCATCGGTCTCGGTCTTGGCTATATCTCGCCGGTCTCGACGCTCGTGAAGTGGTTCCCGGACCGTCGCGGCATGGCGACCGGCATGGCCATCATGGGTTTCGGCGGCGGCGCCATGATCGGCGCGCCGCTGGCTAACCTCTTGATGAACTACTTCAAGACCCCGACCTCGGTCGGCGTCTGGGAGACCTTCGTCACGATGGGCGTCATCTACTTCGTGTTCATGATGATCGGCGCGTTCCGCTATCGCTTGCCGCCGCCCGGCTGGCAGCCCGAGGGCTGGACCGCGCCGTCGAAGGCCAACGCGATGATCTCGAAGGCCAACGTCCATCTCAACGACGCGCACAAGACGCCGCAATTCTGGCTGATCTGGTGGGTGCTGTGCCTGAACGTGTCGGCCGGCATCGGTGTGATCGGCATGGCATCGCCGATGCTACAGGAGATCTTCGCCGGCAAGCTGATCGGCCTGCCGGAGGTGGGCTTCAACGCGCTCGATGCGGGACAGAAGGCGCAGATCGCCGCGATCGCCGCGGGATTCGCCGGATTGTTGTCGCTGTTCAACATCGGCGGCCGCTTCTTCTGGGCATCGCTGTCGGACAAGATCGGGCGCAAGAACACCTACTATACGTTCTTCATCCTGGGCATCGTGCTCTACGCGCTGGCGCCGACCTTTGCGGCGATGGGTTCGAAGCTCCTGTTCGTGCTTGGCTTCGGCATCATCCTATCGATGTATGGCGGCGGCTTCGCCACCGTGCCGGCTTACCTCGCCGACATGTTCGGAACCCAGTTCGTCGGCGCCATCCATGGCCGGCTGCTGACGGCGTGGTCCACCGCAGGCATCATCGGTCCCGTCGTCGTCAACTACATCCGCGAGTTCCAGCTCGCGGCAGGCGTGCCGCGCGATCAGCTCTACAACACGACTATGTACATCCTCTGTGCGATGCTGATTGCGGGCTTGATCTGCAACTATCTGATCAAGCCGGTCGATTCGAAGTGGCACATGAAGGACGCCGATGTCGCCAAGTTGCAGGCTGCAAGCGCCAGCGCCGCCGCCGCGGGGCCGCACGGCTCCTACGGCATCGGATTTGGCGGGCTTGACGCCAAGGCGGCGCTGTTCTGGGCGTTCGTCGGCGTCCCCCTGCTTTGGGGTGTTTGGAAGACATTGGAGAGCGCGGTCAAGATCTTCTGACCGTCGTCGAGACAGAAGCGGGATGCTCATCAGGCGTCCCGCTTCGTTGGCCTTTCGGACATCATCAGAAATGGGACTTAGGGGGATTGAAATGATTCGCACCCGAATTTGCCTTCGAATTTGCCTCGCGGCCGTGTTGCTCGTCGCTGGCCTTCATGCCGCATCCGCGCAGAAGGCGACGCCGCCGGCGGCGCCTGCTGCAGCGACGCAAGCCAAACCTGGCAAGATGAAGCTCACCATGCAGAAGCTGAAAGACATGAAGGCGAAATGGGCAACCAACAAGCCGAAGCTGAAAGCCTGCCGCGCCGACGTGAAGTCCAAGGGCCTCGCCGGCGACGATCGCTGGTTCTACATTGAAGAGTGCATGAGCAAGACTTGAGATCGGGTTCCATCCGACGCTTGCGCAAAAGGGCACGGCGGCGACCGCCTGCCTCCTAAATCATTCTAGAGACGCTCTAAATTCTCTTGCATCTGGCATACCAGAGATTAGAGTTGCGTCGAATTTGGCTTGATCGGCGGGACGCAGGAACCGGTGGTTCCGTTTGATCGAGTCGGGAAATGAAGACTGATCGCCTTGGCGGTCCGGTCCAAACTCATCACGCATTTGAAGAGAACGCGACGTCTCCATGAGCAGCAACGACGACGTTCACAAGGTTCGCGAGTTCGAACATCCCGGCCAGGGACGGAAGCGCGCCAAATCCACACCCAAGGGACGGCAGGTCGATCCCACCGCCTCTCATGAGATCGCGCAGTTGCTCGGCGACCGACCGCGGCGTCGCGACCTGTTGATCGAATATCTGCACCTGATCCAGGATCAGTACCGCCAGATCTCGGCCGCGCATCTCGCCGCGCTCGCCGACGAGATGAAGCTCGCGTTCGCCGAAGTGTTCGAGACCGCGACCTTCTATGCGCATTTCGACGTGGTAAAGGAAGGCGAGCCCGATATCGCGCCGCTGACGATCCGCGTCTGCGATTCGCTGACCTGCGCGATGCTCGGCGGAGAGAAGCTGCTCGCGGATTTGCAAGACGCGTCAGGTCCCGGCATCCGCGTGGTGCGTGCGCCCTGCGTCGGCCGCTGCGATACGGCGCCTGCCGCGGAAGTCGGACACAACTTTGTTGACCATGCGACGGTGGCCAATGTCATGGCGGCGGCGAAGGCTGGCGATACCCACGCGCATCTGCCCAACTATATCGGCTATGAAGCCTATGTCGCCGGCGGCGGCTACAAGCTGCTCAATCGCCTGTGCTCGGGCGAACTACCGACGGACGACCTGCTGAAGGCGCTCGACGACGCCTCGTTGCGCGGTCTCGGCGGCGCCGGCTTCCCGACGGGACGTAAATGGCGCGCGGTGCTTGGTGAACCCGGCCCGCGCCTGATGGCGATCAACGGCGACGAGGGCGAGCCCGGCACGTTCAAGGATCGCGTCTATCTCGAGAGCGATCCGCACCGTTTCCTCGAGGGCATGCTGATCGGTGCGCATGTGGTGCAGGCCTCGGATATCTACATCTACCTGCGCGACGAATATCCGGCCTCGCGCGAAATCCTCGAACGTGAGATCGCGAAGCTGCCGCCGGGCGGTCCGACGCTGCACATGCGCCGCGGCGCTGGCGCCTATATCTGCGGCGAGGAATCCTCGCTGCTGGAAAGCATCGAGGGCAAGCGCGGCTTACCCAGGCACAAGCCGCCTTATCCATTCCAAGTCGGTCTGTTCGGCCTGCCGACGTTGATCAACAATATCGAGACCTTGTGGTGGGTGCGCGACATCATCGAGAAGGGCGCCGACTGGTGGAAGGGCCACGGCCGGCATGAGCGGCACGGCCTGCGCAGCTTCTCGGTTTCGGGCCGCGTCAAGAATCCCGGCATGAAGCTCGCGCCTGCTGGCATCACCGTGCGCGAGTTGATCGACGAATATTGCGGCGGCATGGCCGATGGCCATCAGTTCTACGCGTACCTCCCGGGTGGTGCGTCCGGCGGCATCCTGCCGGCGGCGATGGACGACATCCCGCTCGATTTCGGCACGCTTGAAAAATACGGCTGCTTCATCGGCTCTGCCGCGATCGTGATCCTGTCGCAAAAGGACAGCGTGCGCGCGGCCGCATTGAACCTGATGAAGTTCTTCGAGGACGAGAGCTGCGGCCAGTGCACGCCGTGTCGCGTCGGAACCCAGAAGGCCGCGCTGCTGATGCAGCAACCGGTCTGGAACCGCGCTCTCCTGGACGAATTGAGCCAGGCGATGCGCGATGCCTCGATCTGCGGGCTCGGACAGGCGGCATCGAATCCGCTTGCCACCGTGATTAAATATTTCCCTGACGAGTTCAAGGAAGCGGCCGAATGACCAAGATTACGTTCGAACTCGACGGCAAGCAGGTCGAGGCCAATGCAGGCGAGACGATCTGGCAAGTCGCAAAACGCCAGGGTCGCGAGATTCCGCATCTGTGCTACTCGCCCGCGCCGGATTATCGCCCCGACGGCAATTGCCGCGCCTGCATGGTCGAGATCGAGGGCGAGCGCGTGCTCGCGGCGTCCTGCAAGCGCACGCCATCGGTCGGCATGAAGGTGAAGACCGAGAGCGCGCGCGCGGTTTCCGCGCAAAAAATGGTCATGGAGCTGCTGGTCGCCGACCAGCCGGCGCGCGAGACCTCGCACGATCCGGACTCCAAATTCTGGCACTGGGCCGAAACCACTGGGGTTACCGAGAGTCGCTTCCCCGCCGCCGAGCGTTGGGCGACCGACGCCAGCCATCCGGCCATGCGCGTCAATCTTGACGCCTGCATCCAGTGCGGACTGTGCGTGCGCGCCTGCCGCGAGGTCCAGGTCAACGACGTCATCGGCATGGCCTATCGCAGCCACGGCTCGAAAATCGTGTTCGATTTCGACGATCCCATGGGCGAGTCCACTTGCGTCGCCTGCGGCGAATGTGTGCAGGCCTGTCCGACCGGGGCCCTGATGCCGGCCGTAATGCTGGACGAGAAGCAGACCCGTGTCGTCTATGCCGACAAGAAGGTGGACTCGCTCTGCCCGTTCTGCGGCGTCGGCTGCCAGGTGACTTATGAGGTCAAGGACGAGAAGGTGATCTATGCCGAGGGCCGTGACGGCCCCGCCAATCACAACCGCCTTTGCGTCAAGGGCCGCTTCGGCTTCGACTACATCCATCATCCGCATCGCCTGACCAAGCCGCTGGTGCGGCTGCCCAACGCGAAGAAGGATTCCAACGACCAGGTTGATCCGGCCAATCCGTTCACGCATTTCCGCGAAGCGAGCTGGGAAGAAGCGCTCGACATCGCGGCCAAAGGCCTGGTCAAGATCCGCGACGAGAAGGGCGTGAAGGCGCTGGCCGGCTTCGGTTCGGCGAAGGGCTCCAACGAGGAGGCCTATCTGTTCCAGAAGCTGGTGCGCACCGGCTTCGGCTCGAACAATGTCGACCATTGCACCCGTCTGTGCCACGCCTCGTCGGTCGCGGCGCTGTTCGAAGGCCTGAGCTCGGGCGCGGTGTCGGCGCCGTTCTCGGCTGCGATGGACGCCGAAGTCATCATCGTGATCGGCGCCAACCCGACCGTGAATCATCCGGTCGCCGCGACCTTCATCAAGAACGCGGTCAAGCAGAACGGCGCAAAGCTGTTCGTCATGGACCCGCGCCGGCAGACGCTGTCGCGCCATGCGACCAAGCATCTGCAGTTTAAGCCGGGCTCCGACGTCGCCATGCTGAACGCGATGATCCACACGATCATCACCGAAGGGCTGACCGACGATCAGTACATCGCCGGCTACACCGAGGGGTTCGAGGAGCTCAAGGAGAAGATCAAGGAGTTCACACCGGAGAAGATGGAGCCGATCTGCGGTGTCCCGGCGCAGACCCTGCGCGAGGTCGCGCGAACCTATGCGCGGGCAAAATCGTCGATCATCTTCTGGGGCATGGGCATCAGCCAGCATGTCCACGGCACCGACAATGCGCGCTGCCTGATTGCGCTGGCGCTGATCACCGGCCAGGTCGGGCGTCCCGGCACCGGCCTGCATCCGCTGCGCGGCCAGAACAACGTGCAGGGCGCTTCCGATGCCGGTCTGATCCCGATGTTCCTGCCGGATTATCAGCCGGTCGGCCGCGACGACATGCGCGGCGCCTTCGAGAAGCTGTGGGGCCAGGATCTCGATCCCGTGCGCGGTCTGACCGTGGTCGAGATCATGAACGCGATCCATGCCGGCGAGATCAAGGGCATGTATATCGAGGGCGAAAACCCAGCGATGTCCGACCCCGATCTCCAGCATGCGCGCCAGGCGCTTGCCATGCTCGACCATCTCGTGGTGCAGGATCTCTTCGTCACGGAGACCGCGTTCCACGCCGACGTCATCCTGCCGGCCTCGGCGTTTGCCGAAAAGGAAGGCTCCTTCACCAACACCGATCGCCGCGTGCAGCTCGCACGCCAGGTGATCAAGCCGCCGGGCGATGCGCGGCAGGATCTCTGGATCATCCAGGAGATCGGCAAGCGCATGGGGTTGCCGTGGAATTATGCCGGTCCCGGCGAGGTCTTCACCGAGATGGCGGAGTTGATGCCGTCGCTGAAGAACATCACCTGGGAACGGCTGGTCCGGGAGGGCGCGGTCACCTATCCCGTCGACGGTCCCGACGTGCCCGGCAACGAGATTATCTTCACCACGGGCTTCCCGACCGCGAGCGGCCGCGGCAAGATCGTTCCGGCTCACGTCATCCCGCCGGACGAGATCCCCGACACCGAATATCCGATGGTGCTCTCAACCGGCCGCGTGCTCGAGCATTGGCACACCGGCTCGATGACCCGCCGCGCGCAGGTGCTCGACCAGATCGAGCCCGAGGCGGTCGCGTTCATGTCGCCGAAGGACATGCACAGGAAGAAGCTCGCGCCGGGCGATTTCATCCGGCTCGAGACCCGCCGCGGCGCGGTCGAGGTCAAGGTCCGCTCCGACCGCGACGTGCCCGAGAACATGGTGTTCATGCCGTTCTGCTACGCTGAGGCGGCGGCCAATCTCCTGACCAACCCGGCGCTCGATCCGTTCGGCAAGATCCCGGAGTTCAAGTTCTGCGCGGCCAGGGCGGAGCGGGCCGAGATGCGCGACGCGGCGGAGTAGGCTGCGCGCTCGCCGGTTATTTGGCGGCACAATGCCTGCGGTGTCGTCCCGGCGAAGGCCGGGACCCATACCGCGAGGTGTCTCGTTAGCGGATGGTGGGCGTACCGAACGACGAGTCTTCTCCAAACTCCTCCCTGTGGTTATGGGTCCCGGCCTTCGCCGGGACGACGCTGAGGCTGTGGTGCATGTGTCCACCCGTGTCGCCGTCCCTTCGCTCCTCGCAGCGGCGGTGCTAGACATCGTCCATGTCCAAAGCCACCCCAGCCACACGCGCGCTCACGGCCGCCGGTGTTGCCTTCACTGTCCACACCTACGACTACGATCCCGACGCCGAGAGCATCGGCCTTCAGGCTGCATCCGCACTCGGCGAGGATCCCGCGCGCGTCTTGAAGACGCTGATGGCGCTGGTCGACGGCAAGCCGGTCTGCGTGATCGTCCCGTCCGATCAGGAAGTCTCGATGAAGAAGCTCGCCGCTGTTGTTAGCGGCAAGTCGGCGCAGATGATGAAGCCGCCTGAGGCCGAGCGCCTCACCGGCTACAAGGTTGGCGGCATCAGCCCATTCGGGCAGCGGAAGCCTGTGCGCACCGTGATCGAGCAGAGCGCGCTCGCGCATGATTACGTGTACGTGAATGGCGGTCAGCGCGGACTGCAGGTGCGGCTCAGTCCGGGCGATGTGCGGGACGTGTTGAAGGCGATCGTCGCGGAACTGGTCGCCTGAGGCGGCGCTCTGCTATTGTTTTTGCAACAGCTTCAGCCGACAGCGCAGCGCTTCGCGGATGTGTGTGCGCGCGAGCTGCTCCGCTTTGCCGCCGTCGCGAGCCGCGATGGCGTCGATGATGGCCTGGTGCTCGCCGTGGCTGGTCGACGGGCGACCGGATACGGTGAACGTGGTTGGACCGAGCAGGGCGATCCAGTCCTGCAATTCCCGCGAAGCGTTGTCGAGATAGCGGTTGCGCGCGGCGCGGCAGATCGCCTCGTGGAAGGCGCGGTTGAGCCGCGCCATCTCGGCGGGATCAGTCCCCGAGGCTTCCACGAAGGTCTGCTCGATGTCCCTGAGCGCGTCGACCTCGGTCGCAGACGCGTGCTCGGCGGCAAGTCGGGCGGCGGCGCCCTCCATGATCTCGCGCATGGCGTAGAGCTCGAGCACCTCGGAGATGTCGAGGTTGCGTACGATCAGGCCGCGGCCGCCGGCAGGTTCGACGAACCCGCGCGCGGCAAGCCGCCCGAGAGCTTCCCGCACCGGGGTGCGGCTGACCTTCAGCCGCTGGGCGACCTCTTCCTCGCGCAGGCGGTCGCCGGCGCGGTAGCTGCCGGCCTGCAGCGCCTCGCAGAGCGAGCGGAACACGGCTTCGCCGAGCGCCACGCCGCCGCCGCGCGCGATCGAGCCGCCTGCCTTTGTCGGGCGTCTTGCCATGCGTCCTCGTGGGCTCGCGCATCCTGCCCATGCAGCGATGGCGCTTGCTGGATTTCTGTATATCTTTGTATACAAAGGTGCGCAATGGCAGACCGGATTGACCGGGCCGCCGGCGGGCAGAATGTCTCCAACTTCGTCGCATCGGGCAGACGGCATGAGCAGCAAATACGATGTGCTGGTGATCGGCGGCGGCAACGCGGCGCTGTGCGCGGCAATCAGCGCGCGACGCGGTGGGGCATCGGTGCTGGTACTCGAAGGCGCGCCAAAGTTCTATCGCGGCGGCAACACGCGCCACACACGCAACATGCGTTGCGCACATGACGAGGCGACCGAAATCCTCACCGGCCCCTACACCGAGGGAGAGTTTTGGGAGGATCTCCTGCGCGTCACCGGCGGCCAGACCGACGAGGTGCTCGCCCGGCACATGATCCGCGAGTCCAAGGACATCTTGAACTGGATCGTGGAGCAGGGCGTGCGCTGGCAGCCCTCGCTCGGCGGCACGCTGGGCCTCGGCCGCACCAACTCATTCTTCCTCGGCGGCGGCCGCGCGATGTTGAACGCACTTTATCTCACCGCCGAGAAGCTCGGCGTCGAAATCGAATATGACGCCGAGGTTATCGACCTCATGATCGAAGACGGCATGTTTCTCGCCGCCCACCTCAGGCGGCCGATCAAGGGCGACACCGAGATCCGCGCGACGTCGCTAGTCGCCGCCGCCGGCGGATTCGAGGCCAACATCGAATGGCTGAAGCAATATTGGGGTGAGGCCGCCGACAATTTCCTGATCCGCGGTACCCCCTATAACCGCGGCTCGATCCTGAAGATGCTGCTCGCCAAGGGCGTGCAGGAGGTCGGCGACCCCACCCAGTGCCATGCGGTCGCGATCGACGCGCGCGCGCCGAAATTCGACGGCGGCATCATCACGCGGCACGATTCTGTCGTGTTTGGCATCGTCGTCAACAAGCACGCGCAGCGCTTCTATGATGAAGGTGAGGACATCTGGCCGAAGCGTTACGCGATCTGGGGCCGGCTGGTGGCCGCGCAGCCCGAACAGATCGCCTACATCATCTTCGACTCCACCGTGATCACGAGCTTCATGCCGACGCTATTCCCGCCGATCGCAGGGCAGACGGTGGCTGAGCTTGCCGGCAAGCTCGAGCTCGATCCGGCCGCGCTGGAAAAGACGATCACCGAATTCAACGCCGCGGTGCAGCCCGGCACCTTCGACCACACCACCCTGGACGATTGCCGCACGGAAGGCATCACGCCGCCGAAGACGCATTGGGCACGGCGGATCGAGACACCGCCCTACCTTGCCTATCCGGTGCGGCCCGGCATCACCTTCACCTATCTCGGCACGCGCGTGACCAGGGAAGCGCGCATGCTGATGGCTGACGGCAAGCCGTCGGCCAACATGTTCGCGGCCGGCGAGATCATGGCCGGCAATGTGCTCGGCAAGGGCTATGCCGCCGGCATGGGCATGACCATCGGCAGCGTGTTCGGGCGGATCGCAGGACGGGAAGCGGCACTCCACGCGAAGAATTAGGCGGAAGAACAGACACGAGGGAGGAACCATGTCACGCATTGCCATTGCTTCGATCGCGGCGCTGCTGACCGTCGGCTACGCCCACGCGGCCGAGCCGATCACGCTGCGAGACATGGGCTCGTTCCATGTCGGTGGCCGTCTTGTCGAAATCTCGGGCAAGCCGGTGAGGGAGGTCGTGTTCGCGCCCGGCGGAGTGCCGGCCAAGGTTGATCCCAACGGCACGTATCAGGTCGAGCAGATGTATGTTCAGTATTTCCTGCCGGCAAACGAGAAGGGTGCCTATCCTTTGCTGATGTGGCATGGCGGCGGACTGACCGGCGTCACCTACGAGACCACGCCTGACGGACGCGAAGGCTGGCTGAATTATTTTCTACGCATGGGGTGGGGGGTCTATAACTCCGACGCAGTAGAGCGCGGACGCGCGGGCTGGGCGCAATATCCCGATATCTTCAAAGGCGAGCCGGTCTTCCTGACCACGGCCAACCCGTTCGAGCGTTTCCGCATCGGCGATGGGCCGAACTCGTACGATCCCGATCCCGCCAAGCGAAAATTGTTGCCGGGCAACCAGTTCCCCGTCGAGGGTTACGAGAATTTCGTCAAGCAGAACGTACCGCGCTGGACCACGACCGACGATGCGACCATCGCCGCCTATATCGCTGAGATCGATCGCGTCGGCCCCTCGGTGCTTCTGTTCCACAGCCAGGCCGGCACCTTCGGCTTCAAGGTCGCGCAAGCCCGCCCTGACAAGGTCAAGGCGCTGATTGCGATCGAGCCGGCCGGCATCGGCGATCCCGCCAAAGCGGATGTGCTGAAGAACATCCCGACCCTCATCATCTACGGCGACTATATCGAGCGCGATTCGCGCTGGCCCAAGATCCGCGCCAACGGCATCGCCTTTGCGGACGCCATCAAGGCGGCCGGCGGCAGCGTCGACATCATCGATCTCCCGCAGACAGGCATCAAGGGCAATTCGCATATGGTGATGATGGACAAGAACAATCTCGAGGTCGCGGCCCTGATCCAGAAATGGCTCGAGGGCAAAGGCCTGACGAAGTAAAGCCATGCACGGAAGCAGAATTTTGGATGAAGGCGACCGCCTGATGACGGTCTGCAATTCCTGCCGTTACTGCGAAGGCCTTTGCGCGGTTTTTCCCGCCATGGAGATGCGCCGCGCCTTCTCCGACGGCGACCTCAATTATCTCGCCAATCTCTGCCATGGCTGCGGCGCCTGCTACGTCGACTGCCAGTTCTCGCCGCCGCACGAATTCAACGTCAACGTCCCGCAGACGCTGGCGATCGCGCGCGCGGAATCCTATGCGACCTATGCCTGGCCGCAGGCGCTGTCCGGTGCCTTCGCCCGCAATGGTCTCGTCATCAGCATCGTCGCCGCGCTCAGCATGGCCGCCTTCATACTCGGCTTCGCTGCCCTAAACGACCGCAGCGTGCTGTTTGGCGTGCACACTAGCCCCGGCGCGTTCTACAAGTTGATGCCGCACAACGCGATGGCAGCGTTGTTCAGCGCCGCCTTCCTTTATGCGATTTTCGCGCTGGTGATGAGCGTGCGTGCCTTCTGGCGAGATATCGGCCCGCCGATCGGCGGCCGTGCGGACGGCGGCTCGATCTTTCAGGCGATGCGCGACGCTGGTGAGCTGCGCTACCTCCATGGTGGCGGCGTCGGCTGCTACAATGAGGATGACAAGCCGACCGACCGGCGCAAGCTTTTCCATCACCTGACCTTCTACGGCTTCCTGCTCTGCTTCGCCGCGACCTCGGTCGCAACGCTGTATCACTATCTGCTCGGCCGCGAGGCGCCGTATCCGTGGTGGGATCTGCCGGTGGTTCTCGGCACGCTCGGCGGCATCGGCCTGATCATCGGGCCGATCGGCCTGTTCGTCGCCAAGATGCGGCGCGATCCGGCGCTGCTCGACGAGCAGCGCTACGGCATGGATGTCGGCTTCATCGCCATGCTGTTCCTGACCGGGTTCACCGGCATGCTGCTTCTGATTCTGCGGGAGACTGCCGCCATGGGACCGCTGCTGGCACTCCATTTAGGTGCAGTGTTCGCGCTGTTCATCACCATGCCCTACGGCAAGTTCGTGCACGGCATCTATCGCTTCGCGGCGCTGGTGCGTTATGCGCAGGAGCGACGCGGAGAAGCCGGTTCTTGAGATTCAGGCGGCGCGGAAGCGGCCGATCGGGGCACCGCGCCTCGCCTGATTGAGGCGCCTCGTGCATCTCTCTTATGCCACCTCGCGCTCTGGTCCAGACGCCTGCTCGCGAGCCATCGTCGTTGCGGTGACGTAGTCGGTCTTGCCGGTGCCGAGCAGCGGCACCTTGTCCACCACCATGATCGCCGCGGGAACGGTCAGCTCGGATGCGCCGATCGCCTTGGCTTGGCCCTGCATGGCACTGCGCTCGGCACCCTTTTCCGTCGTCAGCAGCACGATACGCTCGCCCTTGCGCGGATCCGGGATCGAAACCGCGACCGATGCGGCCTGCGGCCACAGCGTTGTCGCGATGTTCTCGACCGCCGACAGCGAGACCATTTCGCCGGCGATCTTGGCAAAGCGCTTGGCGCGACCCTTGATGGTGATGAAGCCGGCCGGGTCGATCGCCACGATGTCGCCGGTGTCGTGCCAGCCGTCGGCGAGCGGTTCGAGCACGCCGGGATTTTCGGCCCGCAAGTATCCGAGCATTACGTTGGGTCCGCGCACCGACAGGCGTCCGCCTTCCTCGATGCCGGGGACCGGGTCGAGGCGGCTTTCCATCAGCGGCGACAGGCGGCCGACCGTGCCTGGACGATTGGCCATCGGCGTGTTCATCGCCAGCACCGGTGCCGTCTCGGTGACGCCATAGCCTTCGAGGATGCGGATGCCGTAACGCTCCATGAAGACCTGCCGGGTGCGATCCTTGACCGCCTCCGCGCCGGCGATCACCAGGCGCAAGGTGCGGAAGTCGTAGGCATGGGCCGAGCGTGCATAGCCCGTGAGGAATGTGTCGGTGCCGAACAGGATCGTGACTCCGGTCTGGTAGATCAGCTCGGGCACGATCCGGTAGTGCAGCGGCGAGGGGTACATGTAGATCGGAATGCCCGCGAGCAGCGGCATCATCATTCCACCGGTCAGCCCGAAGGAGTGGAACACCGGCAGCACGTTGAACACCTTATCATTGGCGTTGGCATCGACCCGCGCCAGCGCCTGTGCGGCGTTCGCAAGGATATTGCGGTGGGACAGCACAACGCCCTTGGGCGTGCCTTCCGAGCCCGACGTGAACAGCACGACCGCCGGATCGCTCGCCTGGCGGGCGACGCGGGGCGCGGTGCCGGCGAGCAGGCCCTTGATCTTGTCGGCCGTGCCGATCGAAGCACGGACGTCCTCGAGGTAGACCACGCGAACTTCCGCGGAGATCGCCGCCATCAGCTTGTCGAGCTTGCCCTTCTCGATGAAAGCTTTCGACGTCAGCACGGTTTTGACCTGCGCGGCTTTCATGGCGGCAAGCACGTTGACCGGGCCCGCCGAGAAGTTGAGCATTGCCGGCACCCGGCCGATGTTTTGCAGCGCCATGAAGACGACGGCGACGCCAGCGGAATTCGGCAGCAGCACACCGACATTCTCACCGATAGCGGTGCCGTTCTCCAGCTTCCGGCTCAAGACCTGCGCGCCCAGGATCAGCTTGCGATAGGTCAGCTTGGTACCGAGCGCGTCCTCGACGATGACCTTGCCGGTGTCGCGGTCGCGATAGGCGTGTCCGAGCGCCTCGAACAGGGTGTGATCGAGCATGGCGTTCTTCACCATGGCGTCGATCATCACGTCCTGAAGTGCTGCGCCCGCGGCGTTGCGGCGCGCCTTGCCCTTGAGCGACGGATCGACCGGAAGCTTGACTGGCGGCAGGATGGTGACGGTCACCCGCGGAAACCACGAGCGCTTGATCTGGCTGCCGTTGAGATAGCTGAGATGCGAGCGCTGGGCGCCTTCGATGCGGACCGGGACGACGACTGCGTCGGCCTTGTCCGCGATCATCGCGGTGCCGTCATAGACCTTCATCAGCGAGCCGGAAACAGTGATGCGTCCTTCCGGGAAAATCACCACCGGCTCTCCGGCGGCGACGAGCTTGATGAGGTCGCGCGCCGCCAGCGGCTTGGTGGGGTCCATGGTGTAGTGCTTGACCACCCGCAGGAACGGCTTGGCCCACCAGGCCTTGGCGATGCCGGTATCAACCGCGAAGCTCGCGTCGATCGGGAGCACGGCGTGCAGGAGCGGGCCGTCGATCAGGCTGACATGATTGGGCGCGATCAGCATGCGCGTGCCAGCAGGCGGCAGGTTCTCCAGCCCGCGGACCTCGGTGCGGAACAGCGCGCGGAACAGCAGCCCGCCAAAGTCGCGCACGCCTTCCTTGCCCCACTTGGTCAGCACGAACCAGACTGCGCCGAAGCTGATGACGCCGAGGCCAAAGAAGATCCAGCCGATGTGCAATCCGCCGGCCTGCAACAGCGCGACGAACAGCGAGCCGGCCACCATGAAGGCGGCCTGCAGCACGTTGCCGGCGGCGATAATGCGGGCGCGCTCGGATGGGGCGGACCAGGCCTGGACGGCGGCGAAGGACGGAACGACGAACAGCCCGCCGCCGAATGCGAAGGCGACGAAGTCGAGCAGCATGCGCAGGCCCGCGAACGAAGTTGCGAAGTCGGCAGCAGTGATGTCCTGGCCCTTGGCGGTCACGCCGATCGCCCAAGCGAGGTCGATGCCGGCAAACCCCATCATGACGGCGCCGATCGGCACCAGCGCGAGGTTTGGGCGAACGTGGCTCAGATTCGCGGCGAACAGCGAGCCGATGGCGATGCCGATTGCGAAGATCGCGAGACACAACGTCACCACGCCCTCGGTGCCGCCGATGACCTCCTTGACCAGCGCCGGCAGCAGCGAGAGCACGATGGCGCCCACCAGCCAGAACCAGGAGACGATCACGGTGCCGTCCCACAGCCGGTGGTCGGCGTGCAGCGTCTTCAACAGGCCGAGCGTCGAGGTCCAGGGATTGGCGTTGACCGGCAGATCGGGTGCAGACGGCGTCGTCGCGGGAATGCGGGAGGCGAAGGTCCAGGACAGCAGGGCCAGCACGACCACGGCCGATGCGACCCAGCCCATATGCGCGGAGCCGGCCACGAACTGGCCACCGGCAACGGTGCCGAGCAGGATGGCCATGAAGGTCGCGCCTTCGACCAGCGCGTTGCCGGTCGCGAGCTCGCCGAGCTCGAGCTGGTCCGGCAGCATCGCGTATTTCACGGGTCCGAACAGCGCGGCGATGACGCCGAACAGTGCGAGCGCTGCGAACAGCAGCGGCACCGAGTGCAGGAAGAAGCCGGCCGCGGCAAAGCCCGCGGCAAAGATCTCGGCGAATTTGAGCCGCCTTGCGACGACGGATTTGACGTATTTGTCGGCGAGCTGGCCGCCGAGCCCGGACAGGATGAAATAGGGGAAGATGAACACCGCGCCCGCGACCGTCACCAGCGCATCACCGTGGCCGGTCGCGGCACTGTAAAGCAGGATGATGACGAGTGCGTTCTTGAGCACGTTGTCGTTCAGCGCCGAGAAGAATTGCGCCCAGAACAGCGGCGCGAAGCGGCGTGACGACATCAAATCCCTGATCATGACTAGTCCTGTTTTGGAAACGCTGTCTGAGGTTGTTTCATTGTCGGATGGGCGTCGGGACCCGAGGAGATGCGACGGGCATTTGCGGGTTGACGAACGATCGCCCCGGCCTGCTCTGCGCCTTTACCTTCCGATCCTGTTGGTCTCCGCGTGGCGACGTTTGGTTCGCAAATGGCTGGTCGCGGCTCTATCACGCCCCGGCAAGGAGGCGTGCGCGCCTCAGGTAAGGTGGGCAAGGCGGCGAAAGGGCGAGAGGCGGCCGAGCAGGCTAATGCGGCGGCCCTCATGACGGGCGCGGTCGCGGTTGGCCCGCCACATCCGGAAGGTCGCCCGCCGCTCGGTCAGGACGCCGGCGATGTCGCAGGCATTTGCAATGCGATCGATCGGCCCCGTCGCGAACCGCAGGAGGGCGCGGCCAGATCCGGTCACGAGAGCTGTGGCGTCATCGACGAAGGTGGAGGCGATATCAACAGCGAGGGTTTGCATTTTGCAGATCTCCAGGTTAATTTGAACATTGTTCAAATGAGTACCTTGAAAATGAACAATGTTCAAGACGAATCGTTGCGAGACCGAAAAAAATCTCGCCGGCGGCAGCAGATCGTGGAGATCGCTCGCAGCATTATCGCGACTAAGGGGCTGAAATCGTTGAAAGTCCGGGATGTTGCGGACGCCGCAGGCTGCTCGGTTGGGAGCGTCTACAACGAGTTCGGCGACTTCGACGGGGTGATCCTGACCGTGAATCGGGAGACCGTTAAGGAGCTGACGGTGCGGCTGGGCCAGGTTCCCGCCGAGGATCCCGTTCGCCAGCTCTACGGGCTGGCCGCGACCTACCTCGAATTTTTTGCGGAGCACGCCAATCTGCTGCGCTCGCTGTTCGAACATCGGATGGAGGACGACCGCCCTTACCCCGATGACATCCTTCAGATGGTGATGGACGCCTTCGCGCTGATGCATCCACCCCTGGTGCGGCTGCTTCCGAATGCAGACGACGTGCAGATCGCGCTGCTGTCACGCACCCTGTTTTCCGCCGTGCACGGGATCATCTCGCTCGGCCTCGAAGAACGCATGGTAGCCGTGCCGCCGCAGATGCTGCGCCAGCAGCTCGATCAGTTTCTGGATGCGCATCTCGCAGGGCTCGGGATTGTGCCAGTACGATAAAGTGTGGAGCGCTGCTACGCGCTGGCGGCCTTGCGGTGCCGCGAGGTGACGACGACGACGTCCGTCGTCCCGTTGTCGACCTGAACACGGTTGCGTCCGTTCTCCTTGGCGCGATAGCAGGCGGCATCCGCGCGCCGCATCGCGTCCTCGAGCGTGGTGTTGCCGTCGGTGATGCAGGCAACGCCGATGCTGGCGGTCACTGCAAAGCAACGATCGTCCCACGCGAAGACGGATAGCTCGAGCGACCGGCGCAGCCGTTCGGCGATATCCACGGCGTCGTACGGCGTGCTTTGTGGAAGGATTAGGCCGAATTCGTCACCGCCAAGCCGGGCCAACAGGTCATGCGGCCGTCGTTCCTGTTGCAGGAGACGCGAGATCTGGCAGAGCAGGCGGTCGCCGGCGAGATGACCGCAGCTGTCGTTGACGTCCTTGAATTGGTCGAGATCGAGCAGGACCAGGCCCAGCGAACCCGCCGCGGTGTCGTCCAACTCGCTTTGCAGGCGGGCCTCGAACGCGCGCCGGTTGGACAAGCCGGTCAGCCAGTCGTGCGACGCCTGCCAGACTAGGCGCTCCTTCTCGGCGTGCAGGGCATCCTCAAACGCCTGTCGTTGCAGCACCAATCGCCGCGTGTGCCAGATCAGGAGCAGGATCAGCGTCATGGCTGTGACGATATTGACGCCAGTCAGCGTCATCTTGATGGCGCGCGAGCCTTCGCCGAGAACGGTGGAGAACCGCTTGGCGTGCACCGTGAACTGAGTGTTGAGCTCCGAAAGCCGCGACGACAATAATTGCAGGCGGTTGCCGTCCTGAACCGGTCCGCTCTTCAACTCTGACCGGATGACCTCGCCGAAAACGCTCAGCTCCAGCAGCATGGGGTCGGTGGCAGCCCACTCGCTGATCGCTTTCTTGAGAAAGCTGACCTGTTTGAAGTAGCGAAACAGCCAGATCAGTCCCGGCACGTCATCGGGATGGTTGCCGCCTTGCAGGAAGCCGATGCGGGCGGCCTCGACGTCGACCGGATCGCGCTCGAGCGCCCAGCGCGCGAACTCGTCGCCGATGGGAACGGCCAGCGAGGTCTGATATTGCGCAAACTGGCTGGCGTCGCCCGAATGCAGATAGAGATTGAGGAAATAGACGGCGTTCTTCTGCGAGCGCGACCACAACGCTTCGCCCGCGACATAGGCGCGGACCGAGGACATCACCTCCAGGCTGAATCCGGCGATCGCCGCCTGCAGCAGAACGACCGTGACGAAAGGCGAAACGAGCTTGATGACATGAAGGAAGCTTCGTCCCTTCGTTGACGGCGCTGTTCTGCGAAACACTTTGCGTTCCCCAAGTCGCTCAACGACCCCAGCGGAGCGATCCGCTCATAACGCGGATTACGCGCGAAAGGTGCTTAACTCGACTTGAAAATGCCAGGAGACTGCGTCGCAGGGTGAAGGCGTTGTGAAGTGGATGCTTGCAGATCGTCGCAAATGCCGTCGAACCGGAACTGACGCGGCATCGGCGAGCCGATGTCGCGCATTTGCCCCAGATGGTTTACTTGATGGAGAGAGATTGCTCTGGCGCTAGACCAGCACCGGCTTGCGCACGCGGCCGGCGTCGCCGAAGACGCGCAAATAGCGCTCGATCTCCGAAGGCATGCCGGTCGCCTTCTCGGGATTGTCGGAAAGCTTGACGGCCGGACGTCCGTCGACCGACGACACCTTGCAGACCAGCGAGATCGGATCGAGGTTGAACGAGCCGTCCGGCGTGCAGCCGACGAAATCATTGGTGAGATTGGTGCCCCAGCCGAAGGAGAGCCGCACCCGGCCGGCGAAGTGGTGGTAGGTCTCCTCGATCGAGCCCACATCCATAGCGTCGGAGAACACCAGCAGCTTGTCCCTGGGATTGCGGCCCTTCTGCTCCCACCATTTCATGATCTCCTCGCCGGCCTGGATCGGCGGCGCGCTGTCGGGGCGGAAGCCGGTCCAGTCGGCAACCCATTCCGGCGCATCGCGCAGGAAAGCCTTGGTGCCAAAAGCGTCGGGCAGCGCAATCAGGAGGTTGCCGCCATAGGTCTGGCGCCACTGGTCGAGGATGCGATAGGGCGCCCAGCGCAATTCCTCGTCGTCCTTGGCCAGCGCAGCCGCGACCATCGGCAGTTCATGGGCGTTGGTGCCGATGGCTTCGAGATCATTGTCCATCGCGAGTAGCACGTTGGAGGTGCCGATGAAGGACGGGCCCAGGCCTTCCTTCACGGCCTCCACGCACCAGCGCTGCCAGAGGAAGCCATGGCGGCGACGAGTGCCGAAGTCGGAGAGCCGCAAGCCATCCAGCTTGCGCAGGCGTTCCACCTTGGTCCACAGCTTGGCCTTGGCGCGGGCATAGAGCACGTCGAGCTCGAAGCGGCCGCGGCCCTTCATCGCCGCCCGCGAGCGCAATTCGTTGAGGATGGCGAGCGCAGGAATTTCCCACATCGTGGTATGGCTCCACGGCCCGTGGAAGTGCAGCTCGTACTGGCCTTCGACCTTGCGCAGCTCGTATTCGGGCAGCCGGAATTCGGCGAGCCAGCGGATGAAGTCCGCCGAGAACATGTGGGTCTTGCCGTAGAAAGTGTTACCGGCAAGCCAGATCAGCTCTTTCTTGGTGAAGCGGATGGTGCGGGCGTGGTCGAGCTGGGCGCGCAGCTCGCCCTCGTCGATGATTTCGGCGAGCCGGACATGGCGCGATCGGTTGATGACCGAGAATGTCACCTGCTGATTCGGGTAAGCTTCCCGAATCATTTGCAACATCAATAGCTTGTAGAAGTCGGTATCAAGCAGGCTGCGGATGATGGGATCCAGCCGCCAGCTGTGATTGTAGGTCCGGCTCGCAATGTCGGTCACTGTCATGGGGGAATTCTAGCGTGGCGGCCGCGGCGCAACCAGTGGGTTTGACGGGGATCAGGTTTTCGCGGGGGCGGGGTGCGAGGCCGTCGCCGCCACGGTCTCGAGTTGGCTTCTGATCCAGCGATGCGCGGGGTCCTTCTGATAGCGCTGGTGCCAGACCATGAACATCGGCAACTCAGCCAGGGTTCGCGTGCGCGAGGCCAGCGGAATCCGCACCTGGGCGAAGCCATGCATCACGCCGGTCGCCAGCAGGCTCGGCATGCTCGCCAGCATTTGCGAGCCACGCAGGAAGGACGGCACGCCGGAGAAGCTCGGCACGGAGATCGCGATGTCGCGGTGGAAGCCGTTGGCTGCAAGCCGGCGATCGAAGTCGAGCCGCTCATTGTCAGTGTAGACCACCGTGACGTGACGCGCCGCGAGATAGGCGCCGCGCGTAGCCGGCGTCGCGCGCGCTTTGGGGTCGTAGTAACAAACGTAATGGTCTTGCAGCAGGCGCTTCTGCACGATGTCCACGCCGGATGGCGGCAGCGGCGTGATCAGCAGATCGCAGCGGTTTTCGCGCAGCATCGCCGGCGAGGGCGACTGCGAGGGGATCACGCGCAGGTTCAGGCTCGTCACTTGCGCTGCGACATGATCGAAGAACCGCGGCAGCAGCAGGTCGCGCTGGAAGTCATTGGCGGCGATTGTCAGCGAAAGCTGCGCGCTCGCCGGCTCGAACGTGACGCCGCCGGCAAAGCTGCGCATCTCGTCGATCAGCGCTCGCGCCTTTGCCGCGAGCGCCTGGGCGTGCGCCGTAGCGACAATGCCGCGGCCGGATTTGGCAAACAGCGGATCGCCGACGATCCGCCGCAGCTTGTTCAGGGCGTGGCTGACCGCGGATTGCGTCAGGCCGAGCCGCGTTGCGGCCGCCGTCACCGAACCTTCTTCTAACACGGCCAGGAACAGCTCAAGCGCGTGGCCATCGAGCGCCAAATGATCGATTTTATTCATGGAATGCATTATAATCGATCTATTTATCTTGAGAATAGCCGGCGCCATCATCTCCCGATAAGCCGTGCGCCCCAACGGGAGCGCCAGAGGGAGAGACAACGCCGATGCATGCCCAGGCGCCAGCCTTGCGGGAAGCCCGCCCCAACCGTCCCGAGCCGTTCACGCCGCCGCTCGGTGACGGCGGCTTCTTCCAGCGCGACCGTTCCATGCATCCGCCGGCGCACGCGCCGGGCTACAAATCCTCGGTGCTGCGCTCGCCGCGCCAGGCGTTGCTGTCGCTTGAGAACTCGGTCTCGGAGATCACGGGGCCGGTGTTCGGGCACAACGATCTCGGCCCGCTCGACAATGATTTGATCCGCAACTACGCCAAGGACGGCGATCCCGTCGGCGAACGCATCATCGTCCACGGCCGCGTGCTGGATGAGACCGGCCGCGGCGTGCCGAACACGCTGGTCGAGTTCTGGCAAGCCAATGCCGGCGGCCGCTACCGGCACAAGAGGGACACGTATCTGGCGCCGATCGATCCGAATTTCGGCGGTTGCGGCCGCGCGCTGACCGACGACAGCGGCTACTATTATTTCCGCACCGTGAAGCCGGGACCCTATCCCTGGCGCAACTACGTCAACAGCTGGCGTCCCGCTCACATCCACTTCTCGGTGTTCGGCTCGGGCTTTGCACAGCGTCTGATCACCCAGATGTACTTTGAGGGCGATCCCCTGATCCCGGTCTGCCCAATCCTGACGACGATCCCGGACAAGGATGCGCTGGAGCGCCTCATCGCGCCGCTCGACCTCAACGCATCGACCCCGTTCGACTCGCTCGCCTACCGCTTCGACATCGTCTTGCGCGGCCAGCGCTCCACTTACTTTGAAAATCGCACCGCAGGGAACTAGGTCCATGCCGCAGCCGCTCAACTACCTCAAGGAAACCGCCTCGCAGACCGCCGGGCCCTACGTCCATATCGGCCTGATCCCGGCGATGGCCGGCTTCGACATCTTCGAGAAGAACTTTTCCAACGTGCTGGTGACGCCGAACACGCAAGGCGAACGCATCACGCTGGAGGGCAAGGTGTTCGACGGCAGCGGCACGCCGCTGCGTGACGTGCTGTTGGAGATCTGGCAGGCGAACGCGGCCGGCCGCTACAACCATCCGGCCGATCGGTCGACCGGCGCGCTCGACGAGGAATTTCGTGGCTGGGGCCGCGCCGGCTCCGACTTCGAGAGCGGGCTGGTGACGTTCGAGACCATCAAGCCCGGGGCCATCACCGACAAGGCGGGCCGCAAATGCGCGCCTTACGTCAACATCTGGATCGTCGCGCGTGGCATCAATATCGGGCTCAACACCCGGCTGTATTTCTCCGATGAAGAGACTGCGAACGCCGCCAACCCCGTGCTCAGCCTGATCGAGCAGCCGGTGCGACGTTCGACGTTGATCGCAAAGCGCAGCGAGCGTGGCGCCAAGATCGTGTATGCTTTCACGATCAATTTGCAGGGGCCGGAGGAGACGATGTTCTTCGACGTCTGAGAGCCGCCGCCCGAAGGTTCACTCCACCTGGTCACTGCGATCGATCGCTACGCGCGCGTGGAATTGCGGTGACTGACGCATCTCGCGCGATCCCGGCCTATTGGCCGGATCGCGCCCCACTTTTGGTTTCAGTTCTGCCAAATCGATGAATATGTCCGCCTGTCGGCGCAGCTCGTCAGCGACCATGGCCGGCTGAGTGGAGAGTGTGGAGACGACCGTCACGCGGACACCGAGGCGTTGCAGGGCTTCCACCAGCGAACGAAAATTCCCATCGCCCGAGAACAAAACGATCTGATCGACGTGCTCGGCGAGCTCCATCGCATTTACGGCGAGGTCGACATCCATGCTGCCCTTCACCTTGCGGCGGCCGGTGATGGCGTCGACGAATTCCTTCGTGAGTTTCGTGACGACGGTGTATCCGTTATAGTCGAGCCAATCGATCAACGGACGGATTGACGAATACTCCTGATCCTCGACGACGGTCGTGTAGTAGAAGGCCCGCAACAGCGCACCTCGGCTTTGGAATTCGCCGAGCAGTCGCCTGTAGTCGATGTCGAAGCCGAGCGCCTTGGAGGTGGCATGGAGATTGGAGCCATCGATAAAGAGTGCGATCTTCTCAATCGAAGACATTATGCACAAATCTCCAGTTGTACGCGAAAGGTGGCCGGTCCAACCGCCGGGGGCGGTGTGTCGGCCGGAAAAACATTGAAGGCACCGATGGCTTGCCGAAAAAGCAGCGCAGACGACCGGACAGGGGCGGCCGTCTTGCGCCCAGGTTAGGGAGGATACAATGCCACCGGCGCCAGGGCGCCGAATGCAGCCAGGCTAAGGCGCGCGCATTCCCTACTCAATTGTACTGAGGTAAAGGGCGCCTATCCAAAGGATAGGGCCCCATATACGAAGGTTAAGTGGCAGCGCTGGCACAAAGGCCATTGCGGTTCCCAGCGTGGCCTTCGACCACAGGCGCGGCTGATCGATCGGCCGGTGTGTCAGCCTTCATCGCCATGAAGCTGGGCACGAAAGGCCCGCGGTGACACGCCCGTGGCGGCGGCGTAGACCCGGCTGAAATAGGCGGGGTCCTCGAAGCCAAGCGCATAGGCGATCGTCGAGACCGGTAAATTGGTGTAGACGAGGTTGCGCCGCGCCTCGCGGATCAGCCGGTTGAGGATCAGGTGCGAGGCGGTGTCGCCGGTTGCTGCCCGGGTCACACGGTTGAGATGGGTCGGCGTGATCGACAGCGCGCCCGCATAGTCCGCAACGCTCCAGCGTTCCAGATGATGCTGTTCCAGCAGCGCCTCGAAGTGGCGGAATAGTCCGCTTTCAGCCGTGCCGTTGCCACCGCTCTCGCCGGTGAGCGCGCGGGCCACCAGCCCGATCATGGCCGCCGAAAGTGCACGCAGCACATGCGCTCGGCCGAAATCGCGCGCGGCGTGTTCGGCAAAGATCTGCTTCATGGTGGTCCGAATCTGCGGCGTGCCGCGTATCACGGCCGAGCGCGACAAGGCACCTCGCAGCCCTTCGGAGGCGAGCAGCGCTTCGTCCAATATTTCCGCGGCGATGGTCAGCACCCAGCCCTGGGTATCAGGCACGAAACGGAAGCCGTGGACGTGGCCGACGGGCACGTTGACGATTTGCATCGGCTTCAGCTGCACCACGCGCCCGTCGAGCGTCGCTTCGCCGCCGCCGCGCTCGATCAGCAGCACCTGGTGCAGCCGGGCATGGCGGTGCACGGCGAGCGTCCAATCGTGCAGCACCGAGCGCGACGCTATCGTCTCGCAATGCACGACATCGGGCAGATCACCGGATTCGCCGAACAAATTGTAGACCCGGATTGCCGGGGCGGGGGCTGGGTTTCTCATGTTCGAATAGTACAAGACAAAGACGAAAGCCTCCATCCGTCAGCGGCGCTGAATCTGCAAGAAAGTGCCCAGGAGGACGCAAAAATGAAAGTCCAGGTCTGTATCATCGGCGGCGGGCCGTCCGGGCTGCTGTTGTCCCAGCTCCTGCACCTCAAGGGCATCGACACGGTCGTGCTGGAAAAGTACAGCCGCGACCACGTGCTTGCCCGGATCCGCGCCGGCGTGCTCGAGCACGGCTTCGCCAGGCTGATGCGCGAGGCACAGTGCGGCGAGCGGATGGACCGCGAGGGCGAGATCCACAAGGGATTCGAGATCGCCCATGACGGGGTGCTCTCCCAGATCGACCTCCACAAGCATTCCGGCGGCAATTCGGTGCTGGTCTACGGCCAGACCGAGCTGACGCGCGACCTCTACGAGGCGCGCGATCGCTTTGGCGGCAACGTCGTGCACAATGCCGAGGACGTGACGCCGCATGACCTGACCTCGGACCAGCCGTACGTGACCTATCGTTCGAATGCCGAAACCGTCCGAGTCGATTGCGACTATATCGTCGGCGCTGACGGCTTTCACGGCGTCAGCAGGAAGTCGATCCCGAAGGACGTGCTGCGGGAATACGAGAAGATCTATCCGTTCGGTTGGCTCGGCGTGCTGTCGCGCACGAAACCGGTGTCGCCGGAGCTGATCTATGTGAAGCACGAGCGCGGCTTCGCGCTGTGTTCCTTGCGGTCGCAAGTGCTGAGCCGCTACTACGTCCAGGTGCCGCTCACCGACAAGGTGGAGGACTGGAGCGACGATGCGTTCTGGACCGAGCTGAAGCGCCGTTTGCCGCACGAGGTCGGCGACCGCCTGATCACGGGGTCGTCCATCGAGAAGAGCATCGCGCCGTTGCGCAGCTTCGTCGCCGAGCCGATGAGCTACGGTCGCCTGTTTCTCGCCGGCGATGCCGCCCACATCGTGCCGCCGACCGGCGCGCGCGGGCTGAACAGCGCCGGCTCCGACATCTATTATCTCTACCACGCCATGCTCGCGCATTATCAGAACGGCGATGATTCCGGGCTCCAGGGCTATTCCGCCAAGGCGCTGGCGCGGATCTGGAAGGCGCAACGCTTTTCGTGGTGGATGACGATGCTGCTGCATCGCTTCCCCGACCGTTCCGAGTATGAAGAGAGGCTTCAGCAGACGGAGCTGGAGTATCTGCTGTCGTCCGAGACGGCGCAGCGTCTGCTGGCGGAGAATTACGTGGGGTTGCCGTTCTAGCGGGGAGTGGACCCGAAAAGCGGTGGGACGCTGCGCTACTTTCCTTCTAGGATGTTCACCGGCGTCCAATCCGACCCCGGTGGATTTGTAGCGAGCGCAGTCGCGCGCTTGCCAAAAAGCGCTGACGCCGGATCCATTTCCGCCATTCGCCCGAACGCATCAGCCGCCTTCGCAAACTCCCTTGCCCGCCAGCACGCCAGCCCTTCCGCATACGCGGCGGCAACCTTCGTCTGCCCGGCACTCTCCGTGCCCTTCTCCGCGAGGGGCTCGAACACCTTGATCGCCTCGCCGCGTCCTATCACTTTGATGGCGTCGAGCTCGCGCCAGGTGAAAGTATTGCCTGTCTGCGCGACAGTCGTTTCTGAAGCCATGATTGCGGTGCCATAATATTTGTTGGCGCCTTCGAGCCGCGAGGCGACGTTCACGGTGTCGCTCATCACGGTGTAGTTGAAGCGGCGGCGGGAGCCGATATTGCCGACGACAGCCTCGCCGCTGTTGAGCCCGATGCGGTGCGACAGGCCGCGGCGGGCGAAAGCGGCGCTGCCGGCGTTGAGCTCCGCCAGCTTTGCGTGACATTTCAGCGCGGCATGGACGGCGTGGCGCGCATGCGCGGGATCGTCGGCGGGCGCGCCGAACATGGCGACAATGGAATCGCCGATATATTTGTCGACATAGCCGCCATGGCTCTCGATGATGTCGGTCATGGCCGACAGATATTCGTTCATCAGCGTCACCAGTTCGCCCGGCGTCATCGTCTCGGCGATGGAGGAGAAGCCACTCAGGTCGGAGAAGAACATGGTGACGTTGCGCATTTCGCCGCCGAGCGCCGGCATCTTGCCGGAGGCAACCATGGTGTCGATCACTTCGGGGGCGAGATAGAACGCAAAGCTCCTGCGCAGGAAACGCTCGTCGCGATCGGCCAGCACGAAACGGTAGCCGATCATCATCGCGAGCGCGGCAAGGCTTGCGAGTGCCGGCTCCGTCAGCGGCAGCGCCAAGGCATGGACGAATGCACCGACAGCCACAGCGGCGTATACAGCGGTGAGGCCGAACCATGCGATCAGTGCGCCACCCGGTGCGAGCACGCAGGCCGCGCAGGCCACGATCGCTGCGAACACGATGGTGAGAATGCTCCGCAGTGGAAAGCCGAGCTCGGTCACCGCATCGCGTTCGATCAGATTTCGCACCGCGTTGGCATGCACGAAGACACCGGCGATGTCGCTGCGGGCTTTTTGTTCGGTGGTTGCCGGTGCAGGCAGGGCGCATCTTGCGGCCGGCGTTCCGTCATAGCCGCCGGAAAGACGCATCGAGGTGATCTTGCGGTCATCGACATTGAGGATCGTGCCGAGCACCACAATCTTGCCACCGAAGGCGCGGCGGAAGAAGTCGCGGTCGTTCTTCTCGACGCAGGCGTGCAGGTCTGCGAACGAATATGTCGGCACGTCGCGGCCGAGCCCTCGGAAATTGAGCGTTAGCGTGTTCGGCACCGCGCTCGGGATCGTATAGCCGGACAAAGCAGTCACGCCAGAAGGCGCGGTCTGCGGTTTTGCGCCGAGCGCGCGGGTGGCGAGTTCGACGGCCATTGCGGAAGCTGGCATGTCGCCGACAGGAAAACTCAGCGGCATTCGCCGGATTACATGGTCGGTGTCGGTATAGACGTTGAGGCCGCGGACGTTATTCCCCACAGCCAATTGCTGTGCGCGGTCCGGATGATCGCTGCTGAGGACCTCGCCCAGCACCAGCTTGCCGTCACTAGAGAGTTTCCGCAAGGCGATGAGATAGTCTCGGTCGAATCCCTTCAGTCGCGCGCCAAGCGGCGCATCGCCAAAGGGAATCTCCGACCGCTCGATCGAGCTCGGAAAGATGACATCGAAACCGATCACCTTGGCGCCGCCGTCGGCAATGCTGCCGAGCACCCGGCCGATCTCGCGCGTCCAGGTCAGCGTCGGCGACCCCTGGAACGGCGGAGTGTCGTAGGTCTCGCCGTCGATGGCCACGACGACGACCGGTGATGTCGCGGGATCGCGGTGGTCGCCGACGAGCTTGCCGCGCAGTGCCGTGAGGACGTCGAGCGACAGGCCCTGCAGCGTCTGGAACGGCGGAGACGTGACGACGGCGCCTGCAAGAAGCGCAATCAGGATCGCTGCAACGATGTCCCGTCTGCCGATCCGCCGCATCGCCCCGTCGCTAGCTGCCTATTCGAGCCGCAGCAGGCGTCCCACGATCGGCGTCGGCGACGACGTGGCGCTGGGATCGACCTGGAAGGCGTAACGCTTGGTGCCGAGGATGGCGAGATAGCTGCCGCCCGGCGTCAGCGACTTCCCGGCGTTGGCGAAGTCATAGAACTTGCCTCCGACCATGGTCTCGCTCGTGAGCGGCACGCTGATCGTGGGCTCCTTGCCATCGGTGCGCTCGATCACCAGGGTGCTGCCGCTCTTGGCCTGCACCAACGGCGCGACACCGTAGAGCGTCGGCAGCTTGGCCGGAGCGCTGCCCTTGGCGTCCGACCGCATGGTGCGGAAGGTCGTCGCGGCACTCTGGTTCGCCTCGCGCTCCGACAGTTTTGCCGCGTTGGTATCGCAGGGGACCTTTTCCCGCTGGACCTCGCCGAGTTGCACGGTGCTCTGCTCGGTGCCGACCATGACGACGCCTTCGCTGATGGTCTCGCGCTGGCACGATTTGAGATAGCTGAGCGTAATGGTTGCCTTGGGCCCCAGCTTTATGATCTTGCCCGGCACCACATAATCCATGAACGCGACACCGTCGACCTTGCCTTGCACGTCCTCGACGATGGCGGTCGGGCTCTCCGCCAAAGCCGGAGCAGCAAGACAGCATGTGCCGACAACAGCGCCGATCAGGCTTTTCATGGCAATTCTCATCCAGTTCGACCAATATTTGCCGGTCCCCATCCAGGCCCGATGCTTAGCAGCGAAACGCCCAGGCAAGTGTGACCGGAATCACTCTTTGATATTGGTGCACTCTATCAGGAAGAGGTTCAAGCCGGCGACTCGAGAAGACAGTGCGCCGGCAAGCTGGATGGATAATTTCATTCGGCTGGGACGGCCTCAACCGGGTGGCTCTCCGCTGCACTCTCCATATCTATGATGGGCGCGAGCGTAGCCTCGGTTTTCTGATACGGCGTCGCCTGCTGACCGGCGGCGATCTCGACCACTTCCTCCCAGCGTGACAGGCTAGCTGTCACGAGCTGGCTGGAGTTGATAGCGGTTATATGCGTGCTGCCAAACGAGGTCGGCACGCCGATCGTTTTTAGCGCGGTATGCAACGAGGTCCAGCTCCAGCTTTCTTGCCCGCCGCACGGGAAGCGTGCGCCCGCGTCGCTGCGCCTCGGCGTCAAATTGACGGGTTGATTTTGCAGGGCGTTAACCGTGGCGGAATGCTCCCCGCGCGGGTCATTGTCGCGCCCCAGAGTTGGTTGCAAATACGTTGGAGTTTTACGGTGGATGTTTTCATGCTGAGAGACGGCAAATATGCGGCCTGGTTCAGGACCCCGCGCGGTCAGGGCACGGGCGTCGTGCATCTGGCGGAGGGACGAATCTCCGGCAGCGACAGCTTCTTCACTTATGGAGGCTCTTACCGAATTGACGAGCAGCGCTTCACGGCGGTTCTGACCACGCGGCGTCATGCCGAGGGGCCGCCGACCGTGTTCGGGCTCGACGAGGTCGAGGTCAAGCTCGCGGGCGTGTGCAGCGGTGCGATGGCGACCTGTTCCGGAACGGCCGAGCAGGCCCCCGATGTGACCTTCGAGGCGACGCTCATCTACAGCCAGGACGAGGTGCCGGCCGTTGACGCCCGAGGTGCGGTCGTGAAGCTCAACGCCGACAAGCTGCCCAAGGGGCTCGACGGCCGTTCTCGATCGCGCCATCCGTTTGCGCCGGGATCGCTCGGCTCAGAACGGAATAGACCATAAGGCCACGTCTTATCCCGCCTGATCAACTTCGAGGATGTTGTCAGGGCTGCTTAAGCGGATGAGCCCTCTGGTGCCAGGCCCAGGCGGTGCGGATTACAGTCGGCAGATCCGAATATCGCGGCACGAAATTCAGCACTTTTCGCGCTGCGGAGGGATCGGCGACCAGATAGGTGGGATCGCCGGCGCGGCGCGGTTTGACGGTGTGGGGCACCTCGCGCCCGGTCTCCTGCCTGATGGCGGTCAGGATCTCCCGTACCGAAAAGCCGGAGCCGGTGCCTAGATTGAAGCTGCCGCCGGCATGCCCTTGTTCCAGCAGCTTCAGCGCCGCGACATGCGCTGCGGCGAGGTCGGTGACATGGATGTAGTCGCGGATCGCGGTGCCATCGGGCGTGTCGTAGTCCTGACCGAACACGGCAAAATCGACATGGCCCTGTAATGCCATCATGGCGCGCGGAATGAGATGGGTTTCATTGTCACGCAATTCGCCGATGCCGCCGGCAGGATCGGCGCCGCTGGCATTGAAATAGCGCAGGCAGAACGCGCCGAAGCCGTAAGCGGCGCGGTAATCGGCGAGCATGCGCTCGATCATCCACTTCGATGCGCCATAGGGGTTGATCGGCGCGCAGGGGAAGTCTTCCGGCAGTTCCTTGGAATCGGCATTGCCGTAGACGGCGCCGGTCGAGGAGAACACGATACGATGGCAGCCCGCATTGCGCATCGCCTGCAATAGCGACAGCGTGCCCTGCACATTGTTGATGTAGTACTTTTGCGGGTCGGTCATGGACTCGCCGACGAGACTCGCCGCCGCGAAATGCATGACCGCCGTGATTTTGTGCTCGGCGAAGGCGCGCGCCAGCGTGGCGCCGTCGAGCAGATCGCCTGTTACCAGCGGGCCGGCGACGAAGCCGTGATGACCTGTCGACAGATTGTCATAAACAACGGGCTGATAGCCGGCGGCGGTCAGGGCGCGACAGGCATGCGAGCCGATATAGCCCGCGCCTCCCGTAACGAGGACAGTCGGTCGGTCGGTCATGTCTGCTTACCTCGAGGTGAAATCAACGATCATCCATGCGTCCGCGGCCAGCACCAAATCGGCACCCGGCACGAGCACCGCAAGCGTCAGCCATGCGGGACGTTTGCGGAAGGCGAGGACATGCCGCGTGGCGCCACGGGACACGACATCAATCAAGGAGAGGGCTTCCGAAGTGACCTGTCCCAATGCGATTGCCTCAGCTCAATAGTTGATCGATCTGGTGAGCATAGATTGATCTTCGCTGTATGCAACCCACCGGCGGCTCGGCACGATCGTCCTTCTTCGTTTAGCTCGCATTGACCCTATCGCTGCGAAACGGTGGGCGCGCGCATCGCGGCAACCGAAGCTTTAAGCACCAAAATTAAGCTGATGCCGAGTAAAGGAGTGACTGAAACATGGCACAGATCTGGATGACCTATGACGAACTCGCCGAGCTTAGCGGCTGCACGTCTGCCGAGGCACGAATGCGGGCCATCCATTTGTCACTTGACCGCCGCAAAAGCCGCGACGGCGCAACCCGCGTCAAGCTCGATCTGGCGCTGACGGCCAAATATTTCGCCTCTGTCCGGGACGCCGATTTTGATCTGGACGGCGCCATCGAGGCGCTCCAGGCCACCCATCGGCAGATGGCAGAACTCCTGACGCCGAACCAGTTCCTGGGCCAGCGCCGCTTGGCTTAGCTCCCGCGCGCAATCGGTCAGGCTCCGGGTGTGGGAGCCGAGATTCTCGCGATAGTTGTTCCGAATCAGGCATAAATCTCCATCCGGAATTTTCATTGCTGGCCGGGGTTTAACCGCAGCGGGCCGTAGAGCCTGCAGGAGGATGCCATGAGGAACGACAGCGATCGAGGCTACGCGACACTGTTGGGAGCGGCGATGCTGGGTGCGCTGATCATCATGACAGCCGCAACGGCAAATGCAGAGCTCGTGAAGTTGCAGGCCGATTTAAAAGGCAGCAATGAAGTGCCTCCGAACAACTCGCCTGGAACAGGCAAGGCCCAGGCGACTTACGATACGGAGGCGAAAACCCTGACCTACACAGTCAGCTTCGCCGGCTTGACCGGGCCAGCCATGGGGGCACATTTCCACGGCCCGGTGGAGCCCGGCAAGAACGCCGGCATCGTGCTGCCGTTCAAGACGGTCCAAAGCCCGATTCAGGGGAGCGCAACGCTCACCGAAGCTCAGGCTGCGGACCTGCTGGCTGGGAAATGGTATGCCAACATTCATACGGCCGCGAACCCGGGCGGTGAACTACGCGGACAAATGATAAAATAAGGACGGTCACTTCCCGATGCAGACGTGCAGGCCATGCATCTGCTCAGGAGGGCGGCCTCGGTAAGAAGGCCAGGATTGTTTGAGCGAGGAGGACCCCGACGGTCCCGCCTGCTGCCTTTTGCAGCACGTCCAGGAAACCCGGATCACGATCGGGCGTCATTGCTTGCAGGATTTCCAGCCCCATTGCGACCGCCACGACAAGCGAGCATGCGAGGGTGAGCCGACCGGGCAACAGGAAGGACAAGAGAAATCCCAGCAACCCGTAGACGCTGAAGCGCTCGATCACGACGACCCAATAAGCCTCGTGATGGCCAATAAGCACGGGTCTCCCCGCCAGTCTCGCAAGCGTGGCATAGACGATGAGCGCGAAGCAGACGCCTGCGGCTGCGATAAGGTGGTTGCGACGCATTGGACGACCATAGCCGGACCGGAGCCAGGCCGCGTTGAAAGATGAGAGTATCGTTAAGGCTGATTGAGCAAGGGGCGCGGCGCGTTTGCCGTCCCGGGTTAACGGCTCAATCCTTTCAGGCCACCAACGCCGCGTCGGTCGGCAATTTAGCGCTCTGCGCCAAGCAGCGTGACTCGACCAACTCGTTGAATCGAGGGAAGGGCAGTGGGGCGGAGACCAGATAGCCCTGCCCCTCCTCTACGCCGGATGAAATAAGCGCCCGGACCTGCTCCTCCGTCTCGATGCCTTCCGCGACCACCGTCATTTGGAGGTCCTTCGCAAGTGCGACCAGCATCTCCACGATCGTGGCAGTCGATGCGTCCACGGTGATCGTGTCGACGAAAAATTTGTCGATCTTGATTGTATTGGCGCCCAGGCCCTTGAGCCGGGATAGCCCGCTATGACCGACGCCGACGTCATCGATGGCGACGCGAAACCCGCAGTCCCGCAATTCGCTGACCACGGCTGCGGCGCGTGCGAGGTCGTCGAGCTCGTCGCGCTCGGTCACCTCGATGACGATCTGGCGCGCGGAGACTTGCGCCGCCATGACCGTGCGGCGGAGCGTTTCAATGAAGCCCGCACTCAAGAGATGCTTTGGTACGACGTTGAGGGAGAGCTTAAAATCCTTGTTCGCTTTCAACAGCGGCTGCAGATCCGACAGCGCTGATCGCAGGATCTGCCAGGTCATGACCTGGATGCGGCCGCTGGATTCCGCGAGCGGGATGAAGTTCATCGGAGGCACGACCGATCCGTCTTTGAGGAGCCACCGAGCCAACACCTCGCAGCCTTTGATCCGACCGGTCTTGAGCTCGAAGATGGGCTGGTAGTACGGCTTGAATTCGTTCGCGGCCAGCCCGCGGTCGAGATCGGCGACGGGCCCTTCCATGCGGCGGCTCCGCGCGAAAAGCCCGCCGAAAAGGGCGCCGATTGCAAATGCTACGGCCAGCGTCGGCCAGTAAGCCTCGTTGTTCCACGTCGAGAGGATGCCGCGTTCGAGGCGAATGGTCGCATGGAGTGGGAATCGAGCTGAATTTTTGTCGAGATCGATCGGGGCCTGCAAGGCTTTGTCGGCATCGAGCAGGAATTCGCCAAGTTTCTCGCCGTTGCTCAACGCGAGGATCACTTCGCTGTGGGCGCGCAACTCGGCGGGCATGATGTCGAACAGGCTGGCGTTGACGCCAAGAATGGCGACCAATGCGGCATTGCCGTTGATGTCTTTGAGCACGCCCAGAGCATCCCCGCCGAATTGCTCGACACGGAAGAGCGAAAGGTTCTTGTCGTGCGAGGGAAGCATATCGCGGCGGTCGATCCATCCCTTGTCGAATTCCAGCGTTTCGGAATAGGCCGAACAGATCACCGAGCCATCCGGGTTGACGAGGCGCACATCCTTGATTGCGGAACGTTGGTAGACGTGGAGCCGGATCGCCTGCAGCGTCGCGGGCCCACAATCGGCAAGATCGCGCCGCGCGAGTTCGCCCAGGCTCGCGCCGGCAAAGTCGACCGCAAATTCGGCGCGACGCAGAACCACCTCGGTCAATTCGTCGAGCTGGTGGGCCTGCTGGTACCGAATGAACGAAGTTGCCGCAAAGTGGCCAGCCACGCCGAACGCGGCCGTGCTCGCGAGCACGAACGCCGCAAATACGAAAGTCGGTCGCTGCAATCTCATTCGGCCCGGCGGAACAGAGGGAAGCGTCGGCCGATCCTAATCAGGACGCGCTAAGATAGGGTTTAATGCGCGGGCGAGGCATGTGGAACCGGCCTTTGGGGGTGGGCAGGCGAGGGACCCGTCTGCCCCCGGACCGGGGGACCCTATCGAAAATGCTACTTAACCTTCCGCTCCCAAGTTCTGGCGGCCCATTCGATGGCGGAGGGAAGCGGGTGCGGGATTGTAGGGCGCGATGGAAGCCTGCCGAGGGCTGCCACCATGCTGTGGCCGGGTGGCTCGCAAGCGCAAGACCACGAAGGCGATATTGATAGCCAACCAGACCAGAATGACGGAAATGGCAAGATGGGCCACGGCCAGACCTCGCGATGAAGTTGGAGTCAACGCGAGCGCGCTGGTTCGGTTCCCTGGCGAACCGGGCTAGAGCGCATCTATTTCATGTAGCCGGAGTCGAGCCTTCGGGGCGGACGGCGACCTCACCTTGCCTTGAGGTCCTTGCTCTACTCCGATCAGCAACACGACGCATTCGTTCTTCGTCAGAACCGGCGATCGCGCGCCCGCGGCCATCATGACGTCGTTGGCGGAACGCCGCCGCACGCTCGCTTAGGCCTTTTTTCTCGCCTTCGTTTTCAACGAAAGACCAAGGCGCAGGGCCATGCGCTTGATCGCATCGGGCGATCGTCCGAGCTGTTTCGCCGCCTCCTCCAATGAAGCCGAAGACTTAGCCAACTCCATCAGCCGGCGGTCTTCCTTGAACGACCAGGGCTTGCGCGCCATAACCGAAATCATCCTCTCGTCGCGACAAGGACAAAGCCGCCAAGCGGACCCATGTCGCTCGACGGCTTTGCTTGGGTGGGGCCGAGCTTGGGGGAGCCCGGTGAGACGATGGGATAAGTGATTAGTGAGAATTCGCAACAAACAACGCGGATTAAGCTAACCGCTCAACCTTAACGCGTCTAATCCGGCTTTGTCGCTCCGTACTATCACGGAGGTGTCAATGCTGATCAGCGGCGGCCGTTACCGCGCTTTGAATGGCTGGAAGCCGAATTGTCGGGCGCCGGTTCTGAAGGCTGCATGGACTGCGTGAACCCCGATTAACCTCCGGCCGGATCCAACTTCAATCAGTGAGACGTTTTGTCATTCCCCGGCCCGCGGCTGTCCGGCAACGACCAAACTTCAATCAGCTCCTTGCACAAATTTCGTCATCGCCTGGCAAAACTTTCAGCGGTGCCGATCTTGAAGTCGTCACAACGACAAGATGAAATGCAATGGGAGGAACGCGCCGAAAAAATGGGACGTTCAAATGTTGGCAATTGTGATTTTGGGTTCGATCTTCGCGGGCGGTTTTGCTTGCGGCTATGGTGCGAGGGCGTGGCGCTCACGCAAGCGATCGGCAAGATATCGTCTCTATGCGCCCTATACTCCCGCAACAGGGGCGGGACGAAGTCGGTCGCCCTCCCAATGATGGTATTTCGCGCCTGGCCTGTTTGCCGAGCGATCTCTGTAGCATTATCGAAATAACCATGTGCGGTTAGGTTAACTTGTCGCAATTCTTGAGAGCCTAGCCAATCCCACCTAGAACATCTCGATTCACGGCGGAAGTTTAGCCGCCCCGATTTTTCCGGGGCCCGCGTTAGGGTAGGCGTAAATGACGTATCTGATTGCATTGCTGGGCGCGATTATTTGCATCGTTATTTTGATGGGTTTCGTTCGCGCCTATGATCGACACCTGAAAGATCTTCCAGGTCCTTGGATCATGGACGAGGCTCGTTCGAATGACTGAAAGGCACAACGCGCCCCGCAGGTATTTCGTTGATGCGCAAGGGAAGCGGGTGCTGATAGGGCTGTCGCTTCCGGAAACGGCGGAGTTCGAAGCGCTGGACATCACGTCGGGAGAGACGGTTCAAATCGGTCCGGGCGATGGAGCCGCCGCGGCGCACGAAGCTCGATGGCTTGAGCTTTATTCGAAACACGAAGGAGCCTGGCGGGCGTGGATTGTACAAAGCCAGGCGGAGCAGCCACAAGATTCAAGCTTTGTTAACTATGTCTGACCGATGTTAGCGGTCCAAATCTCGAACGTGGGATGGCCCAAATGTTTCAGCTGTTCCTGAGAGCGCGCGCACACAATTTTCTCAGCTCCCGCCGTGAGGACAAAGGCTTCAAGGCCCGTACCATCGAGCGCGATGCGGAGACGGACCGCGTTCGAATCGATGCCGTCATGGTCGCGATCGATACGGCATTGCGCGATGCGGAGAGGGAGCAGGTCGGCCTCGGACGACGTGTTGATGACGCACTCGCGCGTGCATCCGTCACTTTCGGAAACGGCACCGATGAATATCTCGAACGGGAGCCGATCGACAGTCATCATCAAGATCTCTTTGCCGCCGACATCTCCAACGGCCAGCGGCGGCTCAAGGAATTGGCAAACACCATCGCTCATCTGAGGTTTATCAGGACCGCGATGCTCACGCGCTTTCCGAACCTGAAGCCGCCGCAGCTCAATAGCTAGGATCGAGGGTTTGGCTCGGCACCCTTCCGTCTGCTAAACGCAGCAGGTTTGGGCACGATGGATATCTCGGTCCGAAAAGCATAATCTCTCGCTGAACAGCTTTGCCACGGGACAATTCGGGCGCCGCTTTGCCGTTTGGCTCTTCTGCCGGTTTTGATATGGTCCCGTCCAGCGTTCTCGGACGGATTGAAGGAGCGAGCCAGGTGATCTCCAGAAATTTGCAAAGGTCTATGGGATTGGCATTTGTTTTGGCTATTGGCGCGCCAGTAACGGCGTCGGCCGTCACTGTAGAAGTAGCGCGTGCATGCGACGCAGCTTTGGCCAAGGCCTTTCCTCCAAAGCAAATCGGCAATCCCGCTGCCGGCAGCGCAGGGACAGCCAAGGAGCGGCGCGATTATTTCAGCAAATGCGTCACGAACAACGGCAAGGTCGATGATGCGCCCGCGGATGCGCCTAAAGACGCCAAGGCCAAGAAATAAACGGAACGCGTCGCGCCACTTTAGCGTCGCGGCGGGCAGGGGGAGTAGAATGCGCCGTTCGTTGCATTGATGCGTTCGACGCATTGGTTGGGATCAGTCGGCGTCCCGGCCACCGTGAAGTCATAGCCCATACCTTTGACGACCACGACGTAGCGACCCGGCGAAAGCGTAAAGCCGTCCTGCTCCGGCTGCAGCGATAGCATTCTCGGCTGATCCTCGACCGGACCTACTTTGTAAGGGAAGGACATGCTGCGGATGACCCAGGTGTCGCCGGCAGAGACCATGGCCGCTTTCCCGGTTGCATCGACGCCCATCGCTCGGGAGACTTTTGCGACTACTCGAACCTCGGTCCCGGTTGCATCGACACCACCGTCGGGCCTGAAAACAATGAAGCTGACATCTCCGCTTGTCAGGGTCGTCGCGCTCGGTGTGGTGATTGCTGCTGAGATCGCGACACGACGATCCGGAATCTTCCCGGGGACCGGCTTGAGCTCCTGGAGCTGGCCCTGGCTCAGGGCGTAGACGCCGAAGGTCGTTGGCAACGGCATCGAGGGTTGCGCAGGCGTCACCGGCTCCTTCGGTTGATCCGGTGTCCGTTCGACGCTCTCACCGCTCGATGGAGTCACAGCCCCGGTGGGGTGAGGCTCGGGGCTTGTGGAGGTGCGCTTGGACAGCGTCGCGGACTGCCACAATGCGAGGGATTGTGTCCTCAACCGCGGCCAATAAGTAACCGCCGCGCTGGCACCGGCAATGACGACCAGGATGGCGGCTAATCGGATGAGGGAGTTGAGGATGCCGCTTCGCCGAGATTGGTCGGGCGGGCTTGGCGGTGCGACAGAACCGCGCCCTGTTTCCGCAGGCTTCGCGACGGGCGGCGAGGGCGGAACGGGCGCCAGATGCGGAACGGGCTGAGGAGCCGGGGGACCGGGTGGCGACTGATGCGAAGCGACGTCTAGCGCCAACTCCGGCGCTTTGGACAGCGCGTCGCGCTCGCTACGGTCAAATGAAAGCTCAACCTCCCGGATGGCGCGCTCAAGCACTTGCTGGAGCTCGCGGGACTCCCGTGCGTCGCCATGCGTTAATTGTTCCAGAAGCTTGATGCGAGCCAGCTCGTAAACGATTTCGCGGATCTGCCGGGGGTCGCTGGATATGTCGCGAATCCGCCCGGACAGGAGACGCACAAACCCGGCCTTGATCGCGTGCGTATTTGGCGCGCCGGCGGCGGTGTCGCTGGGGTCGGTCATCAAGGCCGATCAAGTAACCCGGAACAGGCTGTTTCGCTAGGCTTTTCCGCGTCAAAATCCTATCTCGGCGAAAGCCGCTCTGATCGCCAGCCTTGCAAGAGCCCATGGTCGAACAGCTTCGGGGGCTTGCTTTTGGGCAGAAAGCTGTGACAGTTCGACGAGCTCCTCTTTCCGGTATTTTGATCATGCGCGACGGTTTCATAGCACTCACGTTTGTGGCTCTCCTGGTGCAACCTTCTTTTGCACAAGGGACCAAGGACAAAGCCAATTTGACGAGCACCAGCATCGTGACCACCCCTACGAAGAAAACCCAAACGGCCCAGAGCGCCTCACGACCCACAGCCACCCGAAACCTGGCGCCGGGCAAGCTGCCGAGCGGGATGGCGGCTCAGGGGGTCTGGAGAGACGGCAAGTTGATCGCCGTGCCTCGGCAATGACGACCCAAGCAACCGTGAAGGAACGGTGATCGCCTCCCGATGTTCTCGCTTGGGAGACATCTTATGAAACGATTAGTCCTGACCGCGTTTACGCTTCTTGTGACGGCAAGCACGTGGGCCCTCAGCGCTCGGGCCCAGGGGGTCAATGATCCATCGACCCCCGATCGAAATGTAATTATCGTCAATCCCTCGCAGCCCGCGCCGAGCACGGCTACGCGGAATATTCCGAGCCAGATTCAGCCGCCTCTGGTCAGTGGAGGGCGCGCGCGCCCCTATTACGGCAACAGAACGCGGACTAGTGGGTCGAGCAGGCGTTAGTCTGGCTACTGTACGTTGGGTGTCATTCCGCCGCCGGCGGGGAAGTTGCTGGATTTGAGCGCCATCCCACTGACGCGAAAGCGGACATTTCCTGCCAGATACAGATAGTCCGACGTCGTGCTGCTGACGGTCCGCACCTCGACATAGGTCAGTGTGATCGAACCCACGCTTGGGGTTACCTGGGTGATGTCGACAAACCGAGCTCCCGGGAAAAGCTTCTGGTCCAGGCCATAGAAGATCTTTTCCCGCTCCGACCACAGCACGAAGTGACCCCCGGTCTTCTGATCGACGGCTTCGTATTGCGTATGGATCACTTGCGGGTATTCGATCTGGCCTGCTGTCGCAAAGTGAGTGCCTAAAAAGATCACCAGAACCAGGAAAGTAACGTTGCGGACCACTGGTCAATATCCTCGCGAGCTAAAGCACGAAGCTTGCCCGCGATTTGGCTTTCGTGCAATCGGCAAACGTATAGATTGAAGGGAATGGACGAGAAGTTTCCGGCCCTTGCTCGTTCTTCTCGCTCTGCCCTGGAGTTACAGCGTGCCAACCGCGCGACCTCACACCTTTCTAGCTCATGCCAGGCGGCTTGGGCAGCTGGCCGGAGTGGTCCTGACCGTTGCCGGTGCAATCGACTTCGGTCTCGCCAATCCGCCCTCGTGTTTTGCGCAGACCGAACCGGAGCCCTCGGTCAGCGACTATCTTCCACCAAGCGAGCCGGAAGTCAGCCGTGACGAGTGGCGTCAGCGTATCGAAGATGCGCGGCGACGAGCCAAGGAGCTCTCGCGCGAGCGGCGGGACCATCCAGAGCTCTATAAACCGGTCCCGGAGGATCCGGACCTTGTCGCGACCGAACGCCTCCTCAACGACGACAGCCTGCAGCGCGGCGACATCGTCTCGACCAAGAAGGGCATGTTCGTCTACCAGGGGCGACCGGATCAACCGCGCCGTGAGCGGGATTTCGTGCCGATCGCACCAAAAGCGACGCGCTGAAAAATTGACTGCAAGCCAGCAGGCTAACTCGCGCTCGAACTTCAGTACCGCCGCAAAATCTGATTGAACTTGGGATCGGTCCCCTGCGTGGTCTCCAGAAGCAGCGACTTGCCTTGCGGCGTGGCCTGCAGGTAGGCAGCGATCAGGAGCTGCTCGTAGCGAGAGCGGTTGGCAAGCGCCGCGCGGACGTCCGATTGCGCCAGCAGCTTGATCTCTTCGTCGGCTGCTGCCGCGTTCGATGTGACGGTTTGGAGCCGTGCGAAGGCGACGGCGATCGGCACCGCGCCGGCCAGGTAAGACATTTTCACTGCAGGCGTCGCCAGCTCACCCGCCTGCGTCTTCAGCGTGCCGAGCGTCAGCCAAAGCGCGGGCCGGATGGGCGATACTTTCAGAGCCGCAACAACGGCATCCTGGGCAGCCTTGTTCTCGGCGGCCCTGCTGTTCACATCGGCTGCAGGACGGTGAAGAAAATCCGCGGCTTTGGCCGCCGCATAATTCGCCAGCAAGTCGCCGTCGAATGAAAGGGGCGCCAGAACGCCCGAAGCGGCTACGTTGACCTTCTCGGGCGGAAACTCGCCCAAGAACAAATCGCTCGCCCGAAAGTTCGACCGCGTGAGATCGCCGTAAAACCCCAATGCTGCGTAAAGCAGCAACATCACTGCGATGCAGGCGCCAATGATGCGAAGCAAGGTCATGCGGCTCATGATGAATTTCGATGCCCGTGTGGAAGGGCGCAGGAGTTGGCCAGCAACTCTGCAAAAGTCCTAAATTGCGAGCAGACTATCGCCCTGGATCGTGAGCAAGGTCAAGTTGCCGGTCGCGTAAGCGCCGGTGTCGATATTGATCCGGTTTGAGCGGATATCCGGGACGCTGACCGGGGTATGGCCGTGGACGATATATTTGCCGAAGCGTCTTTCGGACTCGAGGAATTCCTCGCGGATCCAGAGCAGATCCTCCTCCTTCTGACGTTCCAGGGCTACGCCCGGCTTGACGCCGGCGTGCACAAAGAAGAAGTCGCCACACGCGAAGGACGGGCGGAGCTGCTGAAGAAACGAAAGATGCTCCCGCGGAAGCGCCTGCCTCAACCCTTCGATCAATTCAATCTGCTGCTCCGGCGTCGGATTCATCGTCGGGTTGATGCCGTATGAAACAAGGGTCAGCAGGCCTCCGTAGCGACGCCATTCCTCCAGGCGCGCCGGGTCCTTGAGGACCTCGAGCAGGAACACCTCGTGATTGCCCTTGAGGCACACTGTCTCATGCGACTTCGAGCGCTCGATCAGGAGATCAATCACAGCGCGCGAGTCCGGGCCCCTGTCGACGTAGTCGCCAAGAAAGACCTGAATCGCTCGTTCGGGAGCGGAGCGGGCAAGGTCGGCGTCGATGACAGTTAAGAGCGACTGAAGCAGGTCGGCGCGTCCATGCACATCGCCGATGGCATAGATCCTCACGCCGTCGGGGAGCCGCGGCTTGACGTTCTTACGAAAACGCTTGGAAAGGCCCATCAGCTGGTCGAATCGGGTCTGGCGTCATGAATGGAGGGCATGGTCGCTCATAGCAGAACAAGTTACGCATCGGTATTCTTAATTGTTTCTGACGGAGTCGCAGCGGTTTTGATTAAAGGATCGCTCGGCTTTTGAGCCGGATTTCAAGACGTGTCCCGTAGCGTTTCCCCAACAAGAAATGGGGAGCGCGACATGCGCAAGACTTTAAAGTTCCTGGCGATTGCCGCCGCTCTGTTGGCTGGGGCGGCTCAACACAAGGCCGAGGCCGCCTTTGTCGGTGCGCCGTCGGCGTTGCGCGGCGCCATCCAGTACATCAAGTTCGACCAGCCGACCCTGGCGCCGATGGCTTTCACGCTCTTTTGCCTGAAGTACGAGGGCGAGTGTAAGCCGCGACCGCAGCAAATCGTGTTCAGGGGCGGACGTCTCAAGCTCACGGCCGAGCGCATGGCCCAGCTTCAGGAGGTCAATCGGCGGGTCAACAGCGCGATCCGACCCGAGCCTAATTTGGAGGGGCTGCGCGGCGAGAAGTGGCTGCTGCATCCCACCAGCGGCGACTGCAACGACTACGCCGTGACAAAACGCCACGATCTGATTGCCAAGGGCTTCCCGGCGCGATCGGTGTTGCTCAGCGAGGTCGTGACGACCTGGGGTGAGCATCATCTTGTGGTCGTGGTGCGCACGTTCGCCGGCGATCTCGTGCTGGATAACCTCACCGGGCACATCCTGCCCTGGTCGAAAAAGTCCTATCGGTGGGTCCGCATCCAAATGCCCAAGAACCCGACCTACTGGGCGTCACTGGCTGATCGCGACGTCTAACGACGAACGACTAATGACCCGTGCCGCGTGGGGACTGGGTGATGCTTTGGGACAAGCCGAGTCCCATGATCGTTGACAGGCAAAGGATTGCTGCCGGATGCAGCAGTCCTGAACCAGCGAAGCCCTCAACCAGCGCGAAGACAAGGCAGGCCGCGGCCGCCGCAGGGAAGAACGAGTCGCGGCCGCGCTGCAAAGCCCCCAAAAACAAGCGGCCCAAAGCCAACATGCCCGCCAGCAGCGCGGCGGAAAAACCGATCCATCCGGTATCCGCGAAGATGGCAAAAGCCGTCGAGGGCGCCATCAAAGCCGCGCCGGAATCGCTTTGGTAGATCCTGCCAACGGCAGAAAAGGTGCCTGCCCCCGCACCGAACCACCTGGTGTCGGCCAACATTCGCTCCAGCGCGGCTCTGGTTTCGGCCCCCACCTCCGCGACGAGCCGCAAAAGAATCGGCCCTGCATTCTTTTCGAACAAGAAGCTCAGGACAATGATCGCTCCGACCAGCGCGGCTAAGGACAGCGCGCCTGCGGCCAACGGGGATAGGTCGATCCTTCGAATGACAAGGATCAGCAACATCAACACGAGGCCAAAGGCCGCGGCGATCGCGCTGTTCGTCCCCGACAAGCCAAAAACCGCGACCGCGCTGGCCAGAGCGCCCACAAGGCCGCAAAGGCCGATGGCGACCGATCGAACGACCGAGTGGCGCGTTTCGGCCCGCTCGGCGGCCAGCTGCATGACGGCTATATTAAGCATGACGCCAAGACCGGCCATCGTTGTCGCCAGGTCGGAAGGAACGGCGGTTGCAAGGGCGGATGAGAACGGACGCAAATCCAAGGTCAGAGCCGACACCGCTGTTACCCCGCTCAGCACGAACAGCACCAGTTCGGCACGGCTGCGGTCACGGACCACGACGATGGTCACGCTGAGCAACGAGATCGCTGCGAGGGCTTGAAACAGCGCATTCAGGGTGAGGCCGAGATCCGCCGTCACTGGCCCAAGCGACAGGCCAGCCAGAGCATCGTGGCTGCTCGCCCAGATCGGATGCGCCCAACTCAGCCACAGCGGCACCAGCTGAGCCGCGATACAAAGGGGAATGCCGATCAGGATCCTACGGCCCCAGACCGTGGCACGCAGATAGTGCTCGTAGTCGGCCTTTCGTGCGCTGAAGACCGCTGCAAATAGCCCCAGGGCCGTAGCCGTCATCCCGAGCTGTACGCCGAATTTGGCGCCGGCAATGTCGAGAGCGGATGCAGAAACAAGGCAAACGATGAGGGCAAAATAAGCGAAGGACAAACGTGCGCCTGGAAGGAATCCTGAAAGGGTCAGGCCACCATACAAGCCGGAGGCAAGTTTTCAAACAGAGCTCTGCAGCCAACGCAGCTCCCAACCCCAACCCAACCCCACATTAAGGCAGCGTCGCGTGCGGGGGATCAGACGGACTCTTGATGCGCCAAAGAGGTCAGCGGGCGGTCTTGAGCGGACGGGCAAACACGCGGGCGGCACGACCGGCGGCGAGAGCAAAGCGGGCGGCCGAGCCGAAGAGATAGCCGGCCTGGAGCGCGATAGCCGCGAACGCCACGCCCTTCAGGCCGTCAAGGAAGCCCAGATTGGCCATCCAGCCGACCGGGATCGCGGCGAGCAGCATGACGAATGTCAGCGGCAGGAGCACCAGGACGCGAAAGCGTTGGCCCAGAACGGCGCCCACGAGAAAGCTGAAGATCAAAAGCTCGGTCATCCGAAACACTCCGTGCTCCGGACCTTAGGTTCCCCACCCTAAAAAGACCCTTAAGTCGTATGGCTAAATTTTGTCTATTGGCCGCAACTTGCCGCCAGAGAATTATAGGCTTCACGAAGCCCGCTCAGGGTCACCACGCCTTTGATTTCGGTGTCACTTTCCTTCACCACCACGGAAAGCGAGGGCGTCGTCTGCCACTTACCGGCCGCGAACGCAGAAACTTCGTCGGGTAATAGGACGGCAGCGCCGGCCGCCGCCATGCTGGCCTCGAACGTCTGGGTACCGCCGCCAGTTGAGGAGATCGTCACTCGCGGGTGGCTCCGTGGCGGGAACGGCCGGATCAAGGCGACCAACACGTCGATCTTGCCCTTGGGAGCGCAGCGGACGATCAGGCCGGCGAACTCCGGGTCAGACTGCATCGTCTCGGCTGTCTTGGAAATGGAAGCGAAGCTCTCGCCCTCTTTGGGGCCTTGGGTGCGGGTGAATTTCCAGATCGAGGATGGGCTTGCCACCGCAAACGTGCAGACCGAGTGCAATCCTGATGGCCCGACGGCGCAATCACCTCTCAAGGGGGCAGAGCCCGCAGCAGGAGGCGATGAAAGTCCCCCAAATAAGGACGACAACAATCCAAGAAGGGCCAAAGCCAGAATCGGCACGTCGGAAATCCATCAAATTGGTGCTGTCGGCTTTACTAGCAGAAGGGCGGGGGTTTTGGAGAAGGTCTCTTCCTGGGCATGGTGCCCGTACATCGGGCAAAAGGATGTCAACAAACAGTCACAAAGGGTTAGCGGGGTTCCGAACCGTGGCTTGCACGCAACAGTTGGGGACTCATTGGGCCGTTAACCATTCGCTCAGGGCCGGGAACCCTTGTCGCACTGCCCACTAGGCCGTACCAATCGATGCAATTGGAACTACGGGGGCCATTCATGCATACCTTTGCCAAAACGTATCTATTCAAGCCGGCTTTCCTGGCCGTCGCTTTGGCGCTGGGGGCGTGTTCGACCAACCCTGGCTCCGGCCCGTTAACCGACGACGTCAACAACAAGATCCAGACCGAGAATGCACCGGCGTACGAGTTGGTGCCGCTCAACCCGGCCACGGTGAAGATCCTGCACACCCATGAGCCCAAGGGGCTCGCGGGAGTGTTCACCGATCGCCGTCCGCCCGCCAGCATCGTGTTCGGCATCGGCGACGTTGTCAGCGTCACCATCTTCGAAGCCGCGGCAGGCGGTTTGTTCATCCCGGCAGAAGCCGGCGTCCGTCCGGGCAACTTCGTCACCATCCCGGATCAGTCGGTCGACAATGACGGCTTCATCACTGTGCCCTACGCCGGCCAGGTCAAGGCGGCGGGTCTCACTGCGGTACAAATTCAGCGCTCTATCGTTGAGAAGATCTCCAACCGCGCCATTGAGCCTCAGGTCGTGGTTGCGATGTCCTCGCAGCGGACACAGCTCATCAGCGTGCTCGGTGAGGTCAACGCGCCGGCGCGTTATCCGGCGAGTGCGGCGGGTGCCAAGGACAAGGTGCTCGACGCGATCACCCGCGCTGGCGGCATCAAGGGCCAGGGTTTCGAGACCTGGGTCATGCTGGAGCGCGGCGGGCGTAGGGCAACCGTGCCTTTCGAGAATCTCGTCATGGCGCCTGAGAACAACGTCTATGTTCGGCCTGAGGACAGCATCTACGTCTACCGCGAACAGCAGAAGTTCCTGGCGTTCGGTGCCAGCGGTCAGAGCGGCGAGTTCAACTTCGACGCATGGCGCATCAACCTTGGCGAAGCCGTGGGCAAGGCCGGTGGTCTCCTGGATGGCCAGGCCGATCCGGCAGCCGTTTATCTCTATCGCCGCGAGCCGCGTGAGGTTGCTGCCCAGCTTGGCGTCGACGTCAGCAAGTACACCTCTGAGACGATCCCGGTCATCTTCAACGTGAACTTCCGCGATCCGGGTGGCTTCTTCCTGGCCACCAAGGTCATGATGAAGAATGGCGACGTGCTCTATGTCTCGAACTCGCGCAACGTCGAAACTGCCAAGTTCCTGCAGTTCCTGCGTGTGATCATGGCGACCGGCAGCGATGCCGTGAACCTCTCCAACGACGCCCTGATCTTCCGCAACAACATCAAGCTGGCGCCGTAAGGCCGGAGCCAACCTGATCCGCGAAACGATGGCACCGGGGCTTTGTCCCGGTGCCATTTTCGTTTAGCAATCACAGCGGTTCTGTTCGGGGTGGATCAAGGCTTCACCGAGCAAGATTCACCGCCGATCGGTCACCCCGCAGGTTGCAAGGTCTTCATGTGCTTTGGACGGCAAGCAGCTCGGTGCTTATTGGCTCTCGTCATCGCGGGGCCGTCTCTGATGGGCAAGGCTGCCGGCGAAACCCAACAGCTCGGTGTCCGCCACCGGATCGACGTGGTGGTCTCGGCTGAGCCTGATGCACCAATTTTTCGGCACTTGCGCGAGGCCAAGGGCGAGCTCTCCTTCACCGTCCGGCTTTCAGCAAACGCCAAGGAGAGTCGCTTCTTCGGAATGCTGCACCCCAACTTCTCAGACATTGTTGTTCCCGACGGCGCGGGCAAACCTCTCGTTCGGCAGACCAAGCTATGGGAAGAGGAGGTCTGCCATCAGCGCCGCGGGCTGCCGAAGGTGACGGTGACCCAGCTCGCGGGACATTTCGGCGAGGGGGACGGGCGAGTCGAGATATCCGGCATCAACCGCCATATCGGGCTGCTGGTCCCGCCGGATGAATTAACCCCCGGAATAAAACTCGACTCGGGGAGTGATAATCTTGGGCTATTCTACGGCTTCCGGGCGCAGACCCGGATCAGCCGCTTGAACGTGGATCTGAAGATCTATCCGATCGATTGCTTCCTCTAGAGCTAGAGCCAAGGCCGGCCAACCGACGATGCGCTTTCCGCTTCCCCGTATACGTTGGTCGTGGAGCTGGCCTGCGACCTTCATCCTGTTCTTCGTCGTCGCCGGGGCGCCGTTCCCGTTCGGCTCGACCAACGACCTCTCGATCGCGTTCTGGTGCCTGTGCCTGGGCCTCGCCTTGATCGTGGCGCCGACGCGCGACTTGCGCCGCCCCCATTTCTGGATGATCGCGGGCATCGGGGTGATCGTGGCCGGATACGCCTTCGTGCTGCATGAGCAGCTGTCCGATCATCCCTGGATCGCGCCGTTCAATCCGATCTGGAAGCAGGCGTCCGAACTCCTGGGCGTGCCGATTGCGCCGTCGGCATCCATCGTCAAGAACGAGGCGTTCTTCGCATTGGGTGCGCCGCTCGGCAATATTCTGGCGATCCTCCTCGGCATCACCGTCGGTGCCGAGCGTGAGCGCGCCCGACGTCTGCTTTGGGTCATCGCCGTCTCCGGCGGCCTTTACGCGTTTTATGGCGTCGCTTCGTTCCTGATCGAGCCCACCATGATCCTGTGGCGAGACAAGACGGCCTATGTGGGCAGCGTCACCGGCACCTTCATCAACCGCAACACGGCCGCCGCTTATTTCGGGTCCTGCGCGGTGATCTGGATGCTCTTGATCCTGGAGGATGTCCGCCGGCGCTTGCCTGAGCGGCACATCGAATGGAAGCGCGTGTCGCGCGACGTGGCCGAGATCCCGCCGCGCCAGATCCTGCCACATCTCGGAGCGCTGTTGATTTGCCTGATGGCGATGTTCATGACCGGCTCGCGCGCCGGCGTCAGCCTGTCGCTGCTCGCGATGATCGCCTCCTTCACGGTGTTCCTGCGCAACGACCTGCCGCCGCGGACCGGAATCTGGATCTCGCTCGGCTCCGGCGTGGTGGTGGCGCTCGGCCTGATGCAGCTGCTCGGCGGCCGCGTCTCCAGCCGGTTCGACAGCCAGGGCCTAGTCGACGAGGGCCGCATCGAGGCCTGGAAATCGACGCTCAAGATCATCGCCGACAATCCCTGGTTCGGGACCGGCATGGGCACCTTCCAATGGGCCTTCCCGCCCTACCGCAGCCCCAACATCTCGATTCGCGGAATCTGGGATATCGCCCATTCCACGCCGCTGGAGCTCGCCTCCGACGTCGGCATCCCGATGGCGCTTTTGGTGGCGGTTGCATGGGCGGTCATGTTCGTCATCCTCGGCCGCGGCGTGTTCGCCCGGCGGCGCGACGCCATCATCCCGCTGGCAGCGGCGGCGACCGCGAGCCTGTCGCTGCTGCATTCCTGCCTGGACTTCACGCTCCAGATCCCCGGCTATTCCATTCCGTTCTTTGCGCTTTTCGGCGCCGGCCTTTCGCAATCGTTCCGCATCCGCGAGGCGGCGCGGGCGCAAGGCGAGGCGATCGCCGCACCGGACCAGCAGGGGCGCCGGACGCAGCCCGCGCGAGGCCAGCGCCGCGCCCGCGCGCTTCACAAAACTGTCTAGTTTTGAAGCAGTTGCGCCGTTTACGAAGTCTTTAGAATAAGTGGACAGCGATTTACTCTTCCGCTAGGTTCCGACACTACACAGCCACTTGCCCGGGCCGAGACGTAAAGTGGGCAGACGTTTTTTGGAGGTTTATTATGAGCGTTATCAAGATTGCGCTTCGCACGGTTGCGGCCGCGGCCCTGGCCGCGACGATTTCGAGCGCCGCAAGCGCCGCCGTTTACCCGCCGCAGCGCCAGCTGCCGGCCACGGTCATTTCCGAGTTCAAGGCGACACCAGCCACGCTGTTGACGCAATTTCCGGCCGGTGCGCAGCTGATCTCGCGCGTGCGCGACCTCGGCGCGTCTGATCCGACAACGCTTCCGGCCCTGATCGCGCTGCTCAAGGACCCCGCGACCACCAAGGACCAGATCCGCGCGATCACTGCCGGCCTGGCCCAAGTTGCGCGCATGGCCGCGACGAGCGACCAGGCTTTCGCCACCGAGATCCAGGCGGCGATCGCCGGCACCAACAACCCCGACGTGATCGCAGCCTACCAAGCCGCGACGGGCGACGTCGCCATCGCGGCGGCCGGCGGTGGCGCGGGCGGCGGCGGCTCCGGCGCGGGCGGCCCCACGGGAGCGGGCGGTTTTGCGAACGGCGGTCAGGGCGGGACCCTCGCAACCTTCGGCGGCCTGCACTATGCGACGCAGGTCAGCGGCGGCGCCTCGGGCGGCGTGAGCGGCACCACCAACGCCGCCAACCGCATCAGCTCGCGCTGACCGTATTTGCCCGGAGGCTAAAAGCCTCCAGGCTGCCTTATTCGCGATCCAGTCAAAGCGGCGCTTCATCGCGCCGTTTTGCATTTCGGCCGTTAAGCTTCATATCAGTTGACGTAGGCTTGGCGCATTGCGCTGCGTCGATTCAGTTCTGGTCCCGATTAGGTCGTGCTATTCTGGCGTGTGGTGTCATCCTTGTGCGAGCGCTTCGTGAACGCTGCGCCCCTTAGCCGGACTTCCAATCCTTCAGAGTCTAACGGATTTCTTTTGGGAATTGCCCGATGCTGCAACTGAACAAGTCGACCTCGGAGATTAATCGTGAAGTCATGGAGGTCGACAGCTCTCCATCGCAGACGCTGGCCTATTACCTCGAGATCGTCCGCCGTCAATTCCCGACCATCATCGCGATCGTCTCGGCGTGCGTGATCGTTGCGGTGCTCTATCTCTTCACCGCGGCGCCGCAGTTCACGTCGACCGCCTCAATGGTGATCGACACGCGCAAGGTACAGCTGTTCCAACAGCAATCCGTGCTCGGAGATATTGCCATCGATTCGGCCACGGTGGAGACCCAGGTCGAGATCCTGAAATCCGAGAATATCAGCCTCGCAGTGGTCCGTGACCTTCATCTGATCGAAGACCCTGAATTTACCGGCAGCGGCGGTGGCGTGCTCGGCGCGCTGCTTGGCTTTATCGGCGGGATCTTCTCCGATCAGCATGCGTCCTCTGAATTCGAGCAGACCCGGAAGGCGCTCGGAGTGTTTGCGAAGAACCGCACTATCAAGCGCCTCGGTCTCACCTATGTGATGGAGATCGGCTACACCTCGAAGGACCCCGCCAAGGCGGCTCGAATCGCAAACGCCATCGCTGACGCCTATATCGTCGACCAGCTGGAGGCGAAATACCAAGCGACGCGGCGCGCCAGCGTTTGGCTTCAGGACCGCATCAAGGAGCTGCGCACCCAAGCCTCCGCGGCACAGAGGGCGGTGGTCGATTTTAAGCAGGCCAACAACATCGTCGATGCAGGCGGCCGATTAATGAACGAACAGCAGCTCGCCGAGGTGAACAGCCAGCTCATCATGGCGCACGCGGCCACCGCCGAGGCCAAGGCGCGACTCGACCGCATGAACGAGATGCTCAAGCAAGAGATTCCGGACGCTAACGTCGCGGATGCGCTGAAGAATGACACCATTGTCAAGCTCCGCGGGCAATACGTCGACATGGCCTCTAAGGAATCGATCTGGGCTATGAAATACGGCTCGGATCATTTGGCGGCGGTCAATCTTCGCCGGCAGATGGCGGAGATCAAGAAGAACATCCAGGACGAGCTCAAGCGGATCCAGGAATCCTACAAGAGCGACTATGACATCGCAGTGACGCGCGAGGAGAGCATCAAAGCGAGCCTCGCCAACGTCGTCTCGGAATCGCAGCTCACCAATCAAGCGCAGATCCAGCTTCGCGAACTCGAGAGCACTGCGCAGAGCTACCAGGCGATGTACGACAATTTCTTGCAGCGCTACATGGAAAGCGTGCAGCAGCAATCGTTTCCGATCACCGAGGCTCGTGTGATCAGCGCCGCGACTACCCCCCTAGGTAAGAGTTCCCCGAAAAGCCTGCTCGTTCTAGCTGCAGCGCTGCTAGGCGGCCTGATGCTGAGTTTTGGTGCCGCGATGGCGCGCGAGCTAAGCGACAAAGTGTTCCGTACCACCGGCCAAGTCGAGGAAGAGCTGGGCACAAATTGCGTGGCGATCCTGCCGGCGCTCGGCGGAGCTGCGTCCGCAACGGGATTGGCTAGCAAGTTCGGCCCGAAGGCGAGCAACCCTCAGCAGGACCTTTTGCGCTATGTCGTCGATAATCCTCTGTCGCGTTTCTCCGAGGCGGTGCGCTCGCTGAAAGTAGCGGTCGATCTCAATTCCATCGTGCGTGAGAATCGCGTGCTGGCGGTGACCTCGACATTGCCTAACGAGGGCAAAAGCACGCTCTCAGCGAACCTCGCGCAGCTCATCGCTCATGGCGGCGCACGCGTCATCCTGATCGACGCCGACCTGCGCAATCCTTCATTGTCGCGCGCCTTGCGGCCGGACGCTCAGGCCGGCCTTGTCGAGGTCATTGCTCACAAGGCGCAGCTGGAGGACGTCGTCAGCGTCGATCCGCAGACCATGCTTGCGATCCTCCCCACCGGTGCCACCTCCAAGCTGCTGCATACCAACGAGGTGCTGGCGTCGAAGCCGATGCGAGATCTCGTCGCGCTACTCCGCTCGAAGTATGACTATGTCGTAATCGACATGCCGCCGATGGCGCCGGTTGTCGACGTTCGAGTGACCTCCCCCTTCGTAGACTCGTTCGTATTCGTCGTCGAGTGGGGCAAGACGAAGATCGACGTCGTGCGGCACAATCTGCGCAACGCGCCGGAGATCCAAGACAAGTTGCTCGGCGTCGTGCTCAATAAGGCAGACACAAAACTGCTGTCACGTTACGAGTCTTATCACGGCCGCTACTACTACCAGAAATACTACGCACGTTACGGGTATGTGGATTAGTTGTTTGCATCTGGAGGCTCACTTGCTTACGGCGGCATCGAGTCGGATTTGGTTATTGCCGTTAGGTGTCGCAGGCGTACTCTGGTCGTTGAATGTTCTTCCATCATTCTTGGCGACCGCGCCGCTACGTGACTGGTCAGCGCAAATTATTGCAGACGAAACCTTCAAAGTTGGAACGTTTACGGAGCTCGCACGCGGTGGGGCCTTATCTGCGGAGCTGTGGATGCTAGAGCCTGCACGTGCGCAAGCTGAGGCGCTCATCCACCTTCGCGCGGCAGAAGAGGCAATTCGGCGGAAAAATTCGGAAGAGGCGGACCGCGCCGTAGAAGCCGCATTGACCAAAGTGAGATCAGCGCTTGCCGTGACCCCAACCGACTCTTTGCTGTGGCTGTTGATCTATTCTGTCGAGACGAGCCGCGGTGGTGTCGATCCGCAATATGTTCGCTATCTCGATCAGTCCTATCGCTGTGGTCCTTATGAAGGCTGGCTAATGCTTCGCCGCAATGGGCTAGCGCTTGCGATATTTCCGACGCTTACCAACATTACTCAAGAGGCGGTCATTTCAGAGTTTGCCGAAATGGTCGATGCCGACTTTTTGGCGGATGCAGCGAAGAACCTGACCACTGTCGGTTGGGCCTATCGAGCGCGATTATTGCCAAAACTAGAGCAGATCACTTTAGCCAGCAGGCAAAGCTTCGCGCGTGCTCTTTCAGGTCAGGGATACAAAGTCCCAATTCCGGGCATCGTTCAGCACGACAGGCCGTGGAGATAGAGAATGAACGCGAGCAGGCGGATCAATGCCCTAACGGCGACGGCGCTATTTTTCGGCTGTCCCCCGCTGATCGAGAGCAGCGCTCAAGCAGCGTCCTCAATCCCGAAGATAACGATGCAGGGGCCAGCGGAGCTCGCCACCTCACCCATCGCTCAGGATGTGCTGCGTTGTCTAAATGTAGAAGCGGCAGCCCGAGTTCAGGCGATGAACTCTAACATGTTGGATCATGTGGTCAGTATCAAGAATACCTGCCCAAGACCGTTCAAACTGAAGGTCTGCTACCAGAGCTCCGATCGGTGTAGCCCTGTTGATCTAGGAGGTTACAAGAGGGTCGACACCATCTTGGGCTCAATGAAAGGTATCACTTTTTTTAAGTACAGAATTCAACCCGGATGAGCAGCTGAACAATTAACGTGAACCTGTAGAACAACCGGCTGCTCAGCGTGAGTTTGCACTTTCTACCGGAGATGGGTTGTCAGATTAAGGTTTATTCGTCGCATAGTATCCGCGTGCTAGGAGTTAGTGAGAAGTTGAGGTATTGATGCGCTGCGGCGAGCGCCGAGGGGTGGATTAAGCAGGTGGTCGCCACCAAATGCACCAAGGTCAGATGCAGTCGATTGCTATTTGCATAACGAGTTTCAATCGCAGAAGCCGGACGCTTGCGTGTCTCAGGCGAATCTACGGCTTGGAATTGCCCGGCGGCACTAGTTTAAGGGTGCACCTATTAGATGACGCGAGTAGCGATGGGACCGCTGACGCCGTTGCTGTAGCGTTTCCGCAAGTTCAGCTGCATCACGGCGATGGCGCTCATTACTGGGCAGGGGGGATGCGTATCGCATACGCGGCGGCTCTAGCGGAAGGTCACGACTACTATGTTTGGCTAAATGATGATGTGGAGTTGTTCTCGGATGCGATGGTGCGCGCACTTTCGACTCTTGAGAATTTGCGTAGTGTCCACGGCGGCGAACATGTCATTGTAGGGGCGATGTGCGACCGCGAGCGGCAGGGGCCCACCTACAGCGGCTACTCGCAGCCATCACGGCTCTTCCCGTGGAAGCTGCGGAAGCTTCCTCCGCTCCCGGACCGTCCGAGGGAATGTTTTACGCTGAATGGAAATTTTGTACTTATTCCATCCGAAATCGCGCACAAGATCGGCAATATTGATCCCGCCTACATTCAAATGCATGCTGACCTTGCCTTGGGTATACTGGCTCGTCGCAATGGTGCGAGGAATTGGATACTTCCAGGATTTGTCGGCGTCTGCGAGTTAAACGTGTCAGGCCGAAAGGACTGGACTGCGCCTGGGCTATCAATATCAGAACGCTTCAAGAGGATGGAGCATCCGCTTGGATTTCCACTCCGGCCCAATCTAGCCTATAGCCGACATTTCAAGGGATGGGCGCCGATCGTGGTCGCGGCGCCGTATCTCGGTTTGATTCGGGCTGCGCTTTCGGACGTCAAATCAGCGTTCAGAAGATGAATGGAAGAACGAGGCTATATGTTTCTGCCGCCGCCGCGGTATTGATCGCAGCGGGACGCGTCCTCGGTGGAGGAGACTCCGTGATCGCCGGCACGGCTTCGGGTAGCCTTTTTGATGCCAAAAGGGGTGTATCGCTCACGGAATTTGTTGGAGCCAAGGGGGAGCCCGGGCCGAGCGGAACTGGAGTTGTTTACGTTCCGGCACAGATTTTTTGTACTCCGGAACGAGCTCAGGATCTTCAATCCGCCGGCGTCCAGATGGTGCGTCTCGTTACGAATCCCTTCCCGCTGATGAACGTCACTGAGGATCAGCGCGCTGACGCGATCGGCCATGTCATGGAGTGCGCGGACAGGCTGCTTTCATACGGTATTGCGGTCATTGTCGACGTGCACTTTTGGTCTCCCAACGTAGGGCAAAACCAAGTCGCAGTTCTTAGTGATCCAGTCCAGTTCAGCGCACTGCGGACAGGATTGGTCCAACTCGCCATTGAACTGAAGCGAAGACCGCAGGATAGCGTAGCTCTTGAGCCCTTCAACGAGCCGCCCTGCAAACTAAACAACGCAGTTGAATACGACTGGCCTAGGCTCCAGGAAGATTTGATCATGCAACTGCGAAAGGTGGCGCCGATGCTGCCATTGGTCGTAACCGGCTGTAGCGGAGCGTTGGACCAGATGATGAACTTGGTGCAGCCTTATCTTTTCCTGGACAACAAACTGATTTTTTCGTTCCACTTTTATGAGCCCTTCGTTTTTACGCACCAGTATGTTTGGGGCGACACAAAGATCGACAATATCGAGTACCCGCCGCAGCGAGCAGACCGGGAAAATGCCATCCAGAAGGCACGAGCAAGAATTGCTGCGGCAGCGCTATCGCTCGAAAGTACAGCGCAGATAGATAGGGCAGCTCGCAGCTATATCAACTCCGACTATGGGGAAACTAGGATTCTAAACCGCCTAAGGGAGGTAGCCGATTGGGCTCGCGATCATCGGTTACAGCCGTCGCGCGTCTTTGTGGGTGAGTATGCGGCGGCGATCGGCATTGGAACGGGCGCTGGCTCGCCCGCGGTGCGCGCCAGCGAAATTCGCTGGCTCACCGATGTTCATTCGGCAATTGAGCGTTTCGGTTTCTTATCTGCTTTTTGGACCTTCCCTCGCAAAACAAGCTATGCTTATGACGAGAGTACAAATTTCATGAAGTCAGAATATCTTAAGGCACTCGGATTGCGAGCACCGAAATAGAACCCGACAGCTTGCTTGAATTCTTGAGAACCCGTCGAACAGGAAAGAACTGCGGTTAATGAAAGTTGTTCATGTCCTGAACGAAATTCGGCATAGTGGCGCTGAGACTATGCTCGCAAGTGCCGCGACCTTTCTAATGGGCAAGGCGCCAGCCATTGTGGTTTCGACAGGGGCTGAGATTGGCAGCTATGCCGAGAGACTGAAACGCGCTGGATATAAGGTCATTCATATCCCCTACGCTCGGTCGCCACTATTCTGGCTTCGTATTTTCAGAATGCTGCGCGAAGAATCGGCGGATGTGCTTCACGTTCATACCGAACGGGCGTCCCCGTACTATTCCGTTGTCGCCGCTCTAGTTGGAATTGGTTGTGTTCGCACAATCCACAACGAATTCCAGTTTGCAGGAATTCTGCGTCTGCGGCGGTTGATCTGGCGGCAATTGGCTCGGCTTTCTGGAACCGTTCACGTTGCGGTTTCATCGCGTGTTGCTCGGAATGAGAAATCTCAGTTTGGGTGCGATACCCTCTTAGCGGAGAATTGGTACGATCCCACGAGGATCCAAGAAACTACAAAAGAGCGCCGGTTGCTCGCCCGTAATTGCCTAGGCTTGGACGAGGAATCGTTCGTAGCGGTTGCGATCGCGAACGAAGGTCCGTCCAAGAATCTAGAGGCGCTGATTAAAGCCATCGAATTGTGCAACAATGATATGTCAATCCGGCTTCTTCATTGCGGAGCCCATGGCGAGGAGCTAAAGGCGACGGCCGACCGGGTACCGAAAGGCGCCGTCTCGCTCATGGGGACGGTTGACGATATCGGCCTCTACCTTGCCGCCTGTGATGCGTTTGTTAGCCCGTCCTTCTACGAGGGAGGGCCGATTGTCTTGATGGAAGCAGCGGCGAGTGGGGCCGTTTGTATAACCACCCGTGTTGGCTGTGCAGTTGACTTCGAAGGCTTGAAGAACGTGGTTTTCGTCGACCCCTCGCCGCAGTCGATCGCAGAAGCGCTAAGGCAGGTGGCCCGGCGGCCCCGGGAGAGCCGATCGGCGGACGGGCAGCAGCTAGCCCACGCGATGCGCCGACGGTTTACGCCCGAGGTTGGAGCCAGTCGTTACCTGGAGATCTATCGCCAAGCGTTTACGAAGTCACGCAGGTATAAAGAGCGACTAACGGACGCAGCACTCGAGAGTGTTGAGTAAGAGCAGCCGATAACCAGCGGATCTGCGCTGATATCTTGGGAATAGTGAGTAATGGCACCTGTTCATCAAAGCATCCGCGCGGTCGGTTCCTCTCAGGCGCTCCGCATGCGTTCGAAGAGCGGCGTTCCGCTGGTGGGAATCGCACTCCTCGTTTGGATGTTCTCCGGGAATCCGACGCTTACGTCCACAGCCAACTATGTTGCATTTCAAATTATCGGGTTTTTGGTGGAGCTCGTTATTTGCTTTCCGCGATTAAGATATTTCGACCGCCTACGTCCGTTTTTTGTAATTTGCATGCTGTACGTGGTGTGGTTTGCATTGTCAGTGGTGGGCGGGATGTCCGATCAGATCGTCGGCCTGCTTGGACAGCTGCTGAAGATTGGAATGGTTGCCGTGCTTTTCGCCGCCGCGCCCAAGCCGATTGAGGCGCTGGTTGAGTCGATGCTGATCATATGCAAGGTCGCTCTACTCATCTTTGCTCTGCGTCACCTTCTCTTGCTGGCTGGCATGGATCTCGCGGACTATTTCACGCCCATGTACTCGTTGACAGGAGAAACAAGCGAACGGAGCATCATCATTTTCAACTTTCATACGGCGGAAGATACATACCGCAACAGCGGGCCGTTTCGGGAACCCGGTATTTTTGCAGCAAATCTCGTGATCAGCATGGTTCTTCTGCTTGCGCGCAGAGCAGACTACAGTCGCTCAGAGCGGACGACCCGCTTCCTAGTTTTTGGGGCGGCGTTAGTCACGACAGGCTCAACGATGGGCTTGCTGGCTATGGTCCCAGTGGGGGCCATCATACTTGGTCGGCTGCCTAGTGCCGCCACAATCACATACCTGCTCGTTGGTGCCGCCGTAGTCATCTCAGTTTTCTTCGTCCTGAGCGATTCCAATCCTATTGAAAAAATCGATCGTCAGCTTCAAGCGACAGAGATGCGCAGTAATACTTGGTACCAAAGCCGATTTGGCAATGCTTATGTCGATTACATCGCCGTCATGGCTAGACCTCTCGTCGGATATGGATTTGCGGAGACTGGGCGGCCGATCTTGTGGGACACGCGGATACAGTCTCAGTATGTCGGAGAGGGCAATATTGGCTTCGGCAATGGGCTCACCGGGACCTTCGTCAAATTTGGTATCCCGGTTGTGCTGGCCATATACGCTTACTTTTCGCTAAGCTTATTTGCGCTATCGGGTGGAAGGTTCGCGGGGACAATGAGCGCACTCGCGTTTTTTATGATTCTTTTTAGTCAGCAGCTGCTGCTGTTGCCCGCAGTCTATGCTTTGTGTATTGGGCACGCCTCCGCCGTACAGAGGCGAAAGCGCGAACACCGCGGCTGGGCCGCGACCGCCCCGAATCGAACGCCCAAGAGTACGGTCAAGGCGCCCAATCGGGCTGCTGACGCCAGCAGCGAGCAGCCGTAAAACCCAACGAGCGCAAAGAAGTTGTTCCGGTATCGAGCTTGGTGACCGGGCATAAGTCATGACAGTTATCAATCTCGGCTCAATGCCTGCGTCGAAGCCCAGGCCGAGCTTCAATAGGAAGAGGGACGCAATGTCGCAGCCGGAATCGAATAGTTTGATTAAGCTTCATATTGGTGCCTTCAACTGCCCGGTTGATGGGTGGTTAAACACGGATATCACACCTCATATTATGATCTCAAAAATTCCGTTTGCAGCCAGACTGTTGTACAGCGCTGGAAAGATGACTAAGGAGCGGCTATCGGAGCACGAGCAAGGCATCTTTCGTCGGTTGAGATATTTGGATATTACCAAGCCGCTGCCCTTCAAAGACGCATCGGTCGCGGCCGTCTTTAGCAGCCACGTGTTCGAGCACCTTTTCATCGATGAGGTCTACAGGCTCGTGAATGAGATCCAACGCGTTCTCGCACCGAGCGGGGTGTGCCGCGTTGTCGTCCCGGATTTGGAGAAGATCGTGGCAGCGTTCGACGCGGACAGCCCGGATCAGTTCATCCAGGATATATACGAAGTCTCAAAGCGTGAGGCGGTAAAAAACTCGCACCATTGCGGGTTCACCAAGGCTTCCCTTGTCAAGATGTTTAAAGTCGCCGGTTTTTCGAAGGCCGAGGCGTTGAGCTATCAGATAGGTTCATGCCCGGATGTGAAAGTCTTGGATAATCGGCCCGGCTCGATCTTCTTCGAGGGCACGAAGTAGTAGGTGCGCCACTTTTGTGACCCTGTGTTGCTTCGCCACGGAATAGTCAATTAATGCTGAAACCACGTTTCCCGAGAAGATCGCTTGCGATCTACGCAGAAAATTGGCCTCCGCACGAGCGAAAGGCCTCGACAGGTCTTGATCGAGCACTAATACCTATTGTCGCAGCGCTGGCGCCTTTGGAGCCAAGATTGTTCCTGGCGCCACGCCGCTTTCGATCCTCGCTCGGCGAGTTGCATCCGACCGTTCGCCCCTTTGCCCATTTTGCTCCGCCTCAACTGCGGCTCATCGAAAGGCTAGAGGACCGAGTCTTCGGCCACAAGCGAAGGCACTCGATTGCGGACGCATACCTAGAGGCACACCTTCGGGGAGAAAAATGTGAGGCTCTGCTTTCGGTCTTAGGTGGTGATCCGGCCTCCTATATAAGGGCCGGCCGACTCGCCAAATCAGCGGGGCTCGCTCATTTCGTCTACGCTGTCGACGATCCGTTCCAATGGGAAAGCCCATCAGGGATTGTCGGCGCGGCTGATGCTCAGGTGCGTTCGGACCTAACTTATACGTTTCAAGCGGCAGAGGGCTGCTTTGCAATCACGCCACCTCTTGCGGAACGCTTTAGAGCGCGACTGGGGTGTGACTGTAGTGAACTCCCACTTCCCTACTGCGAAACGCCTCTTGCGCATGCGCAGACTAAGAATCAGATCATTTACGTCGGCAACCTAAATTACCTCTATTCCGCAGGCTTTCGCGAAGTCGTCGACGCGCTCGGACTCGTGCGTCGCAGCGGCCACGAAGTGGTGCTGCGCGCCACCGTACCCCGGGCCGATGTTGAACGTGTGCTCGGCCATGTGCCGAAATGGGTCGTCTGTGGCCGGATTGACAACCGAAACGAGTATCTCAAGGAAATTGCCGACAGCTTGGCGGCGGTGTGCCCCATCTCGCCCGATCTGCCTGAATTAGCCTTGACTTCGTTTCCTTCGAAACTAATCGATTATGTCGCCCAAGCCAGATGTATACTGGTTCACGGTCCGGCGGAATGCATCGCCGTTAAGTATTTTGAAGAGAACCTGCTGGAGTTCGTGACCACTAATTTCAACAACTTGGTTGAGACCCTCCGAATGATCGCCACGACGAGACAAAGTCGCGCAGCCGCTTACCGGGCGGTACTGGTTGCGAACCACGGAGTCGAGGCATTTAGGATGACTGTGGAAAGCGTTTTGGTTCGCTGTCTGTCCGAAAAAGATGCGCATCTCACTTAAAAATAATTGGCTTTCGGGAATTGTTTATCTCGGGGTGGCCGGAGTATCCGGTTTCGGCTCTTCACTGGCAGTTCTCACGTTCCTTTCACCGGAAGATGCAGGCTTCTTTCTGCTTTGTCAGGCGCAAGTCGCATTCATAATGCTGTTTGATTGCGGTCTCTTACTAACGGCTACTCGCGAGTTAGCGTTTGCGCATGGAAGGGACGATGCCGTTGGCGTTGAGCAGCCCAACCATCAAACGTTTTTGACAACCTTTGCGATCTATCGCGATGCCAGGGCATTTATTCTATTGGGGTTATTTTGTGCTTGGGGAATTTTCCTCGTAGCATTCGCTTGCATTCCGGCAATTAGCGGAAGCGCCAACATAGTAAGCCTCCTCTTGGCAATGGTGGCCGGTGCGATTGCTCTGCTCGGCTATCTCTATCAATCTGTTCTGGAAGGCGGCGGGCTGTACTACATCGAACGCTACGTCTCGGCGGCCGCCGCGCTGGGCTCATTAGCGTTTATCTCTATCGCGGCATATTTCGCTAGGGAGCCGAACTTTGTTTTCATGGCATGGTACTCGGCGTTCACGCTGGCTCTCGTGGCTAAAGGAATCGCTGCGAATCGTAGCTTCCCGAAGCTAAAATTCCGAGGAGTGCCCCGTTTTCGTAATTTAGTTTTAGCTTTGAAGAGTTCTTTTAGCATCGGTGTGCTCCAGGCCGGCGCAGTCGTTACAAAGTATTTGCAGTATCCGGTCGTCGCGCACTTTGTCGAGTTGAAGTATTTGGGTAGCTACCTCTTTGTGTCGCGCATTTCAGCGACGATAGATCAAGCGGTCGCTATATTGGCGGTTTCTGAAAGAGCGAAGTTATCAAGAGCGATCGGCGCAGGCAAATTCAATGACGCCCGCAAGATAATGGTTGGAGTTGGAATCAAAGTTACGCTGGGCGCGATTGTCGCTGGTATCTTTGTCAGCAGTGGCCTGCCCCATCTATTCCGATTGGCGATGGGGTCGCGTGATGTCACTCACGTACCGTTCGTCATCATTGGGCTGGATCTTATAGCGATGTGCGTTTCCGGGTCGTTGACCCAAATGGTTATCGCTACGGGCCGAAATCCTTTTCATAAAATGGTCGCGCTCACAGCTCTCGTTACGGTGTGCCTTTTAGTGATTCTCGTTCCGAGATATGGCCTTGCTGGCGCCGCGGCGAGCCAAGCGATCGGCGGTGCCGTAACTAATTTATGGTTTAGCGTATGGCAATTCATTCTCGCGTTACGTCGTTTCGACGAGCGAAGTAAAACTCCACTCATCGAATTCTGAGGACCAGAAGAGAATAGATGAGACATGCCCTTAAGGACCGAGCCATGCAAATCAACGGAACGCAGAGCAGAGCACGACGCGCTCTCATCATCCAGACTTATGTTCCTCATTACCGAAAGCCATTCTTTGATGGACTGAGGTCGTTTCTAGGTGAACAGGGCATTCAGCTGGATCTGCTCTATGGCGATCCTCCTCCCAGTGCTCGCGCAAAATCGGATGCGGCTGAGGTAAGTTGGGCCAAGTACAAGCCGAACCACTACGTGAAGCTCGGCGGGCGATTTCTTGTTTACCAGCCCGGGTTGTGGTTAGCCCTTTCCAGCGACCTTGTGATCGTTGAACAAGCTAATAAGCTGCTCCTAAACCCAATACTTTTGTTACTAAACGCGTTTGGCTTAGTGCGATTGGCATACTGGGGGCACGGAAAGAATTTTCAGGCAACTGACGGCGCCATATCGCGCGTGATCAAGAGCGTTCTCTTAACTCGTGTCCACTGGTGGTTCGCATACAATGAGTTGAGCGCAGCAATCGTGAAGGCTAGGGGATTCTCAAATGAGCGTACTACGAGCGTAATGAACACGATCGAGGCGAGGAACTTGGAGGACGACTTGGCTTCCATTGATGCCGAAGCGCTCGATCAGTATCGGCGCAAGCTGGGCATTCGAGGGCGGAATACGTGCGTGTTCATTGGTGGAATGTATAAGGAGAAGCGGCTGCCATTCTTGCTTGAATGTTGCGAGGCTGTTCGTAGTCAAGTTGAAGACTTTGAGATTCTTTTTCTCGGTGGAGGAGAGGATAGGGCAATTGTGGACGAGTTTGCCAAGAGGAACAGCTGGGCGGTAGCGTTTGGACCAGCTTTCGATCGCGACAAGGCCCTGGCTCTCAAGACATCAAAGTTACTTCTGATGCCCGGATTGGTGGGGCTTGCGATCATTGATGGTTTTGCGGCGGAAGTTCCGATCGTCACCACGGCCTTCCCCTTGCACAGTCCAGAGATCGACTACTTGGTCGACGGTGTGAATGGCATCATGGTGTCGTCAGCGGACGATACCATTGCATTTTCTGATGCGATCGTCCAAGCGCTTAATGACCCCGTCAAGTTGGCCACTCTTCGGCAGGGTTGCCGCGCTTCAAAGGAGAATTACTCTATGGAGCGAATGATATGGCGATTCGGCCACGGCATTCTTGCAGCTCTGCAAAAACGCTCTTCGGCACGAAGTTGATACGTGCCACAACGGCTAAGCAATAAGAGTGCGGCGGCAACCCGGAGGGCGTGCTCGCAAGCACAATAAGCAGGCACTGTACCGTTTTGAAAAGAACTGAGCGCTTTCGTCAGGCTAAGAGCTTGTGTTCATCGGAGTCCCATGATCAACGGCATGAAACCTAAGTTACTCGTCGTATGTCATCTTCCGCCACCATTCCACGGAGCGGCAGTCATGGGGAGCGCCGTTGCGGGATCTAAGTTGATTGCCGAATGCTTTGAAATATCTGTCGTGCCAATACAGATGACAAAAAAGCTGGACGATTTGCGCAAGTTTGGGTTCTTCAAAATCTTGCGGTCCCTAAAGCTCTGGTACGAGGTCTTCTCGCGGACAAGAAAGCTGAAGCCCAAGGCGATCTATTTGACGGCCGGCATTAGCGGCTTCTCGTTGTGGCGGGACCTAATTATTGCGTGCACCTGCAAAATGATGGGCTCTAGGCTAATTTTGCATCTGCACACAAAAGGCGTGAAGATCAATTTCAATAGATCATTCCGTTACAGGCTCGCTTACCGATGGCTCTTTAGCAACTCGGACGTAATCCATCTGTCTCAGGTCTTCTACGACGACGTGGCTTGCGCAGTTGCGCCGGTACGCTTCTATCCCGTGCCAAATGGGGTCAATGTCGGGGAAAGTAGAGCGATCGATAGCGTAGGTTCGCTGCACAGGGAGCGAATTCCGACCATTTTGTTCTTTTCGAATTTGTTGGAGGAAAAGGGACCGCTCGATCTACTAGAGGCAAGCAATCGACTCGCCAAGAAAGGTGCAAGACACAAGATCGTTTTTGCCGGCGCGCCTTCTGACGAAAAAGTCTTAGTGGCGCTTACTGAAGCTCAGCGCGTCAATGGTGAACGGGTCATCCTTTTAGGGCCCCAATACGGAAGTGCGAAAGATTTGGTATTCGCCGATTGTGATATCTTTGCTTTTCCAAGCTACTATCATTTTGAGGCGCAGCCGCTCGTGGTGATGGAGGCCATGGGACATGGATTGGCGATCGTTGCTTCTTCGGAAGGAGCGATTCCAGAGTTGCTTGAGGATGGAGCAGGCCTCATCTGCGCTCCGCGCGATATCTCGCAGTTGACGGCGCATTTAGAGCGGCTGATCGAGGACAAATCGCTCCGGACTAAACTGGGCCAGGTGGCGCGGCATCGTTATCTGCAAAGGTACACGCTGGGAGCATTCGAGGAACGATTTGCCAGCACATTGCGGGAGATCATGTCTAGAACTTCTCTGTTTCGCTAAAGCCCTGGTTGATCTGATACTGAGGAGGTCACTGTGCAGCTCCGGAGCGAGCTAGCGGTCCTTCCTGCAAAGGGGCGTATGCGCATGCATATGAGCGATGCGCGTACCTGGGGAGGAATGACAGCGTCTTAGCCGAGACCATGGTGAGAATGTTTGCAGCTGTCGACATGCGCCAAACGCGACAATCCAGGCAAGCTAAGGAGTGATGCTAGACTGTATGTCCCCCCACAAAATGAGGCGACTCACCCTCGATGTTGCGACGAGGGTTGCCCGGATGGACCGGGTAGAGCCTCAAACAAGGAGGGCGAGTC
>NZ_JBHTFN010000041.1:0-701 GCF_042666195.1 Bradyrhizobium sp. GCM10028915
CCCCATTTGTCGTCGGGATGGCCAGTCGCCTCGGTCGCGCCGTAGTAGGCAACGTGGTTGTCATGCGCAGCCACCGACGCCTGGAAGAGACCCCAAGCCTGGTCGACACGGACCATACCAACGAGGTTCGGCGAACGCGAGCCACCGATGGCATTCGAACCATAAGCGGCGCCAGTCACGCCGCTGAGGCCCGCCGCACCGCTCAAGTTGAGGTTGCCGGCCTGGTAATAGGCCGTCGCATCTTCAGCCGAGAACGACGCCGTCACGCCCTGACCGAAGTCAGCGGTGTAGGAGAACTGGTTGACACCAGTGACCGTGCCGGAACCGCCGGCGAGACCGTCGAAGTTGTTGCCGGGATAGTTGGTCCAGGGCGCGTCGAACTGCGACACGGCCTTACCCATGGTGAAGCCAGCGAACTGGATGAAGGCGTAGTACACGCCGAGCGAACCGCCGGAGGTCGCGCCATCGGTGCCGTTGATCGAGGAACCAACGAGAGCCGGGACCGCACCCGAGGTGTTGAGGGCCAGCGTGCTGCTGTAGGCGGTCGTGCCGGTCGCGCTGCCGGTGCCGTTGTAGTTGCCGGTGGTCCAGGAGAACACGCCGTCGAAGAAGGTACGGACGACGCCGTACTCGGTCGCGGTGCGCGTGTCGATGTTGAGATCTTCACGAGCGCGCATGGTGTAGTAGTTCGTCAGACGGTT
>NZ_JBHTFN010000042.1:0-583 GCF_042666195.1 Bradyrhizobium sp. GCM10028915
ATCGACACGCGCGTTGTCGTAGCTCCTGGCCAGCGACAGGATACCGAGGCAGGTGCGAAAGCCTTGCTCGGGATGCGGCCGGGCCGCGATGACGGCCTGGAAAACGCCGCGGCAGAGGGACCGATCTTCTCGCCGGCAGCGATCAATCCTCCCGGCGTCCATTTGCCGTAGCGGCGGTGGGCGCTCGGCATATGATCGGCGATGGTGGTATGGCCACGCCGGTTGGGCGCGCGGGCGTGGCTGGCGATCCTCTGTCCCTTGTGGAAGACCTCGATGGTCTTGTCGGCGATGCGGACATCGACGAGTTCACGGATCAGCCGATAAGGGGGGAATACCAATGGCCGTCGATCTCGACATGATAGTCGACGCGACGCGGCAACGCTTCCAGCGCGCAAAGACGTAGGGCTGGTCCGGCAGTTCTCCCAGCTTGGGAAGATCGATCTCGGCGAACAGCTCGGTCCGGCTGGAGCCAAAACCGTGCATCTGGCGGGCGTTGAGTTCGACGACGAGGCCGCGGATGGCCGCATTGAGCTCCGCCAGGGAAAAGAAGCGCTGGTTGCGCAGGCGGGCCAGGATCCAGCGC
>NZ_JBHTFN010000043.1:0-26160 GCF_042666195.1 Bradyrhizobium sp. GCM10028915
CTCGCCGCTGGGCGAGATCAAATCGGAAAGGTGGGCGACATCGTCTCGGAATCCACGGGCGACTTCATATCGGTACGCCTGGGCGACTTCGTCGGAATCCGCACGACTCCACACACACACCGATCGAGCGGGCAGGGATCGGCCGAAACCGAGCGGCGTCACCGGCGCAGCGGTCCACTGAGGAAACGATGATTCCTGATCTCGCGAAGGAGCAGCATGCGCCTGGTTTGTGCGGCGTTGAGCAGCCCCTCGAACAGGACCAGGACCTCGCGGGCCTGCACGTAGACTTCGGTGGTGATGGCGCGTTGGTCGAAGCCATAGGTCCTCAGCCGCGCCTCTATCTCGGACGCAGCGACGGGATCACGCCGCCAGCTCAGGGCATTTTGTAGCGTGTAGGTCTCGGCCTCCGCTTCGAACTCGGGATCAATTCCGACCATGTCGATGCGCCGCAGCGCCGCCTCAACCGCGTTTTGGCGATAGGTCTCGAGCAATTTATGCCGCAACATGCGGTAGCGCTGGATATCCCAGGACAGTTCGGCGACGTCAATGGCGAGCAGCCATTCGATGGCGGACCGCGGCGCGAGGTCGGCAAAGATCGCCTGCTGGAGCGCCTGGTAGTGTTCGAGCTGTTCGCCCGGCAGCAGCAGTGGCGGGGGCGCCAAGGACTCAAACTCGACCGGCAGCGTCGTGACGGTGAGCTCGCGCGCGGTTTGGAACAGACCGCTCATCCGGCGGCCTCCGAATCCAGGTTTGCCGCAAGCGACGCGGCGCCGACTTTGGCGGGATCGTGAACGGGGCTTGCCGCCCACAACTCCTGCGCCACCGGCAGCGGCGCGATCTGCAGGTTCGCCCACCACGCCCGTTCATTGCCGTGCTGATGCAGCTCCTGGTGATGCGCGCGGCACAGGGGGACAGTGAACTCATCGCTGACCTTGCGGCCGAGCGCCCGGGCTTGAGCGAATTTCAGATGATGGGCATCGGACGGGGTTTGCCGGCACACCAGGCAGGGCTGCCCCCTAACAAACAACAGGTGCGTCTTGCTGCGTTTGCGGGACGGCTCCTTGGGATGGGCGAGCCCGGCCTCGGGTAGCGCTGGCTGCAGCGCGGTCTCGGCGTCAGCAGCAGGCGCTGCTGGCAGGCTTGGCGTGCCATTCAGGTCGGCCGTCTGCTCGGCCTGAGCACGGCCAGCGTCCTCAAGCTTGGCCTGATAAGCTGCCTCGACGTGCCGGGCATCCGGCTCCTGCAGGCTGTTCTTGAGCGGGAGGCTCGCCATGGCCCAGCTGAGCAGATCGGTGCTGGCGGGCAGCGCTTCGAGCTGGCGCAATAGCTGCTCCCGGAGTGCGGCGGACTCGCCCGGCCGCAGCACCGGGGCACGGTTGAGAGCGCCCTTGCCGGGCGAGGCTTTGAGGTTAGCTGGTGCGGGGGGACCAGCGGCCGCATCCGGGGCGTCAAGATCATCCTCGCCGGCAATCCCGACCAGCGCGAACAGGGCATAGCGTCGGGCGTAGGTGAGCGCCGCGCCCATCCGGTGCGGCGCCTCGATGTCCCGTGCGGCGCAGACCGGCCACTCCGAGGAGATCCACTCGCCGGAGGAATGGGCGAGCAGGGTGGTGAGATGGATGTGGCCGGTGCTGGCCTCGACCCGGGTGCTCTGGATGGCGGCGATCTCCTGCTGGCTCAAGGTCTTGCGCACGATGTCGAGGCCGCTCGCCAGCGAGGCATAACGAAAGGTGCGGTCGTCATCGCGCAGGAACGGCGAGCGGATCTGCGCGGTCAGGGTCTTTTCCGGGTTGGTGAGTTCGGCCTGGGCGCGGGCCAGCGCCGCCGCGATCGCCCCGATGTGCTCACTGGCCTGGTGCATGGACGCGCTCCATCTCAACCGGATCAAAGCTGATCGCGCCGGCTTTGGAGCGCTTGGCACGAAGACCGTGGCCGAACGCCTCCTTGGCGTCCTCGGGCAGCAGCTTCTTCAGCTCGGTCTTGGCCAGTTCGTGCTCGCCATGGGCATCGCGGGTGCGCAGATAGGTCGCCGCGCACTCGGCCCATAGATTGGAGGCGCTCATGTCGACGACCTTGACGGCGGCCAGCCGCGGCCGCGGCGTCTCGATGTTGAACAGGGCCGGCGGCTCGCCGCTCTGCACGCAGCGCCAGAACTTCTTTTCCGCCGTCAGCAGCAGGTGTTGGTAGAGCGGATCGGCATGCACGGTGATCTCGACCCATTTGCCGCCGCCGGTGATGATCGACAGCACCGCCGAACGGGCGGCGACCACCCACATGTTGTGCTGCAGCTGCGCCATGTGCTTGTCGGCCGCCGCCTCCTCGGTGAAGGCCCAAGGCAGCATGAACTTGGCCTCGAATACCGCGCCGGTTTCTGCGACGATGCCATCGAGTGTCGCGGCCATCCAGCGGTGGACCGGATGCCGCACCCGTTTCTGAATTTCAGTAATTGTCATACCCGACGCACGCTGGTACCAAATGCGGTTGAGGTCTTCGGTGACGCTGCCGAGCTGGACGATGAGGTTGTGCGCAAAATCTTGCGGCGCGATCTCGCCGCGTTTTTCCCGCCACAGCCGCGTGAGGTCGTCTTGGTCATGGCCCATGACGATGCGGGCGTCCGAGCCGCCGACAAAGGCGCGCCGGTCAATGGGGTCGAACTTGATGATGCGATGTGGCGCCTCGGCGCCGTCGGTTGCAATCGGGATCACCGGTCTCTCCTTGGTTTGGCAAACGCGGCTTGCCGCCGCACCACCAAAAGCCCCGCACCAGCGAGGAGAGATACCGGGGCCAACGGTCAACACCCCGTCCCATTAGTAACGCTCCTTTTGCGCGGGAATGCCAGTCCTTTCTGCAGCAAATTTGCGGTTCGTTGGGTCCAAAAATGCTTGATGTCTCAAAGCCTTGGAGCGAGCTTTCGGGTGCTGCAACCCGCCCCCGGTTGAGGAGCTCGGAGATGACGTCAATTCGACAAATCGAAGCCAATCGCGCCAACGCCAAGCGCAGCACCGGACCGAGAACGATGCCCGGAAAGGTGAGGTCCAGCCGCAACGCTTTGCGCCACGGACTCGCCACGAGTTGCAAGTCGGATGCGCCGACGTTTGCAGCTGCAATTTGCGCGGGCCTCGGCTGTGAGATTGGACCCGAAACGGCCGCCGCGGTCGCGGATGCCAAGTGCGAGCTATGGCGCGTGCGACTGGTCCGCCACGCGCTGTTGGCCGCCCTCGGTGGGGACCCGGTTGGAGACGTCGCGCGCCGGCTCGAGGCGCTTGAGCGCTACGAGCGCAGCGCGCTGGCCGCGCAGAAGCGCGCGTTTCGATCGCTAAGCTCAGCGCGCGTGTAGATTTGCGACTGGCTTCGTTCTGGAGAAACTCTCGATCTTGACCGGTGACCGATCATGGGAAGCCGTAGCCATAACCCTTTCGGCCGACCGAAATGATGTTGAGCTGGACGTCATCGAACATCGGATGGTTGCCCGCCCATTTCAAAAATTGCGAGGTGCTGTCGACCTGGTCGTCGTGCTTGCCGTAGGGAAACGCCAGCAGCTCCAGCAAATAGTCGTCCAGCCAGGGAGCATCTGTGGGCAGATGCACTTGTCCGGCCTCGATCCGGAAGGATTGTGCCGCCATGCGATCGGCCTTGCTGCCTTCGGGCTTGATGCCAATCGGGCGCGGCATGCCGTCCGGTGTGTCGCGTTGCAGGTCCTGCAACATCGCGATGCCGGGGCCGGCGTCCTCGACCAAAACCGCGTCCGCGTGATATTTTGTGGCCAGGGCGGCCACGGCGCGCCGCAGGTCGGGATATTGGTGTCGCCCGCGGTAGAGATCGACGAGGTAGTAGTCATTCTTGATCATGCGCCAGGTGGTGCAGACCGAGTAATCGTTGGCCTTTCCGGTCATCATGGCGGTGTCCCAGCTCTGCACAACATAGCCGGATGGGCCAGCCGCGGGCAGTTGATCCAACCAGCGAAACCAGCCGCGCTTGATCAGATTGCCCTCGAGTGGGACCGGCCGTTGCTGGTATTGCGCGGAGAATTGCAGGCTGCCGATTTCGGCTTTGATCCGCTCCAGCACCAGCTTGCTTTCGCGCCGCGGCTGCAAGAGGTCCCCAGTGCGCCGGCGAAAAACGCGATCGTTGCCGATGGCGATGTCGCTATCTTCGGTGGCAGTGGCGGGCAGATCAAGGTGATGCCAGCCGCCCGCTTGCAACAGATGACCGGCGAGATCGTCTTCGTGCAGGCGCTGCATCACCACGATGATGCGGCCAGTCTCCTTATCGTTCAATCGCGAAACCAAGGTGCCGCCAAACCAATCGGTGACGCGATTGCGCCCAGGCTCCGACATGGCCTCCTCCGCCTTGAGCGGATCATCGATGACGATGAGGTCGGCGCCTCGACCGGTTAGCGTGCCCCCGACCGTGGTTGCGTAGCGGCTGCCCCCGGCCGTAGTCACGAGTTCGGTGCCGGTGTCCTTGGCCGGGCGCATGGCCGGAAACAGCTCTCGATACCAGGCCGATTCGATTACCATTCTGAACTGGCGGTGCAACTCGGCGGATAGTTCGCTGGCGTAGCTGACCACGATGATGCGGCGGCTGGGCTCGTGGCCCAGCCACCAGGCGACGAACGCGACCGAAACGGACAGAGATTTGAGCGACCGCGGCGGCTGGTTGATGAGGAGCCGATGGCAATCGCCGTCGTGGACGCGCATGAGCTGATGGGCAATCGCACCGATGTGCCAGTTCGGCCGATATTGGCTGCCCGGAAAAACAGTCGCGAAGGCCCTTTGGATGAAATACCGAAGGTCAGTTCGCAGCAGCGCCGCCACCACCGGCATCATGTGTCGTCCTCCTCATCGCTCCGGGTCGCAGCCACAGCATTCGCGTCGGCCAAGGTCTGTTGCCGAAAGGCCTCCACGATGGCCTCATCGTCCATCGACGGGCTCTTCGTGGTGTCTTCCGCGGCGTTGCCGCTCATGGCCATCGCGTAGAAGAGAATTTTATCGAGCGCCCGAACGTCGCCTTTCAGGGCTTTTTCCCGGAGACGAAGCAAGGCGGCTTCTTGCGTCGAGACGCGCCGCGATTTTCCACCATCGGTAAGCGTGACGGGTGCCTGAAGCGTTTTTTTCAGGTCGGTGGCGAAGTTCAAGCTTCCTTTCGGCCGACCGCGGGGATTGCCGGATCGACCCTTTTTGAAGCGGCTGTGCAGTGGTGGGCGACCAAAGCCAACGCCCTTGTCGGATTTGCTGCTCACGACTTCTCTCCACGGATGCGGTGCTCCCGATGGCCGAATGGCTCGCCGGTCTCGGCGAGCACGGCAACCTTGCCGGTGACGTGCTGCCAGCGGCGGATGGTGACGTCCACGAAGCGCGGCTCGATTTCGATCAGCCGGGCTCGGCGCCGTGTTCGCTCCCCAGCGATCAGAGTTGTTCCGGCGCCCCCAAACGGGTCGAGCACGATGTCATGCTCGTTGGTGCAATCGCGGATCGCGTCGGCAATGAGCGCGACCGGCTTGACGGTCGGGTGCAGGGAGAGCTTGGATTTTGGCGACTGTGCCCAGCTGTTTTGGTAATCCCACACGTTACAGCGGTTGCGACCGTTGCGGCCGAGCTGAACGTTGTTGAGGTGGGGCGCACGGCCCTTCTTGAAAATGGGAATGAGCTCATGTTTGGATCGGTAGAAGCTCCCCATGCCGGGGCGTGGCTTATTCCAAACGCATAGGTTAATCTGTTCACCGTAGATTGGACGGGTGGCGTTGAGCAGCTGACCCATGCCGCGCCAATCCATGCAAATGAAGTGCAGTGAGCCATCGACCGCGTGCTCGCAGACCCGGGCACAGAATGTGGCCAAGAACGATTCGAACTCGGCCGTAGACATTTCTCCCGAGGCCATCGCAAAGTCGGGGTGCTTAATTTTGCCCGACCCTGAGGCATGGCCATCGATCGGCACGTTATAGGGCGGATCGGCAAAGATCATGCGGGCAGGCTCGCCCTCCATCAGCCGCAGGTAGCTCTCCGCCTGCAGGGCGTCAGCGCAGATGACACGATGCTTTTCCAGGATCCAGATGTCGCCCGGCTGGGTGACGGAAGGGCCCGCCTCAGGTGGCGGCAAGTCGTCTTCCAAATCTTCTGAATCCGAAATCGCAACGTCGAGTTCGCCGGTCGAAAACCCGGTCAATTGCAGGTCGATTTCCGGGTCGAGGGTCAGAAGCTCGGTCAATTCGAGACGCAGAGCTTGCACGTCCCAACTGGCCTCTTCAGTTACTCGGTTGAGCATAAGTCTCAGCATTCGCAGCTGAGCCTCGCTCAGATCGGTAATGGTGACGGCGAGGACATGATCCAGACCGATCTGCGCGGCCGCTGCAACGACCGCCCATCCCGCTATCACCCGTAGCATCGCGTCAACGAGAATGGGAAGAACTTGGCCGTACTCCCCCAAGCTGGAAGCCAGCTTGTCGATTTGAGTCTTGGGGTGGCGACGCGTTTGGTTGCCGAGCGGCTTGAGGTCGCTGATCCGAACGGGAACGGCTTTTAAATCGTGGCGAAGCGCATCGCCATTGGTTGGTCGGTTGTAGTTCTCCAAGAGAGCCTCCGTGGGCGATATGCCTGTCGGCATATTGGCGGAAGGCCGGCGGGAGGCACTTAGAAGGACGTGGACATGAGCTCCGATTTGCGATCGCGGGTGCGATTTCGCCGCTTGATGGCAGCGGCCATCAGGCTGCAGACAGTTTGTTCGGTGATGTGAAGGCAGCTCTGCAGGAATTGCAAGACGAAATGTCCGGCGGGCGTATTGACCTCGCCCTTATACTCCAATCCACGGTAGGGATTGTGGGCAAAGGTGCCGCCGTAGCGCTCGACCAGCTCGCCGAGTGAAATTACGACGTACAGCAGCATGGGCCGCGGGAGCGGGCCACCGGACTTTTTGCCGGTTTCGAGCGCTGTACGGGTCGCAAGCTCGAGTCGTTGCGCGATCCGCACGGTATCAGCGAACTGTCGCACCTCGTAGTCCCACGTGTTGGGCAGGTACCGAAAGATCCTGCTCTGTGAAGGCTCGTTCAGCATCGTAAGATCTTCGGCGAGACGATCGGCTGCATCGGCAACCATGAGGAGCTCAGCGTTGCCGGCCCGCCTGGCGCTGCCGACAAGCGCTCGTAGTCGACTTGGAAAAGAGTAGGCCACGCTCAGGCGACCTGCGGGTTCGGTCGGCGGCTTCCCAGCGAGCCAATCGAATTCAACGTGCTGCGCGCAGGTGAGAAACTGGCGGACGGAGCGAGCGATTTCATCTAGCGCGGCGTTAATTTGGGCTTGGCTTGGTTGCTTAGCTCGCCACCGCCTGTCATCCTTCAGGATGAGTTCGCGAAGCCAATCGAGCTCCTTGCGAATATCGGCCTCATGGCCGTCGTGGACACGGCCAGGGAATATCCGCATCAAAGTGCCAAATAAGTCGTCGCTGTGCAGAAAACCGTCGGAGGCGCTGCCCGGCCCGTGCATTTGTCCGTAACCGTTTAGTCGCACCAGCCCGGACCAACCCCATCTTGGATCAGCGCGCCTCCGCATTACCGCCGCCCTGCATTAGGTGAAAGCTCTCAGGTTCAGAATACAAGATTCCGCGAGAATCGTGCTTAAGCAAGGCCGGACAAACACGGTGGTGCACGACGAATTCCCGCACGTCACTTTTTCAGGAGCAACCCCATCTCTCGCGCCATGCGCTTTACTGAGCCGACATGCCGGCGAAGAGCTGCGGCAATTTCCGCCGCGCCGTACCGCCGGCGGATCATCGCCGAAAGCTCTTGCGTTCGAGGTCGCTCCATTCCTTTCGTTTCGAGATTTTCATGGCGTGATCTTCGAGCCGGCCCGAGACGGGCACATTGGGAAATTTACGGGTGCCATCCTGAGTTGTGCCCAAAGACCGAGGAGAAAGTGGGATGCAAGCGTTGCGGACGCTTGCTGGGCTTCGTGTATGCTTATTCGCGCACGACCTGTCCCGTGCGAGCCAAGCCAAACGTTGCGGGCCTTCGCGGCCGTGGCGGTCGCAGCGAACCTACACGGGGTCGCGCATTTCTGGATCGCTCCCAGCTCCAGGTTTTTGCCGTCGACGGCGAAACAACAGGCTCAGGGACAAGTTCGACCGACTCGCGGGCGGCGCTACACCGACGCGTGCAATCGGCCCGCCATGAAGATGAGCGTGAACGGATCGAGATGGCGACCAGCACACCTGCGATTTGATTGCATCGGCGAAGCCCAAGTGCAGCGGGTTAGTCTTCACACCCTTTCAGGAGGGGCGGCGGGGAGTTTGATCGCCAGGGCCTACGACCAACCCGCTCCTTGCGGGAAGACACGTCCGTAAATGCGGGAGCGCTGCAATCGACCCGTAGACCGCCAGGCGTGGGAACCAGCCAGCGCGTGGGCTCGGCGACAGCGCTGATCTTCGAAGGCTCAAAGCTCTCCTGCACATCGGGGATGTTGTCTGTTCTTGACTTGACCCAGTGCTTCTGCCGACGCACCGGCGGTCCTCTTTGATACCAACTCCTCCAAGCCCATGCGGCAGCCGCCCGATATAGGTCAGGCCCGAGCCCGCCGGGCGCGGCCGAGCAGAGATATAGCTCGCCGCGCCGATTAAATATACGTTAAGTAATAAATTGAAATTAAATTAATTAAATAATGGACGGGATTTAAATTTGGACTAGGATGCGAGTGCTTGGCGCCGGACGCACGCGTCAAGGACCTCCTTGGAAGCGGCCCCATCATCCTGCCCCCTGCCCACGCCGTCCAAAGGATGTAGGGGCCGCTTCTTTGGCAAATTGGGAGGGGAATCATGCAGTTCCTGTCATTGGGTGATTTGTTTTTCATCTCCGCGGCAACGGGTACGCTCCTATTGGTCGAGGTCGGAGTTTTGATCATTGTGGGCGTGATCTGAGCCGGACGTCTTCCGGTCAATATTCCATCGTCGCGGGCGTGCGCCTGGTGCGTGCCTCTCTTCCACTCCTACTGAGAGGGGGCGAGTGGGCGGACAACATCGACGTCATGCCTGCGGGCGCGAATGATAACGCAGGCACCTGGCCTCTACTACCGTTTCCGGATCGCTGGTACGCCACCTGTTGATCTGTGATGCGGCTCGGTCCTGCGGTGCTCAGCACGTAGCAGGCAGGCGCATTTTTCCAAATTCGGATTGCGCGGCTGCCGCTTGCTGTGGTTGGTGGTGAAGGCCTGTGCCTGACGTGTATGCCACTAAGGCTAAGTTGTATGCTTGCCAAAGCGTGTGCCGGTCGAGATCCGGGAAACACTTCAACACGAGTGGTTCAACGTCAGCGGCTTGATATGCATCCAGGCATTGAAGAATGACGCAGCTGACGTCGGCGATGCTGTGGTGTTGCATTTTCATTGTTCCCAGTTATGGACATCAGCTGGTTCGGCGGCCGCGGTCTCTTGGTCTGTTGCCAGGACGACAGGTGCAGCCGCAAGCTGAAGCAACCGCCGGCAGACATTGATCGATGGCCCGATCACCTTAGGTGGGGAGCCTCGCTCGCGCGCTGGGTTTGCGGCAAGCGCGACGCCCTTGTCACAGCCGGTCGCGACCCGACGATGATGCGCGGACGCTGAGCCCTGATGAACCGCCCGGTCCATTAGTTTGATGGAGTTGTTGGAGTCGCCTGTCGAGTTCTTGTTTCTTGGCAACGATCCTCGCGGCGAGAATCTGATCGACGTCCGTGTAGAGAGCCCACAACTCATCGAGGGACATCTGCTCAAATTGCGGTTGGTAATCACGAATGTCCACAGTCCGGCCCCCGGCTGGGGCGGGTAGCAGCGAAGTCAGTCTTGAAAGCCCGGACCCCTACGCTGATCAGATGATCGCGTTGCTGGCCGGGCCGACCGCGCTGCCCTCATAAACCGCCTTCCCAGCTCTAGTTTCGCGTGTCGCACCGACGATTCTGCGCTCGGCCTTGGCTACTCGGTCTCTAAGGGTCTCAAGTTCGGATACTTGAGAGGCGAGTGCCTCATAATGTTGGTGCAGAGCGAAATGCCAACCATCCAGTCGCGCGCGAGCGTCCATTGCACGCCCCTCTATGTACTGCCCCAGAAGACGTGGCCCGCAATTGGGACCATCGCGAGACTAGTCAAGTTGACCCATCAGGTCTGTTCGCTTTCGCACATTCGCTGTAGGGTTTCCCTCGGTGGATTGCCGCGCGTCGAGTTGCTGCGAGCGGCAAGCAAGATATTGCTGCTGGCCTGCCGCTCGGGCCTCACGGTTTTCGAATTCGCACAATGGACGGCTTCCAGGCGACTGCCGCCGCAGACAAGGCCGGGCCTTGGATCTCGCGATCGCACAAAACACCGCCAGCACCGTCTACCGCCCCGGCATTTAGGGTTGAGCTTGGGCCGCTGCGATCTGCGCGCGTTAGCTTTGATCAGCCGGATGTAGTATCCCGCGCCTAGGAAAATCGGCAGATCGCGCATTTTGGTCGATGGCGACGAGATCTCTGCTTGGCCTTGGCTACCGAATCTCGAAAGGTCCCGCAGTTCGACAGCTCGAAGCGAGCGCCGCGAAAAGCTGGCGCGGGGAAGCGGAGGAGCGTGGATCTCAGCGCGGGGCTGTCGCCGATTGCGTAAGGCGCGAGCCGGATGTCGGTCTCGCTTTCCGGCTGGTGATCCACAGGGCTTCTTCTCTCTTGAGAGAGCAAACTTAGCCGCTAGGCGTCTGAACAATGAACGCTTCGCGACTTGCATAGCTGCGCGAAGGCAGCCTTCCCCTCGTTAGTGCTAAAACAACATGCATTCCTTTGTCTTGCTTCTCGACTCACCAGTCTGCCTCGCCTTGACGAGCGATGCGGGAAGACTCAGCCCTCAGCCGCTCTATTTCGGGCGGAGCAGCGCTTACGATTAGACAAGCGCGCGATTTTGGCCTTCTTCACCAAAATCCAATTAAATGGCGAGTGACGTCCGGCGATTCAGGAGCGCATCGCGTCGATAGCGTGTGCGATTAAAATGCCCACGCTCAAAATAACTAGAAAAATGAGCAACCCGGTACTCACGTCCACCTCCTGTCTTGGAAGTGAACCTTCCTGTTTATGCACAGTCAAAGGCATCACGTAGGGAACCGCGATTTCAGCGGCCGCTGAGGATTCATTGCCACACGGCGGGCTATCGTCGGAACGCCAGGAAAAGGAGTGTGCCGACGATGGCGGTCGCGAGAAGTGGAAACCAAATGTCCGGCACTTCAGGGACTCCGACTCACTGCGTCGGATTAAATGCGAGCTGCGCTCTTAATTCTTCTGGTTTTCACTATTCTCCACAGCTCAAACAGAAGTGGCCGCAACTCGCAACGAATATTTGCGGTATTATGTTCGTGGTTTGGCATCGTCAGTATTCGGAGCTTTTCGATCTCGCGTGTTCGTATAGCTAGCCGGCCTCACGTTCAGATCCGTTTCTGGTCAGCAGTTCCAGGTTTAACGTGTCTCGGTAGCATCAAGCTTACCGAGTGACATTCGTTGCCAACTTGCCGAGACGGAATATCGTCGCGTCGATCGGGCACTCTTGTTCCCGAACCACCAGTTAGCAGGGGTTTGCCTGAAAACGGGTTCGATTTCCATGATTCGATATTCGTCGTATGGAAATTCGAACTATCGTGCACCAGCCGCGCAGTTCTCCTATCGCGACCCGCCGGAAGCCGAGTACCGTCGGCTCATCGAGCTACGAGAGCGGGTCAGAAAGGCCGAAGCCGCGGCCTCAAAGCGGCTACGATCGCGGCAAGGAAAAAAATCCGCCGCAACGAAGATGAATCCGCCGGCAGGCATCTGCTCGATGCGCGCGGCGGAGTTCGTGGCGTGCAGCGTCAGGATTGTAACCACCAAGTCAGGTCGTCGAGACTGGTCGAAATGCCTTGGTGGCGGGCTCGGGGAGAAGCGTGCAGTCGGTGGGGACTACGACCGCTTTGAATGGGCCCGCGGACCGCGAGGGCCAGCTCCGTCGGATTGCCGGGCGATGCGCCGCCGTCCGTCGTTCCCGAAGAGCCTCGACGGATTAGAGCCCTGTGCGCTGTCGCCGAAAGTCCGCCCTCCGGTTTTCATCTTGTGGCCCTGCTTTGGTCAAACCGGCGTTGGGGAGTGTGGACCTGCCCGATTTAATGCTCGGCCTCGGTCCGGGTGACATCGGGTGCGATGGGGAATGCCGATGCATTCGCCGATTAAACCGATAGCTCTGACTCTCTTTAAGAGCGGAATGAAAGAGTATCGGGCGCTTGTTGCGGACGTGAACGTTATGGGCTCGGTCAGCGGCTGGGACTTGGCCAGACCGGTTCGAGAACGAGAGCCGACGTTTCCCGTGATCTACATGACCGGCGCTGCGGCCGACGATTGGGCGTCCCAGGGCGTCCCGAACAGCATCCTGTTGCAGAAGCCATTTGCGCCGGCCCAACTTGTCACGGCGATCTCGCAGCTCCTCAATCAGGTCCCCCCTACGCGCGAATGAGCCTCAACTCCGGTTCACTTCCGCTTTTGCGTCACCAATCGCAAGGGGATGTTGGGAGATGCGCGCGACCTCGCACAGCCGGTTCTGTCCATGCCCCAGCGCGCGAGCGATGTCGTCGGGTCGATTTCCTGCGGCGGCCAGAGCGATCAGCCGCTGATGATCTTCCGGCATCCACCTTCTCACCAGTGGGTAGCGTGACTGTTCCATCGCGCCAGCGGCCCCCAGCCTGTTGCACGCCTATGCCTGCCTACAGTTCGCAGATTCGCGCCCAACAAGCGAGGTGGGCTGCCGGTCGGCGATCGGCCAGAATGAAAGTGCTGCTGCTGGTCGCGGAGCGAGGCGCGCCGGTGATGTTCGCCCGGATCGGAGTCGTGCGCCTGTGGAAAGCGCCCTGGAGCGCAGGGGGGCTTCAGGAGCGCCCCAGGGCCGCCCACTCCATGCCGACGACGGCGTAAGGCCGGCATGATCGCCTACGGCGTTGCCCAAGGCACCGCCTATCGAAATGCCACTGCCTTAATCGTCATGATGGTGGTGGTGGTGGTGGTGATGCTCATGCGAGCTGCCCCCGCCAGACCGCGCAATGGCGTTAGACGTCAGCGATGTTGATAGCAGGAGCGTCATCGCTGGAGGCGTCACGACGGCAAACCTGCCGCAGGTCTTTAAGAACTCGCGGCGGTCCTCGTCTTCGGTGGGGCTTGGCATGCTGAGCTCCGGTTGGTGGCGTGCGGATATTAAGCCGAACGAAATTTAAATCAATTAAACAAATTAAGTTCCTTTTATAATTTAAAGGCCGCGAGCCGGCCTCAGGTCAGGTGGGTGTGTCCGCTACCGGACAGACCGGCCGTTGGTTGTATGTTGCCGCCCGACGTCAAGAACTCGCGATTGAATACAAGGCCCTTGCTAAATCATCCGCTATTTCCACCGAACGAGCAATTTTGTTGAAGAGCGTCGCAAGGACCCTCACCGGATTAGCTAGTCAATTGGACCGGGCTTGCCTCTCTGACGAGAGACGAAGCGCGTCACGCACGAGCCGCCGATGATCGGCCCTTGGGGCCGAGCCCGGAAGACGGCCAACGTCTTTAGGATGTCCGCGTCGGCGACGATACAGCCGAAAGCCACGCCTTCGAGCGCGCCAAGAAGATCGTCAGGAGCGATGGTGCACGTTGGGAGACGCAAGACCTCAGACAAGAATTCGCAAGACAGCTCGGCAAAGCAGCAGATGGGGAGTGTCCACGTTGCGCTCAACATTGAACAGCCCGGGCAGTGCATCCGAAATTCAACACCTCCTATCGTTCGCCCTGCTCAGTTCCAGAATTAACTTGCAACACGAACATCAAGCTTAATTCCAGACCGTGATTGCGGCCGCGCGCTAGAGGACTAGGTTTGCGCACACGGACATTGTCCTTGTCCGCTCCACCCCAGCGAAGTCGCCGCACCATTATAGTCGGTGCAGCGACTTCGACGCTGGACAGTCGCGCGAGCTTCACTTGAGAGAGCAGCCGGACCACGAAACGCTTGATCTCATCGAGATGCGTCGCCGACTTACGGCGCTCCGGTCGAAACACTCGGACAATCTTTTAATTACTTCGCTGTTGAACCGCTTTTTCGTGAAAGTCGCATTTCTGCTGAAGCCAACGGACCGGGCGCACGAGCAATATCTCAAATCCGAATTCGAACGAACGTTGATAAAGGTCAAAGAGATTGCTGCACGGACGAAATCTGACTGAAGGCCGCACCAACGCGTGGCTCTGGACCCGATTGGCCGGGTATCCGCCACTGTTCTATCGGATCAGCCAGTAGCGGTTGTCGCTTTGGGCACCGGTGTCTGAACAATAATCTCCGCATTCGTCTTCGTCCTCCCTTAAAAAATCGGGTGCTGCTGCTATTCCCGGGGCTTGTCGGTAATCTCTCGCACAGCCAAGCTCAGCTCCAGCTCTCTGAGCTGCTCAATCAGAAGTTCTACGATCTGGTCGTAGTCAGACGCCTTCAGCGAATGCACGCCTCGCAAGGCCAGTTGGTTCTGGAGGATCATCGCCATCATGGCTTTAACGCTCATGGGCCCTCTCGTCGGGAAACAAAGATCGTCATAAAAACAATCAGAAGTAGACGTCAAAGCTTGCGGATGCGCAACGTCCGTAAGAGTACGGACAAGGCGGCAAATCCGTTTGGCGCCGCACAAACGGGAGAATGTGTCGCGTGTGCGCCTTCAGACTAATCCGTTGGAAAAGAAGGCGCCGGGCTGCTGGGACAAGTGTAACGTTTTCGCAGGTAAGGCCAGGTAGGATGTAGCTTTACTCGCCGACAGGCCAGCCATGAGATTGCTAATGACTTCGGATTGCAATGATGAACTAGCGGCTATCGCTCGAGCAATCGCAACCAAGCAGCTTTATATCGAAAGTCAAACCACCTTGATCCAGGTGCTCGAGCGTGACGGACACGACATGCTTGAGCAAAGAAAAGCTCTTGCTAAGGAACGATCAGACCTAGCAACACAGATTGCGCGACAATTTAAGCTGCTAGAGACAAGGTGCACATCAGGCGAAGATGATCTCGTTGCGGCTATAATGAAATGATAGAACGTCGAAAGCTGGAGCGCATCGATGTGGACGAGGTCGCCTACATTTCAGGCGACGGCGCCAGCTTACGCTGCCGCGTGGTCAACATGTCGGAAGAAGGGGCAGCAGTTGAGCTTCCGTCGAAGCGGCACGTGGCCTCCACATTCAAACTAATGCTCGAGAAAGATCGCATCATCCGAAGTTGCCGCCTAGTCTGGTTGAGTGGAAATCTTATCGGGGTCTCGTTCGAGGATCTTTAGGCGGAGAAGAGTCAGTTAGCTCTGCCCTACAATGGAACTCGCGGTTCTTTTGCTGGCATGGATGGGCGATGTCAAACAATAGACCGGAAATCCGTTCGTGGTCCCCCGATGCAGCAGACGCCATGAAGAAGTGACTTCCATTTTGTGGGGACTAACACTCGCCGCTTCTTGTTTGCGCTATCGAGGAACCGCGCGCCTCTGTGCAGCGGCTAATCTTCCTTTCCTAACTCTCGCATCACGACCTTGAGCACATGAGCAACGGCTCTTGCAGCGCCTTCGCCTCGTCCCTTGGCGCGCGCACCTAACGCCGGTTAAGGGATTGGTTACCGGTCACTGTCACCATTTACATACAGTCGCATTATGCGGCAGCGCATTCTGAGAACAGTCTATTCGACACGCCCGGTTGGCGGTCTCTTTCAGGAGACGCCCCAATGCTTAAGGGCTTCACGGTCTTCGTTGTTGCGCTGATCAGTACAGCGCAAGTGGATCAATACCTGACCCACGGTCGGTACACCGACGCGGCCATGGCTATGCTGCGGCAGATCGGTCGCGCGTTTGGATTTTAAATAGTTCTTTTGCGACGGAGACCAGTCATGGACGGCATCTCATGGGGCGATCTCGAAAGGGATGAACAACGCGCAATCGCGATATCTGGAGCCGGTCTTTCCATTAAACTGTGCAGCCCCCTTGCTCTCCTGGCGTCAGGTCGGCTTGGGCTGCTGCACACAATTTGCGAAGAGATGCCGTTTTGAAGTGTGTAAGCGGTTCGGCGCCGGTCGATCACGACAGGGGGTGGGATGCCAAACGCAATCGAGCTGATTGTGGACGGTTACGTTCGCTTGAACAATCGGAGGGCTCTGGATGATCTCCGCATGCAGCGTCGGAAACTGGCCGTGGACCTAAAGGCACGTACAGGTTTTGATTTCCGGACGACCGTCCAGCAGATCGAGGAGGATATCGCCGTGATCGAGGCTGGGCTGGCGCGGTTGGATGGCGCGGCGGCGAGCTAAGCTGCCAAAGCAGTTCGCGGTTCAAGCCGCCCGATTAGCTTCTTTCTCGGTCCCGCGCATAATGATCTTGAGCACATCATCCGGCAACGGGCCATTGCAGCGCCTTCGCCTACTCTCATGTCGGCGTGGCATCCAGCCACCTGCTACAGGTCACATCGTCTCGACGCATTTTACTGGCGCTTAGTAAGGCAATAGTTCGGACGCTTTTGTCCCGGCCAGGCTGTGGAAATTCTTGCAATGACCTATGGCTGTATGGGTGACATGGCGCTCAGCCGAAGGTGTGTAAGACCACAGCATAGTGGTTGCAACAATGAGGAAGGCAACGGCGGCGATTGCAGATGAGATCAGACGCTTCATGGGAAACCTCCGGTTTCCGATTGAAGGTTCGTCCGACAGTTCGATTAAAGGTTCAATGGAAAAAGCCAAAATCTCGGCCTGCTCATCGAGTTCCGTTTGAGACGTAAGGGCGCCCGCCCGTGCTAGGCGGCATGCCCACCCGCAATCGTGAGGATCTCGCACTCTGCACCCTCCGAAAAGCCCCGATCCGAATGGTTCGGAAACACCCCGGCATCGGTGCGAAGTTGCCGACATGCCGGTTGACGACGCGGAACAGCGCGCTTATGGCGGCTTGGTTGCTGGTGATCAAACGCGCCAACGAGAACACCCGCTCGCCACCTACTCGACGTCGATCATTCGCTCCTTGGTGATCCGCAGGCTGCGGACGTAATAGCCTTGTGCCTGAACGGCTGACTTGATTTCGTCGCTGACCTTGAGAACTCGTTTCCTGCTCTTCCGCCACTTATGTGCAGAGTAAAGCACGGGCACGGGAGAGCCTGAACTTAGAACGAGCAAGAAGCGCCTGTCATTGCGATAGACATCATACATTTCGCCCCCCGCGATCATGTTGAAGTAAGCATGTCTGGTCGTCTCCATGGACGAGCTTAGTATCGCGAATGGCTGCGCGGGTTGTAAATCTGCAACGTCCGGGATTTCTTCAGCAACGTTCCCGATTGGGAACGAACTTGGTGCAGCTCGGCCGTGGGTATCGATCAAGCTCTTGCGAGCGGTCGGGTAAAGCGGCAATCGAATTCCGCCACAACTGCGTGAGCAAATGCGCGGATGCTCGAAATCCCCCGCTGCGATCACTGCGAAGAAGAGTTCGCGCTAGAAGAGCTGGTGGTTCTTGCGCCACCGGCCGGGGACGGCGAGTTGATCTGCGGTCGGTGCATCGAAGTCAAGCTCCGTCGGGCCGTCGCGAAGCTACCGCGCGGTGATAACTGATGCTCCAGCGCATCAGGATCATCTCGATCCCACAGCTTCCGTGTAGGCGGTTCACGAGCGCGGGCGCAATCCAGCCTCCTCGGTAGCATCAAGTTTAACGAGTGACATTCGTTGCCAACTTGCCCAGACGGAATATCGATCGCGTCGATCGGCTTTTTTTCCGAACCACCAGTTAGCGGGGGTTGCCTGAAAACGGGTTCGATTTCCATGATTCGATATTCGTCGTATGGAAATTCGAACTATCGTGCACCAGCCGCGCAGTTCTCCTATCGCGACCCGCTGGAAGCCGAGTACCGTCAGCTCATCGAGCGACGAAAGCGGGTCAGAAAGGCCGAGGCCGCGGCGTCAAAACGGTTTACGATCGCGACAAGGAAACGAATTCGCCGCAACGAAGATGCATCCGCTGGCAGGCATCTGCTCGATGCGCGCGGCGGAGTTCATGGCGTGCAGCGCCAGGGTTGTAACCACCAACGTCAGGTCTTCGAGAGTGGTCGAGATGCCCTGGTGGCGGGCTTGGGGGAGAAGCGTGCAGTCGCTGGCACTACGACCGCTTTGAATGGGCCCGCGAACCGCGAGGGCCAGCTCCGTCGGGTTGCCGGGTGATGCGCCGCCGTCCGTCGTTCCCGAAGACCCTCGACGGATTAGAGCCCTGTGCGCTGTCGCCGAAAATCCGCCCTCCGGTTTTCATCTTGTGGCCTTGCTTTGGTCAAACCGGCGTTGGGGAGTGTGGACCTGCCCGATTTAATGCTCGGCCTCGGTCCGGGTGACATTGGGTGCGATGGGGAACGCCGATGCATTCGCCGATCAAACCGATATATCCCGGCTCACAAACTCATGGTCCCGCGCTCTCACCAGAAGACGTCGAGCTTGTTGCGCGCGCGGATGAACGGCTCGTCCACGCCTATGATCAGATCGCACGTGCAGATGAACAGCTGGCGCGTGTCAACGAACAGCTTTCCAAGTTAGATCAGGATGGCACGCGCCACCCTTCTCAGCCGAAGAATTCCGCGAAATGGTTTCGACCACCTGACCGCGGGGCGAGCTCATTGCGCGGAAGGCCGGCACTGCGCGGCCTGATCGGTCTGCTGTTGGTAAGCGGCATCTGTTTAGCTGCTCTTGCAGCGCAGTCATCCGACGGCGATGCGGTCAGAGCAATGATGTATCGGTGGTCCGCGCGTGCCGTTTCACCTTCGTTGCCGCAAGAAAGAGCCGAGATCTCCTCGGCTCTGCCTACCACTCAGACGAGTGCAACCTATGTGGCACTTCAGCAACCGGGGCCGCTGACTACACCGCACGATGCGATCCAGGCAGCCGGCCCCAGTTCGCCGGAGCTGGCGCTCCAGGGATTGGCGGGCGACCTTACGAACCCGCCGCAAGCGATCGAGCAGCTCAAGGCCAGCCAAGATCAAATCGTTCGCGACCTTGGCCAGCTCTCCGACCGGCTTACGGCGGTCCAGGCACAAATGGTGCGAGACAGAGCGGATGCCGCCGAGCAGCTTAGGATGGTCCAAGAACAATTGGCCGGCATCACCACCAACGCTTCCGAGCAGATCCTACGCCCCAAGACGCCAGTGCCGTTGCCCAGGCCAATTGCCGCCACGATCCGCAAACCTGTGCCAACCGTTCCGCGGCCGCAAGACAGGGGGCGGCCACACGCGCCGCTGCAGACCGACCAGGCCGTGCAGGACTAGGGATTAGCTGTTTTCAACGCGTCCGATCGCTGCGAGACCTCGGGGCGGAGCGCCGAGGGCTGTTGCTTGCTCCGCAGCTGCCGCCATCGCGCGGCTTGCAGCCCATAGTTCACTCGCAACCGGGAGGGAGATAATCGTCCCAATGTGGGGGATGGTGAAGCCTTTGGCGCTCTCCTTCCCTGTTAGATTGGGGCGGGAGCGCGACTGGCGTTCCCATCACCGGAGCTCTCCGCGGACGCTCAGATGGCACGCTCCTTGCCAATCAGTCGGACCAGTGATTTTCGTTGCGAGGAGACGTCTAGCAATGGGACCAAAAATTCGAATCTTCAAACGCCCAAAGCCCAATCTGGCACATGTTACCCGCAATCTGATGCAACTACTCGACGCGCTCGAGGATCTTGAGGAGCTGAGAGAGAAGGTCCGGCTAGCAGAAGCAACCCGAGTGTTACATTAAAGCGGCCACCTCCGTCAGAGCTGCTGACTAATCTGCAATGGCACCTTGAATCGGCAATAATAGCTCGCGCGGTTTTGCGCTTTGCGTGCGACCAATCGAGGGCGCGCGTGCGGTCCAGCACTATGCGGCAGAACCCGCCATGGCGCAGAGGAACCGCGCCGGGGGATCATGGTTAACGGTCTGGCAAGGAGATCGTCCAATGCCCCATGCCACCCCTTTGGTGCTCGCCGCCATCGTCGCCAGCTCAGCTCTGCTGGTCCTCGCGCCAGGAGGCGCCGCAAATGCTGGGTCGGCGGGTGCGGGCACGGGGACAAGCGCGAGCAGCGCCAGCGCTGGTCCGTCGGCGCCTGCCGGAATGGGGACGAATGCGGGTAGCGCCGGCGCTGGTCCCTCAGCGCCTGCCGGAATGGGGACGAAAGACACCGCCACCGGCGCAAATCCGAGCACCAACAATCAATTGAACAATCCGAACGTTGAACCCGCCACGCCGACAAAGTCGCGGACGGCCGCACAGGCCGCAAGAAATGTCGGGGTTGGTCACGCGCAAAATGGCCTGCCGATCGGGGCCATTGGGACGGGTACAAGCAACGAGGACCAGATCATCATCGGCTCATTACCCTCCCGAAACGCATCAGCCCCGGCAGCACAGGCCAAAGGAAACATCAGTGGTGGTCACGCGACAAATGGTCCCCCGGTCGGAACGTTTGGAAAGGGCCCCAGTCTTTCGGACCAGGTGAGCCGGCCGCGCGCCGCGCGAGCTGGCGATAAAGTGCTGGACGCCAAAGCGCAGGTCGAGCGACGAACAACCGTTTCGCCCAAACGCGTTCCCGGCATCACAAAGCGGGGTTTGTAGCTGCGAGCGAAGCGGCGAGCAGACTTGCGACCGAGATCCGGTGGGCTTCGCAGGGTCGGTCCCGATGGCTGGCGCCGCAACTCGCCTGCCAGAAGCCGGATGATTGAATCATTTAATATCGCGCCATTTAACTCAAGCCTTGAACCGGTCCTGCCGCGGCGCGCGCCCGGCCAATGTTCGACGCACAGCAGCTTGGTGCCGTAGACCTGATGCGTGCAAAACTCGGGTCTGTGCGGTTTCAGACCTTGATGTACCTTTGATGGCACCCTGGGTGGACCTGCGGCAAGGTCGGAGACGAGGCCTCGCGCCGCGACCACCAGCCCGTTCCAAAGTTGGTCCCATGGGCGACCGTGCCTATGCACCGCACGGTGAATACGCCGCTAACTAACAGTTAGGAGAACCAATATATTGTTTCCGTGGTTGAATCATCCGTCATCCCGGAAAGCAAGGTTACTGTTTGCGTCGAGGATGAGTTTAGAACCTGAGCCAAGACGATGAAGGACCTCAGGCGACGATTGGAGAGGCTCCGCGCGGACGCCAGAGACTTTGCTCTTATGAGTCAGTCGGCGACCGATGCCGAAAAGCGCGCGCTCTTTCAACGCTTGGCGGATGAACTCGCCTTCGAAGCTCTTGAGCTTGAGATCATCGTAAAACAACAAGGGCACTCGGATTCCAGCGAGCAGCACGAGGTCGTGGAATTTAAGCCATCCGCTCACAAGAAGCGCGGCTGATGCGGAAAGAGGCTGGGCGGTCGGCTTGTCTTATCCGTCCCGCGCCCTGAACGATTTTAAGCATAGCTTCCACCAACGGCCGCTAAGGCACCTTCGCCTCATCCCATTGCGCATGGGTCCAGACGTCGCGCGGTTCATCAGCTCGATCAGCTCGACCCGCGGGGCCGGCCACGTCCCAGGCGGCGTCCTTGCTCAAGCATTTGAGCGCAAGTCGCAGTATCCGGAGCTGGCAACTCGCTCAGATCGTGCAAGGTGACGATCGGCATCGCAGCCGCCCAGCAGCTCGGTCTCGGCAAGGTACCAGTGCCCAGCCGGACAGCAACCCTTCGCGCGGCATCGATGACAAGGGGAAGAACGAAACCGCACATCGCGATGTTGCATCGGACCGCCTTGGCAAGAACTAAGACGCGGACTCATAAAGACGCAGCCATAGCCTGATTGACGCGAGCTGAACGAAGGCAAGGTAGTTGGCGGCCAGCCTATGTACCGCCTCGCCACCCGACGACATTGTTTGATCCGGTTGAAGAACCGCTCAACCCGGTTGCGAGCGCGGTAGAGATATGGGCTGAAGCAGATCGGATCGCTGCGATTGCTCTTCGGCGGGATGTTGGCCCACGCGCGCCCTTCTTCATGGCAAGCTCCCTGATCCAGTCCGCGTCATAGCCACGGTCCGCAAGCAACATTGACCCGGATTTCAGACGAGACAGCAGTTTTCCGGCAAGTCGAACGGATTGGCCTTACCGGGGCTCAGCGCCAACCGTACCGGCAGACCATTGCTGTCGACCACCGCATGGATTTTGCTCGCCAAACCGCCGCGGGACCTTCCCATCGATTGGCTGGTTCCTTGCGATGCAGGCTCCATGCTGATGTACGCTGAGAATGGAGGTGTCGATCATCTGGGTAGCGGCATCATGGGCAGCGGCAAGCGCTTCTACGATGCAGCCCCAGACGCCAGCCCGCCGCCGCCTGACGAAGCGGTTGTAGCAAGTGGTGTATGGCCCAAACGCTGCCGGCAGATCACGCCAGGGTGCTCCTGATCGAAGGATCCAGAAGAGGACCCGTCTGTCGTTCGACCGGGGGACGCCACGCGGCTTGTTCGGCAGCATCGGCCTGGTAGCGGTCCATTCATAGTCAGCGAGTTCGTAGCGCATGATTCGAGCTCCAGTTCGGAAGTTTGAATCACGGCCATCCGGCCAAACGCAACGCTCATGGGCAGACACTGGTACGCGCCTTTTGGACAGGAACGGGCATCAACCATCCCGCACTCTGTGCCAAAACTGTCGAAAATGACCCAAAGCAGTCGTTGCTGGAAATCAACAGGATTGAATGCTCCACCAACAGGGCGGCAATGCCGGGGCGGCCGGGACATCGTCAGAGTGCGATTGTTTCCTCGACTACATGTTTCAGCGCCGTTCCCTCAGCCGACAGGGTCATTCGCAGTTTGAGCTGGCCACCTTTCACCGCCCCGCTGCGCACTAGGTTTTCGATTTCGCGCTGCGATGTAACTCCAACATGCTTCAGAAATTTACGGATAGCCATATTGAAGCGGTCTTCATCGAACTCGGCGGTCATGGCTGTTCTCCCTGGTCGGTCAGGCGATGTCTAACACGAGGCGAGCAAAGACCCAACATCGAGGCCCAACTCGCGTCACCCCCGACTTCCTCCTCAACCTGATTGCCTACGAACGTCGGCCCGGAGCTGAAGACTACACCCGAGGCGGCGCAAGGTCGGCCGTTTGAGGTGGACCGGACACGGCTGGAGCTGTCGCCGACCGCCGCTTGTGACCCATGGCGGAAGTCAGCAGCTTGCATGATCGGGTCGGCTCATCTCCCGGAAGCGGCCCTCGCAGCGCTCTAACTGAGGTCGGTCACGGGCCATGTGTGGAAGTCGTTCGTACACTGGCTACTCGCGCTGATTGAGGGATGGCAGACCAGATCAACTCACGTTCAGTTCTTCGCGTTTTGACCCGAAGCGGTCATGTTGCGATTTTGGGAGGAAGCATCTCAACGTTCGCATCACGCTGCAAATCGTGTCACCGCGTGAAGTTCGCAGCTTGATCGCCTCCCGGAAGAGAAGACGTGGAGGCTGGCCGTTGGCAGCCTTCTCCGAATTTTGCCTGCTCGCCTCTCTGGCCAACAAGTTTCCTCAAGTCTTCAAATCAATCGTGGCTGCCTGGGTTTGATCCTGATTGAGTTCAGCAGCGTTGCGGCGGCGATCATCAGCAGGATGCCGGCGAGGCTGAGCGCGATCTGCATCGCGAGACCATTCGAGATGTCGGCCAGCGCTATTTGGCTGGCGAGCGCCAGCAGAACACCGAGACAATAGATTGCCAGCGAATTCTCCCCACAGCGGATCGCTGCGCGCATCAGCGGCATCGGCAGTCCTTGCCAATCGCGGGGTACGAGCCATACCGCCAAAATCGCAAGCGCTAAAAAATGCAGCAACCGCAAGGGAGCGAGATCCGATTTGTCGACTTGGTAAACCACACTGGCGAGCGCTTGTGGGACCAGATCTTCCAGGGTCGTGAGCCACCAACTCAATGCGACGATCAGGCTAAAAGTCAGATAGAGAACTGCAAGTACAAGCGCGATGCGACAGGTCATCCAGGGCCAGACTCCCTTGCCCGCAATGACACACCAGGCGCCGAGCACAACCAGCAGCTGCCAAGCCAGCGGGTTGAAGAACCACACGTTGTTGGGCCAGGCCGGGACGGTCCAGCCGAAGACGTGTACCAGCGCATAAAGCAAGAGCGACGCGCCGAGTGTCACGTTCGGCACTCGCAACAGCAACCACAATAGTGGTGCAAACAAAAGATGATAAACCACGAAAATCGGCAAGACGTCGGTATTGACCGGACGGTATTGCAGGATCGCCGCATGCGCGAGCGCCGCACCCGGATGTTCCAGCAAAAGGCGCGTGTTGCTCTCGTCGGCGATCCGGCCACCGCCGGTTAGGTAGACCATGATGGCGCAAGCTATAGTGAGCAATAGAAATGCAGCATAAATGTCCCAGCTTCGCCACAGCGTACGGGTGATGACGCCGGGCCAGCCATCGCGCGAATGTGCGCTGCCGTAAGCCAGTGCGCAGGTCACACCCGAGACGAACATGAATACTTCCGCGCTATCACTGAAGCCGTAGTTCCGCAGCGTCAGCCAGCTTCCGATGTTGTTGGGGAAATGATTCAAAAAGATGCACCAGAGCGCGAGGCCGCGGCAAGCATCGATGCGTAGGTCGCGGCCTAGCCCTTTCGGCTCCGGCCGCGGGCCCGCCAATGGCATCGCAGGCGCCGCGAGCAACTCGGGTTCGGGCTGCGGATGCAGTCCGCGCAACGCGTTTCGCTCGATCTCCGCCAGCATCCGGCGACTGTCAATGTTCAGCGCAGTCCGATGCTTGTCGAGGTGGGCCGGCGCGTCACTAACGGGATACGATCGCATCGGCTCCCGCGCATCGGACAGATCGATCGAACTGATCGCCACCATCTCGACGAAAGAGCTGCGCGGCGGCGGCGCAGGCACCATCATCATGGTGGCGACGGACCGAAAGGACGGAAATGATAATCCTTCCATTCCTTCCATTAATTCTTCGTCGGTAATCACTTCATAGGAGCCAGCCGGTAGTATCCGCTCGAAGCTTGTGATCCGAAATGGGTGCTCGAACTCCACCGTTTCACGTCGTGATCGGGTAATCGTCATGATCATCCTCGCATGTTGGCGAGGACGCGCCGGGACAGCGGATAACAGCTGGCATAAAGAGGCGATCTCGCGGGTGCTGAACGCTCAATGACGGGGCTATTCAGCACCTCGGGCGAAAGCGATTCCACTGCAAACCGAAACCGGAAACTCCGCCTCAGAGCCATGCGCGTCCGGATTAATTGTTATCGAATATTCGCTGCCGTCCCGGCAGCCAATGCGCCAAGCATCGACCCCAGATTCGGTGCCGCCTTGATAAATGGTCCGAACAACAGCTCCACAGGCCTGCTTTCTATTCTTCAAAACGGACGTCCAGAAAGCGAGATGCTTAGCCTGATCCAGTGCAAGTATCCTCATCGACCTTTTGTTAGCGGCGTGGGCCGTTCTGAAAGGCTCGGCAGCTACGACCTCGGGTGGCATGGCTGTTGTTGCAGTGGCAGCCGCCCTTCTAAAATGCAGATCGGCATCCAGAACAAACCATAGGACGGTGAAGCTCGCGACAGCCACCAGAGAGAGAATAGGCGATCGCTTCATCATGTCTCTCCCTCCCAGAGATCGAGACATTGCGGCCATCGCGGCGTCGCGAGGCCCGAGAAACCTAACGAAATATGGTACGTCGTGAACGGCGCTGATCGCTGCAACCGCCCAGGAACTGAGCCCTACCTTTCGATGAGCAGTGGCACAGCGGGGAGTGCAGCAGCGGCAGCGGGTTCAAGCAGCGGCACTGACCTGTCGCGAAAAGATGTCTCGCGAAAAGATGTCAAGGTGGGGCTGACTGATACCGTTTAAAGCCGCGTCAGCTCGGCTCGAACCTTGCGTGTCACTGCGTGCCGAGCGGCGAGCCTGGCAGCGCACTAGATGTCCGATTCGGGCACACGTTTACCTAGTCGACTGGAAGAGCATGATCTGATCAACGGCAAACACAACTCACGATTTATGAACGCGCGGAGGTTTCACACAACCGCTGAGGCATAGAAGGGCACGGCGCGCGAGACGGACTCAGATCGCATGACGCGCAGCGCGAGATAAATGTCTCTTCCTGGCCCCATAGCCGACCTGTCGAGAGCAGGCCGGTCGAGGACCGCTTGTGACCCCAATTCAGACATCGGCCTCCCTCTCTCTCTCTCTCTCTCTCTCTCTCTCTCTCTCTCTCTCTCTCTCTCTCTCTCTCTCTCTCTCTCTCT
>NZ_JBHTFN010000043.1:26284-267941 GCF_042666195.1 Bradyrhizobium sp. GCM10028915
ACCAATTGGCGGGGCCCTCGTCGATTTCATATCGTCCACCAACTAGCCCTTAGACGTTTGTCTCGCATCAGTTGGCGCAGCGACATATCTAGAGTTCGGCGCAACCAGGAAGTCACGTCAGAGGGCAAACCGACGCGATCGGTGCGCCGTCGCGTGCGCCATTCGCAACTACAATCGTTTTTCTTTGCGAAGAAACGAACCTTAAGCCTTTAGGTCGGTGATCCGCATAATCGCGACCACGTTCCCATCATTGAACGCCTGCTCCTTTGTGTCCTTGTTGCAGGTCCAGACAAAATTCTTCTTGCCGGTAAAGGTCTTTTCGTCCTGCTCAAGCCGAAGCTCTCCTTCGGTGATATGGCAGACCATGGCATTCATCATCGGGGGCCCCATGGTCTTCGATCCCGGCTGCATGATGATGTCGCGCATTGAGACGGTCTTAAAACCCGGGATCAGCGATGGTGTCTCGCTATCATACTCACGCACCACCACACCTGGCCACGGAGTTGTGTCCTTGTAGCCCGTCGTTTGAGCGGCGGCGGGCTTTATCATGGCCGCCGAAGCCGCTGCCAACCCGAATGTCAATGCAGACCTTCGATCGATCTTGCTCATCGCTTTTCTCCCTGGGTTCCTGCAACAAACCGCCGCAAAAGCTGCGCGTGTGGAATGTGAAATCGTGGTGTGAAACCGAAAAGGGGGCGGTCTCTTAGCGTAGCGTACCTGCCGACAGCGCTAGTACTGCTCGTTGATCCCGAACGGTGACTTCGGCACATCCCGCTTCAAGGGCAACCACATTCTACGAGAACGGACGCGCCCTAGAAATGGGTGTTTCGCCCAAGAGGCATAATGCCTCAGTTTGCTTAGGCCTGAAGTTCGGACCCGGCGTCAGCAACTTCACACTGCGACCAACTGAATACGCAAGTCAGTGTCACTGACTGGTCCTGTGGCGGGTCGCAGTAAGTGCGCGGCCACGACCTATTGGCGTCGAGTGCGGAGGCGATGATGCTGCTCCCGCAAGACCGCCCGGAGCTAGCCCATCAGCGAAGTGGCAGCACGCCTCAGTTTTATCGGACAAAGGGCAAGGTCCGATGCCATCAGTGCAACCCGGAAATGAAATAGCTCCAAGCGATGGCCGGTATTATACTGGTGCTACTGGAAGTGCTGTTTCAAGCGTTCGTGGAAAGATTGCTACGACCAGTCTGGGAGGAACATCTGATGACGACTATGTTTGTTAGACACACGGTTTCCGACTACAAGACCTGGCGGAAAGTTTACGACGATTTTGCTTCGGTTCAGAAGACGAAGGGCGTAACAGCCGAGGCTGTCTACCGAGCAGTCGAAAATCCCAATGACATCACAGTAACTCACGAGTTTGCCACGATTGAAGCTGCGCAAGCCTTCGCGGAGAGTGCTGAATTGAAGAATGCCATGCAGAATGCGGGAGTAGCGAAAGCTCCAACGATTTGGTTTACCAAAAAGGCGTGAAGTATCGATCCCGGCCAAGTGCCGGCTGTGGTGGTACCATGTCGCCTGTTGGCCCATTGAGACATGCCGAAGCGGTCTGACGATATCCGTTCACAGGGGTAGACCGGTAGAGAACGGCACGCGGCCAAAGTGACGCGATTGACCCTGGCTGTGTAAAAACGCAAAGATCGAAACGCGACGAGAATGACATTCTGGCTTTGCGGGCCCGCCGCCCTAGAATTGCGGCGATCAGGATGGGCGAAATGCAGTATGTTTGCGACACGCCGAAGGGTAAGACCTGGTTCCGTATCGAAACGGAAGGTGAAGCGGTGCAAGAGTCGCGCCTGATGCGCCACACAGTCGAGAAATATTTCTGCCGCGAGCGAGAGAAGGCAGTCCAATCCTGGCGTCCGGAGCAGCCCAACGCGATCGAGCGCGACATCGGCCTCGAGGCCCATGTACAGCGAGAGATGCCGCTTTTCCTCACGTTGCGTGACAGGGAGGGTAATCCACTGGCTACAGCGATGCTGCCACCGGGTGGCAAGGATCGCGGCGGGTTCCGGATCATCATCGTTGCCGCATGCAATGCCGATCCTTATCCTGAGCAGGATGCGGCCATCGCTGCGCTAGGAGCGCATTTCGGTCTCACACTCGATCGCCACCGCTGCTTCCCCTACGGCCGCTAAGGAGCCTGACAAGTATCGCTGCTTGGAGCGAAGTCGGCTCATGTCCCGTTGCGGACCTGCGCCGGCCTGCTACCTAATGGCAGCTTCTGACCGAAGGCGGCTATCGCATGGTCTCTATTTCTGCGAAACGGCTCTGGATTCACCACTCGCTCCGCCGGACGAGACGATGGCGCTTTCCCGGAACGGCGCACGGGTAGGCTGGGGCGCCGACAATTCCTGGCAATACATCCGATCGATCTTGCGCTGCATGAGCGCATAGCAGTCGCATACAACGCGCTCGAGCCGCACCCGGTCGATCTCGATAAACCCGCGCCGGTCGGAGGGGACGGCGCCGGCCGCGCGCAGCTTGCTCATCGTCAGAGTCACTGTCGTCCGCCGCACCCCAAGCAATTGCGCAAGCGCCTCCTGCGTCACCGGAAGGAGGTCATCTGGAACGCGGTCGTGAAGCTGCAGAAGCCACCGCGCCATGCGGCCATCCACCCGGTGCAGCGCGTTGCAAGCGGCTACGTGCTGGAGTTGCAATAACACCGCGCGGGCGTGGAGCTGAACGACATTCCTGATGGCTGCGCTTTGCGCATAGGCATCCCGAAATTTGGCGGCGGAAATCAATGATGCTGTGCCAGCGATGCGTGCAATCGCGGTCACGGATGAAAGCGATGGGCCGAGTACGGAGAAAGAGGCCAAAGCGCCTTCCCGTCCCATCAAGGTGGTTGCGACCGTTTGCCCGTCCGGCATATCGAGCATGAAGGCGATTGCGCCGCTATGGGGAAAATAGACCGGGTCCATCTCATCGCCCGAGCGCACCAGAACCGCATCTGGCTCAAACGAGATCTTCTGGAAGTAGGGCGTGAGCAAGCTGAGATCCGCTGGCGGCAGCGCTGCCAGTAGCCGATTCCCGATGCCAGTGCGGTTGACGGTCCCGATGCTTTCTTGTGAAAGAGCCCCCACTGAACGGCCGCGTCCATCTATTTCATTCACTAGGATTATCCGAATTATGAGTTGCCGAAAGGCAACTATCCAAACAGAGCCATTAGTCGAGATCAAGCACGGACATTTGCGGAGACGCTGCCGGCGTCTCGCCGCGCAAGCAGGATCTTGCATACATCATACTATTCACGCCCGTTGTGCGACTCGGCGAGCGGGGCCCTGCGGGATGATCAACCGGTGATGGTTCCGGCAGCGCTTGCTCTTGGCTTCCTAGCTGACGTCTTCGGCGGTGTGGGGCGTGCACGTCTTTTGGCCCGGCGCTTCCGTTGACACGGTGCAATTATCCGTCGGTCGATTGGGGTAAAGCCGGAAGTTTGTCGCCGTCCGCCAGAGCGACGCTTTTGCCCTCAACGGACATGCGGGCGTTGTCCGTCGGGAGGCCCCAGGCCAGCACGCTTAGGTCTGCCGAAAGTGCGGACATAACGCGGCCAGCTGCTTAATGAGTACACAGCCTAGGAGGGCCCTGCTGCCAGTTAAATTCGGCGACTGTTCGCGATTCCTCGCCGTGCGCAGACGCCGCCCCTGCACTGGCGGTGATCCACAGGCGATGCTTGCGCTATTCGCGCCACGGCATGCGGCACGGATCCGTAGCCCGCACATCGCCTGTTTCGTCCAGCCGTATGCACGCAAATTCCCTGTTCGCTAGCGATAAATTCCCTGTTCGGATTTGGCGGATCGCGCCCCGGATGCACTGAATTTCGAGGCAAATGTTCGCATTTTCATGGGATAGCGGCCTCACCGCAGGCGCGCTTTCCCTGTAAAATTCCCTGTTCGCAGGGAATTCGGACCGCGGCAGCGAAGGAACTTCCTGCGTCTGTCGTGATTGCTGTTCAAGCGCAGGGAGACGCATCCATGATCCGCAAACCTCTGTTCGTTGTCCTTGCCTGCATAGCATTCTCGTCGACAGCGTTCGCCCAAGGCGGCGGTGGCGGCTCGGGTGGGGGAGCCGGCGGCGGCGCGGGTTCGGCGGCAAGCTCTGGTGCTGGGACAGGCACCTCGTCGAGCAGCGCGACCTCGGGCCCCTCGGCTCCTTCCGGCATAGGGACTCAAGGCACCACCACCGGCGCTAACGTGAACACGAGCAGCCCCAACCCCAGCCAGAACAATCCGAACGTCCAACCCCCAACCGCGAACGGAAAGACGCCGGCCGCCGCGCAAGCCGAGCGTAACTCCGGGGTTGGTCATTCAGCTAATGGTTTGCCGATCGGAAGCCCCGGATCAGGCACCAGCAACGAAGATCAGAAATAGGGCGATCTATTCATCAGCTCTCACCGAAAGGCCCACCGTTGTGGGCCTTTTCCTTCGAGCTATGACTCCGAATAGATCGGACAGCCTGCGGCCAGTGTGTTAAGGCCGGGGATGAAAAAATTGATTTTGGCGATGCTGCTCATCGCGACGCCGGCCTTGGCGCAGCCCGAACCGCTAGCCCCGAAGGCCCCATTGACCGATCGCGAACGGGTTCAGGCCGATCGTGCGCAGGCCGCCACGCAGGAGAAGGACGCCCCGACCGCGCGGCCGTGGGACAGGGGTGCGGATGGCAAGCGGCCCTGGGACCGGGGTGCGCAGGCGAAGTAGCAGCGTTCCCGACGGGACCTCGAAAGCTTGCCGGCAATCGGCAGCAGCCTTCCGTGAGGATCCTTCCGCGACGGAACTGAGTTTAGGCGGCACGGGCTGGGGCTGCCTCAATTTCTCCATCGAGCCGTCCAGTGCAGCGACAGCGCTCCGGCTCCGCTTCCTCGCCAGTCGGCACGGCCCTATCTGACGGTCACTTCCACAGCGATGATCGAGGATCCGCGCTGCCTGCGGTTTTCGCCTGACACCGCAATTCGAAACCGGTCAGTCCCTGGACGTGAGGGGGCTTGGTAGCGAAATGACGGGCCGACGATCGTCACATGACCGGCACTGGGCGCCTCTGCCAGTTTAACTTCATCCAGAAGCTGAGTTCTGCCGCGCAGGCCTTGCAGGCATTCCGTGCCGGCTGGGATTGAAACAACCCAATACACGGTGTCGGAAAGCAGTACGAAGCGCTCGGGCCGCAAGGCGCATTCACCTGCGGCCGCAGCATGCGCTTGCAGCCAGTATCCCGCGAAAAAACATAGGCTTGCCGCCGCTGTTTTGGGCCTCATGCTGCCGCCCATGCGGTGATCATGGTTGGATCGGCCAGGCAAGCTCAAACAAAATCGCCGCCACCGGCTGCCCGGTGTTGCGGCGATTCATGGGTGAACGCGGCTGGTCGCTAAACGCTGTGCCGTTCACCGAGCGTACCAATACCCCCACCAGCGTTGCGACACAGGTCGGGCCTCCGCCTTGAGCGCGGCGACTTCCTCGACAGAGCGAAGGTTGGGGCCATAGATCGCAGGCGGGTAGACATCATCCCAAAACACGTAACCGGTTCGGACGTGGGCCGACCGATGATGCGCAGGAGCAAGCGCGAGCTCCGCGGCTGAAGCTGCGGTCGTTATCAAAGCAAGGCCAAGAACAGAAAGAGCAATGGATGGAGCAAGGGTGCGGAAGTTCATTGGATCAATCCCTCTCGAAATGGGCGAGAAATAATGCGGCGGCCTCTAAAAGGTTGCAAGCGCATCGTTCCATAGAATGGCTGCGAAATCCAGCTCTTCAGGTGCGCGAATCCACCTGGACGGGACAGAACAGATTTGAAGGTGACCATCCGTGTCGGTGCGTCCGGCCAAAAGATCGCGCTATCAGACAACTCAGATGCTGCTGCTCAGGACACGATCACGCGTGGGCAATCTTTTGGCAGCAGGAGAGCCACCAAGATCATCAGGAATCATGATGTCGACACACTGCTCACTCTTGATGAGCACTGCACTATTCAGGGACGACTCCTATGGCTTCTGCATTGGTCTTCGCTTTGATCTTCTGCGCCGGCGTCACGTTGGGCTATGCGCTGCGTACCCGGCACCCGCAACGAACGGCGACGAACGAGCCCTCCGGCACCTCGCGCAGAACGGCCCGATCGACTCCCAGCTCGGCATTCGGACACGTCCGACGTGCCTTTTAGGCCTCGTCCAGCGTGCGAGCGACACCTTTGTTCTCACGACCATAGGCGACACAGAACATGACCCAGCCGATGAGGGACGCACCGCGACGGTACATCGTGGACGGTACAGGAGAGCGTGTCCTTTTCGGTTTGACGATCGCGGAAACCATCGAGTTCGAGACGTTGGACAAGCCCGACGCGCCCCTCGGCCCTGGCCTTCGCTTCGATCAGAACAAGCCGGGACAACGATGGCTGGAGCTCTACGCCAAGCATGAGCGGGCCTGGCGCAACTGGATGGCCGACACGCGGGCAGGACGGGAAATGCCACTCGTGCTCAACTAGGTGATGCTCTTAGCTCGTGACCGCCGAGGCATTCCATTGGCTTCAGGAACAATCTTCCCGACGAATCGGGAGACATTCCCAGGCTAGTCATATCCTGGGCAGTCATACCGCGAGCATCCGGCTGCCTTGTATGCTCATGAGAGTTAGATTGCCCGTCGCGTAGGCGCCCGTATCGATGTTGACCCGGTTTGCCAGAACTTCGGCGGTGCGCACCGGCGTGTGACCATGAACGATATATTTGCCGAACTGCTCCTCACTCTGAAGGAACTCTTCGCGAATCCAAAGCAGGTCGCTTTCGCTTTGCTCTGCCAAGGGGACACCCGGGCGAACGCCGGCGTGGACGAAGAAAAAATCTCCACAGGTAAAGCTAAGCCGTAGTTCGTCCAGGAACTCCAGATGCTCACCCGGCATTGCGCGGATCAAATCGCGCATGATCGACGCTGGGTCGTCGCGCTTCAGGTCTGGCGGCGCGAGTCCATAGGACATGAGTGTCTGGGCGCCACCGATGCGAAGCCAATCTTCAAACAACGAAGGGTCTTCGAAAACCCTCACTAAAAATGCCTCGTGGTTTCCCTTGAGAAAAATCGAGTTTCCCCGCCGGCTTCGTTCGACCAAGAGGTCAAGCGTGGCGCGCGTGTCCGGGCCGCGATCGACATAGTCGCCCATGAACACCTCGATCGCATAGCGTGGCCGACTGTGGGCCAAGTCGGCGTCGATGACCCGCAGCATGGGCTGCAGCAAATGCGAGCAGCCATGAATATCCGAGATCGCGTAAATTCGGACGCCATCCGGCAGTTGCGGCCTGTGAATCGGCGGGTGTGATTGGGCAAAAGATGTCATGGCGCGCACACTCGGTGAGGTGGTGGGGACAGTTTCGCCAAGTCGGTCCGCGGCCGGACCTTATTGAAGGGTGTCGCCTCTCAGACAGCCCGATTGCGCCGAAGGAAAGGAGGGTATTCGCTTGCTTAGCTTGTCGGCGCGCGCTGAGCAAATCAGGCAACTCTGCCGTGGGCTGCATCGCGCCCGGCAGCGGGAAGATGCCTGCCTCGCTGAAGACAGCTGGGCGGATACAGCTCTAGATCGTAATTCATCGGACTTCTACTAATCGAATCACATCGGTTGCGGAGTCACTCAATGTGGGCAACAGGCGCATCAAAGATGAGCTGCTATCGCTTCACGCAGGCGCCCCAGCGAATTCGACGCGGAACCTGATTCAAAATAGGGCAGCGAGTTTCGATCGTGTGTCAGCACTGTGACGCAGGTCTTCCGCGCCCATGACCTCTCAACAAAACGCGATGCATTCATGCATCGCAAAAGTTTCGCGTGCAGCGCCACAATATCGCTGTGATCACTTCACAGTTTGCGTTCGGGGAAGTGACGGATCTTCAGCATCACGGATCAGCGTCAAGCATTCTCGATAGCAGAGGTTCGAATGGCTGTTGCAACTTATGGTTCTGAAGGCGCTGGTGCACTGTCGTCAACGCGCGGCACGGCTCTTCAGCGGCCTTTTCAGATCGTCATCATCGCTGCCGACCTGCTGCTGATCCTGCTCAGTTATGGTGCAGGGGCGGCGCTCTACAATGTTGCGCTTGCCTCCACTGGCGACGGCGCGTCGATGGGGGCAGGATTGATTGTCGGCGTTGTGTTCGTCGCGGTCGCATATTCCCAGGACGTCTACGCCACGCACCGCTTGCTGAATCTGGTCTGGCAGCTGCGCAAGGCCGTCTTCATCTGGTTGGCGTCGCTGACGATCCTCGCTATGGCGGCATTTCTGCTCAAATCCACGGACAATCTGTCTCGCGGCACAGTGATCATTTTTGCTGCAATCGGAGGCGCCGGATTGATCAGTCTGCGCTTTGTCTGGCAGTTCGTACTCGCGACAAACTATGCCAGAAGCCGCTTGGTCGATCGCAAGGTGATCCTGTTGAGCCTGAAGCCGCTCGATTTCACCTCAAGCCGCTTCAAGGATTTGCGCAGAAACGGTTTCGACGTCATGCGTCATTTCGTGCTTGGGATCGACAGCGGCGACGGCCATTGGGAGCGACAGATTCGCGATGTCATTCGGCAATCGCGCCAGGCGGACGTCGATGAATATCTTCTAGCGATCGATTGGAACGAATTGCCGATGCTCCGAAAGATCGGGCCCTTCCTGCGCGCGGTGCCCCAACCGGTACGCCTTCTGCCGGATGATTCAATCGCCGACCTCGTGTCGCGCCCATTCCTGCCAGTCAGCGGGACCGTAGCGGTCGAGATTCAGCGGCCGCCGCTCAGTGTTTTCGAGCGTTTCCAAAAGCGCTGTCTTGATGTAGGGGTGGCCTTGTTGGCGCTCGTCATACTTGCACCGCTGCTGCTGACAGTCGCCGTTCTGATCAAGCTCGGATCGCCGGGAGCTGCCATCTTCCGCCAGTCGCGCCGAGGGTTCAACGGCAAGCCGTTCGAGATATGGAAATTTCGGACCATGACGGTCTGCGAGGACGGCCAGACGATTACCCAGGCCACCAAACGGGATGCTCGGGTCACCAAGATCGGGCGTTTCCTTCGCATGACAAGCATCGACGAGTTGCCGCAGCTTTGGAATGTCTTGCGCGGCGACATGTCCCTGGTCGGGCCGCGCCCGCATGCGCTCGCCCATGACAATTACTACGATGAACTCATCAGCAAATACGTCTACCGCCACCACATGAAGCCGGGCCTGACAGGCTGGGCTCAGGTCAACGGCTTCCGGGGAGAAACCCCGACGATCGACCTGATGGAAAAAAGGGTGGAATATGACGTCTGGTACGTCAGCAATTGGAGTATCTGGCTGGATCTGAAGATCATGGCGCGTACGGCCTCGACGGTCCTGTTCCAGGAGGCCTATTAGTAGGAGCCGCCTAGGTGGCGGCGGCACTTATCGGCCGTCAGCTTCCGTTGCCGGGGGTCTTCTTGAAGAGACGAAGGACGGCGTCCCGCAGCGCAAGCATTGGCGGCACAAGGACGAAGAACGCTCCCATGGCGACTGAGGCAACGACGTGACGAAGCGAAAAAGGCTCGTCATGCTCGAGCTCTCGGCGATTCGGATCGAGCGGGGCAGGCGCGAGAGTGGTCGCCAGCGGTCGGGATCCCCGGCGGGCCTTACGCGGGGGAACCACGATCAACACGAAAAGAATATTGAGCAACACCCAGATGCTCAGGACAATAAGAGCAATCACCATCCGAACCTGCCGAAAAAATGCGAAGAGTATGAGCGCACGTTAGCCCCCTGAACCTCGGAAGGAAAGGTGCTCAAAGATTCGGCAGTCCAGGTTGCGGTCACGATCAACAGCCCTTCGTGCCGGGGGCAGGTTTGTGCAGGCAACACGTCACTATCTACTATCTTTCGTCCGGATCGCCGTCGTCAATCCATGCCTTGGGCTATGGCAGAGATCGGCATTTGTGGATTCCGGATGAATACGGGGATTGGGCGCGTATCGGAGCCCGACGATGGGGTCACTTGGCGGGTTGGTTCCGACGTCGTCGCGGCCCCGGAACTCAAATAGAGCCCCGCTGACGCATCTTCGCCCCGCCTGGCGTCCCGCCCCACGGCTGCGAATTTCCGACGGCCCGTTTCGGTCGGCTCCTGCAGACGATGGGACCGAAAAGTGGGTCCCTGCAGTCTCTTCGGAAGGCTCCGCGGCGGCCGTCAGCAGGTCGGGGCCTGCGCTAGGGGCGCAGCCGCGGACTGTGCGGCTTGCTGCGCCCCTCGCTCTAGGAATGTTCGACGTAATAGCTGTTGCGGTGCTTACCCTTATACGCCTCGATGCGTCCAAGCATCTTCGGGTTGGCGCGATTGAGGACAGCACCCAGCAGCTTCTTCTGAAGGATCTCCGACCCCGAAATTGATTCTTGAAGCGCAGCTCGCGTGGTTGCTCCCCATTCGATCACATAGACCATTGCATCGATGAGGACGCTGAACGCTTTTGAGTCCGCCACCGGCATCACAGGCGCAAGATCGATAATGATATATTCGTAGTGTTCCCGGAGCATCGCGAGCAGGTCGGCCATTGGCCTCGATGCGATGACGTCGGCCGAATTGACCATGCGCGAAGCAACGATGGACGGCAGGAAATCGAGACCGGTCTCCTTGCTTCGTTGCACGTGATAGCTGAAGCCCGTGGGATCACTGAGGGCCTCGACCAGTCCGCTGTTGGCGTTCGGCGCGAGTTCCCGTGTGAGTGAGCGCGTATGCAGGTCGCCGTCGATGAGGATGGTGCGGTGACCTGTCATGGCAATCAACTGAGCGAAATTGGCCGCGACTGTCGTTTTTCCTTCCTTTGGCAGCGACGATACAATGCCGATGACCTTGATCTCTCGGGTCATGCGCGCAACGTCGATTGAGACCTTGATGTTGCGCAACGTTTCCGCAAACCGCGAGAACGGATGATCGACGACATAGCGGGATAGTCCCGCTTCGTCGGCTTTCGCGGATGCCGAAAGCAACGCGCGCGTCTTTGTCGGCGGGCGAATATCTGGGAGAACGCCAAGACACTTCACGCCGAGTTCGTCCTCGACCTCTCCGGGGGTCCGCAAGACGTCGTTGAGGAGCTCGCGCGCAAAGGCGGCGCCGAAGCCGAGGCAGAGGCCGCCGACCAAGCCTCCCACCAGGGCCAAAACCGTCCGCGGCGAGCTTTTGCGATCAGGCTTGGTCGCGGTGCTGATCAGGCGTGCCTCGCTGAGCGGGAAGCTCTGATTTTGGGTGGCGCTTTGCAGCTTCTCCAGGAAGTTGTTGTAGAGATTGCGATAGGTGTCGGCCGCGCTTTCGAGATCGCGCAGCTTGACTTCTGCCTGGCCGGTGTGACCCGCCTGGGCGACCAGCTCTTTCACGTTCTTATCGAGAGAAGCCTCTCGGCTTTTTGCGATCTCGTAGTCGCTGCGATAAGCGTCCCCAATCCGATGAAGCTCATCGGCGATATTCTTGCGCAGTTCCTCCATCTTGTTGGCCAAATTGACCGCTGCAAGATGGGTCTTGCCGTAACGCCTTGACCAATCGGCATATTGGGCCTGTAAATCGAGGTACTGGGCGCGCAGGCGCGTAATGACCGAGTTGTTAAGGGCGTCCGTCACGGTGGGTTGGGCGAGGTCTTGGTCGGAAATCGCTTCGATCCGATCGAGGCGCGCCTTGGCTTCGGCCGTGGCCGCCCGCGCCTGAACCAGCTGTGTATTCAAGTCCGACAATTGCTGCTCGGACATGAGGCCGCGGCTGGTTCCGACGATATTGTGCTCTGCCTTGAAGGTTTGCACCGCGCGGTCGCTGGCCGTCGCCTGCTCGCTGAGCTCGACGCTCCGCTGCTGGAGCCATTCGGTCGCCCGTTTAGTGGACTGGTATTTTGCTTCCAGTGCACCCACGATGTAGGCATCGGCGATCGCATTTACGATCTTGACTGCCTTGTCCGGGCTGTGTGCGCGATAATTGAGCGACAAGACGTATGTGGTCAGGACGCGCTCGACCCTGAGACTCTTTTGAATCGATTCCACCACGGCATGTTCGATCCGCTCCTGCGTGGGCGGTTCGCCGGATTCGAACACTGACATGATCTTGCCGGTAACGACGGCGAGAAGTCCTGGATTGGATCCGTTGAATTCCGGATCCTCGGTGAGCCGCAGGCGGCGAACGATTGAAAGGATAAGATCGTCAGAATTGATGACTTCGACCTGGCTGTCGACATAGCCGGTGTCGATCAGAGCGCTGTTGGTCCCGCTGTCCTTGTCCAGAACCTGGGTTTGCCGGGTGTCCATCATGATACGGGCGTTTGCCGTATACATCGGCTTTGCCAGAACCAGATAGACGATCACCAGAGCCAGCGAAGCGCCAACTGCCGCAGCGATCAGCGGCCATTGCCGACGAAGGACATCAGTGACACGGTCAAAGCTGAGGACCGCGCCGCCAAACTCGATGCCAAACCGGTGTCCCGATTGGAAGTGTTCTCTAGGCTGATACATCTGAAATTCGCTGCCTTAATGGTCAGGATCAATTCGGGAGGGGAACAGGTTTGAATGGATTGGCCAGTTTGGTCTTCCATTCGCCTTCCAACAGCGCTCCGCCCCGAGGCTGCGTCGGCTTGTTGTCTCTCGGCTGCAATTGGGCGCTGGAGCCATCTTCTCCCGCCGCGGAATAGCCCGCCTGCACGGCGAGGTCACCGACTCGCTGCGTGAAATCCCTAATCTTGCGCGCAGCGTCCGGTTTCGTTGACGTGCACAGCGCTTCTGCGAGCCGCAGCGCCGCGCCGATGGTCGAGCGGTCGGGGGAAGCCAATTCGGAAATGAGCGTCTGCACCGACGGCAACACCGATGGATTGGTCGCGATATATGAAGAAAGGCGAGCCCTCAGCTTCTCTTTGTCGTTGCGTAGCCGTTCCAGAAGCGAAGACGGCGCCTTCACGAAGGCGTCGAGTTCGGTTTGTGAGGCGCGGTCCGAGAATCCAACGCATTGAGCGCGGGTCGGACCGACGCCCGATGCGATCAGAGCAAATCCCGTCAAGATGATGGGTAGCCATCTCGGCTTCGTACGACGCGTCACTTCGCAGCTCATCCGTGTCCCTTCGTCGTTGCTGCAAACCAGTACACGCGAAGAGTGGCAGCCAACTGTGTCAATTTTTGTGCGATGCAAAAGCGGGTTTCATTCGGTCGCGCTTCCCATCGATTGATACATCAGTGCCTTACCTTTCGTCGGTTGTGCAAGTACGATTTGCAATGCCTGCGAGATCGGCACAATGGCGCCTGCGATTTTTGCAGTTTGAAGATTTATGAGGCGGTCGCAAAAATCTTGTCGCGAAATTGACACACGAAAATTGTTCGAGCGAGCAGCGCTGGATAGCGCCTGGATCAAGAAACATCTTCTGTACAGGCTAAATCGCAACACCGCCGGGTTTCGCGCATACTTTGTTCGCAAATGCTCGCGACCATTCGCCGGCGAGTCAGTTCGTTCGTCCCGATGCTCCCCGATCAGCAAAAATGGCGCAAAGTTGTCGCGCGCATGTTCGAATGACAGAGAGCGTTGAATTTATCGCCGGTCGTCATGCGTCATACGCGAATCCTCAATCGTGACGATTGAAAGCACGCAAAGACCTGATACAGACTGCTGCGGTGCAACAGCTACGGAATGTCGATGTGACGGAGTTGGTTCATCGTGAGAAAGCGCATGTCCTGCCGCTCGACAGCATCCGGGGTATCGCCGCGACATCTGTGGTGATCCACCATCTCCTGCTGATGCCGACCTTTCTCGCGGCATTCCCACACAATGCGTGGATCAATTGCTCGTTCTTCAGAAGCGCGTGGCTATTGGTCGACTTGTTCTTCGTTCTCAGTGGCATCGTGATGTCGTTGAGCTACGTCGAGGGCGACTTCGGACGCTTCTCGCTGCGCGAATTCATGGTGCGGCGTTTGGCGCGGGTCTATCCGCTTCACATCGTCATGCTGATCGCAAACCTGCTGTTCCGCCTCCTGCGTATCGGCTTGGTCGCCACAGGCGTCGTGGTTGCCGCGCCAGCCGCCTTCGAGGTGAACAACGCCTATTCCTTCCTGCTCAACGTCTTTCTCCTGCATTCGATGGGACTGATCGACTATCTCAGCTGGAACGCTCCGAGCTGGAGCATAAGTGTCGAATTCTACACCTACCTGGTGTTCGGCCTGATCGTCCTGCTGGCCCAGCGCATGCGTTCGCTGTCGTGGTTCTACGCCGTCTCCGGGCTCGTCGCGGTCGCAAGTCTTGTCGTGATCGTCTTCGTGCTCGACAAGAGGAGTCTGGGACTCCAGACCGATTTCGGCATTCTTCGCTGTTTTGTGAGCTTCTTCCTCGGTGTCTTGACCGTCAGGATCGTTCGTCGGCTGCCAGGCAAGCCGAGCCCTGCCGTGCAGGGAGGGCTGCAGTTGATCGCCATGATTGCCAGTATCGTCCTGGTCAGCCTCGCAGAGACCAATCCGGCGACCACCTTCCTGGCGCCGCTTGTTTTCGCAGCCTTCCTTGGCACGCTGCTGGCGTTTCCGGATGCGTTGCTGGTGCCGAAGATTCTGGTGGCGCGGCCGCTGGTGTGGCTGGGGCGCAGATCCTACTCCATCTATATGGTGCATGCGCTCGTGGTGCTCTTCGCGGAGTACTTCGTGCGGGCACTTGGGCCACGGCCGATCGCGGCGCTCGATTCGATCTGGACGGGGCTGTCGGCGACGCTGAACCTCGTGATCTCCCTGGCCGCTGTGCTGGTAGTTTCGAACTTCAGCTATCTCTACATCGAGAGTCTTGGCGGTAAGCTGCTTCGGAATGCCCTTGGAAGCCGGCCCGATTTTTCGCCATCTCCGGCGCCATCGGCGCGGCTGACGAATTGAGGCGAGCATGACGTCCCTTGCGCTGCAGCGCCCGCAGATCACGCTGGTCAGCCTCAACATCGAGGCGATCGCGCTCGGGGTTTATCTGGTCCGAGACGCCTTCGGCGGCGTGATCCGCTACTACACCAGCATCTTTCATCTGGACACGCTCTGGTACCTGCCCGACGGCGTCGCGCTGCTGTGTCTGGCCCAGTTCTTCGTGCATTGCATTTTGCGCAATCGCAGCACCCTGGCGCTCCTGGTGTTCGCGCAGATCATGCTGTCGCTGGTGCTCGGCTACTTCATGATGGGCACTGCGACCGCCGCGATCTCGGCTTTCAAGATGATGCTGCCGGTGTTTGTCGGATTCTGTTTCTGCGATTCGAGCCTGGGTTCCTACCGAAAGCTGCTGTCGATCATCGCCGTGACCTTCTATCTCTCCGTCATCGGCGTGTTGTTGACCAAGTTCTACCTCATGCCCTGGGTCGGCTACAAATATGAATCCTTTGGCGCCGTGCGTGAGGCGGGCCGGCTATGGTGGGCCTATGGCGGTGACGATCAGCGCCTGATGGGCTTTGCCGCCGACAATACCATGGCCGCATTCTTCATCCTCGTGTCGTTTGCGATCACGTCGATCCGCAAGAGCACGCTCTGGTGCCTTCTGTACGGCTCCCTGGCGGTTTACGTCATTCGTCTGACCACCAGCAAGACGACCATGATCGTTCTCGTGCTGTACCTGGTGCTGCTGGTGATCGTGCGAATGCTGCCGGAGAAGTCGCGTTTCCCCGCGATCCGCGCGATCGCGTTGTGGTCGTTCGCTGCGATCCTCGTTCCGTTCTTCATGATCGTGGTCGCATCGGGCACCGCAGCAGTGCCGCACTCGACCTTGTTCAGCATTCTCGACCGCATCAATAACAGCTGGCAGCTGCCGTTCGTCTACATGAGCCAGCTGATGCCGATCGGTCTGGTAACCGGCTGCGGCGCGGGTTGCTTCAACTATCCGCAGAAGCTTTTCTCGCCGCTCGCGGCGTACTGGGTACCGGTCGACAACTTCTACATCGGAACATACCTGATGTTCGGGCTTCCGTTCGTCGCATTCATGGTGATGGTGTTCCGCGCCAACTTCGGAGCGACCGACGTCTACAAGCTGACGCTGCTCTTCGTGGTCAACCTGTTTACCATCACCGTCCTGAACTACGGTCCAGCATCAGGGCTCCTGATCATCGCATTGAGCTTCAGCGAAGTATTCTCCCGGCGGGCGACCTCCGCACGGGCAGCCGATACCGTTCCGATAGAATTGCCGCGGCCGATCCGCTCATTGGAGGGTCTCGGCGTAGATATGCCAGGGACGGCAGCGCGTGGGAGCAGATGAGACAAACGATGCATAGACGGCTTGCATTCATCGATACGCTGCGCGGCATTGCCGTGTTGGCGGTGCTGTTCCAGCACGTGTTCGAGGTGATCGTCCAGAAGCACCCCACCGGCGCGTATTACTGGGTCTTCCACGATGCGATCGGCTACTACATGAACTTCGGCCGGTTCGGAGTCGTGCTGTTCTTCTTCGTCAGCGGATTCGTCATCCCGTTCAGTTTTCCGGACAGTGCTACTCCTGTGCGCGATTTCACGATCAGCCGCTTCTTTCGGCTCTACCCGGCGTACTGGACGTCGATGGTGATCGGGCTCGTCACGATGCAGGTGCTGGAGGCCAATGCCTACCCGTTGTCGCAGGTCATCGCGAACGTGACGATGCTGCAGACTTTCGTGAACATCCCGAACCTCTGGATCTTCTACTGGACGTTGGCGATCGAGCTCCTGTTCTATGTCGGATGCACCATTCTTTTCGCGATGGGATTGCTGAACCGGCGCTTTACTGCAGTTGCGATTGTCATTGCTGCGGCGCTGGTCGGGACCGCCGCAGCACTTCTGATCGAAAGCAGGACGGTGTCGTCGCTGATGGAGGTTGGGCTGAACCTTTCGGCGATGTTCCTGGGCAAGGTCATCCGCGACACCGTCATCGGCGGAAAGCTGCGATGGCCGCACGTCGCCGTTTGTACGGTGTTCTATGCGATCTTCGCCATCACGCTGGCGGAGAGGCGGTTCGGCGGCGTCTATCAGGAGAACTTCTTCTACAGCTATTCGATCGGGTCGGCTTATGTCTGCGCAGCGCTCGTCTTCATCGCGTTTGCGGCGTTCGGTGAGAGGATGGCCTGGCGCTCGATGGCGTTCGTGGGAACCATCAGCTATTCCGTCTATTTGATGTCGCCGTTCGTGATCGTCTGGATCCATCGCCTCGTCTGGCTCGGTGATGGACCGCTGGGATGGGCCGCTTTCGCCGCGCTGGTCGCAGCATTGTCAATTCTGGTCAGCTGGTCGACATATGCGTTCGTCGAGAAGCCCAGCATATCGTTCGGCCAGAGGTTCCGGTCGAAGCGCAGGAGGGCGGTCGTTCTCGAGCCGGCGCTCAGCGCGCAAGGGGCAGCTGAGTGATCGAAAAAACGCGCCAGCCGAATGCCGGATACGACGGATCTTTCGTTCCCTCCGTCCAGGGACTTCGTGGCATTGCGGCGCTGAGCGTGCTGATGGATCATTTCTACGACATGCCAAAGGGAGGCGTGTACGACATTCCGGATCCGGGCTTCCTGCCGCCGCTCTGGCTCTGGCTGCAATCGGTGATCAATGTCGGCGGCCACGGTGTCGAGCTGTTTTTCATGATCAGCGGCTTCCTGATCCCGGCCAGTCTGGTGCGGCACGGCTCGCTGCCAAGGTTCTTCTTCGACCGTGTCCTGCGCATCATGCCGGTGTTCGTCGTGCTGCATCTCGCGCTGTTCGTGATTGGCCCGATCGTGGGCTACAAATTCTTCCGCGGGATCGATCTGACCGGTTATCTCGCGATCTTCACGGCCAATCTGTTCTTCGTGCAGGACGCTCTCGGCTTGCCCATCGCTCAGCAGAATGCCTGGACCTTGACTTACGAATGGGCGTTCTACATCTGGTTCGGGCTGACATTCTCGGTGTGGCGCATCGGAGGGAGAATGCTGGCGGCGCCCCTGATCTTGCTGGGCGTGGCCTGTCTCCTGCATTGCCCGATCACGGCGTTCTTCTGCATTGGCATGCTTCTCAGCGCCACGGGTTGGCGCATCTCCATTCCGGGACCTCTTGGCTTGATGGCGGGCCTGACGTGCGGGGTCGCCATGTACGCGAGCCTGGTGCTGTTTCACCCGTTCGTAGGTCTTATTCCGGGCCTTTTGCTGTTCGCCATGGTGCTGGCCCCGGACTCCGGTCTCGCCAGGGCGCTCAGCACGCCGGCCCTGCAGTATGTCGGCAAGATAAGTTACAGCCTTTATCTCGTGCACCCGTTCGTCCTGTTTCCGTTACAGGTGATCGGGCTCAAGCTCGTCGCTGTCGGTGTCGACCGCTGGCTGCTGTGGGCAGCATTCATCCTGCTGGGATCGTTGATGTCGCTGGTTGCAAGCGCGATCACCTACGAGCTGATCGAGGTGAGGCTGAGACGATTGTTGGATGGCGCGGTCCGCGGCATGTTCTTTCGGTCATTGAGCAAGATGGAACAGTCCGCCTAGAAGATCGCAATATAAGTCACGATCAGCTCACGGTACGGCCGGCAAGCTTGCGGTAGGATGGCAACAGGCCATCGGCGATGCGATCCCAGTTCAACTGGCCCGCCGCTGTCTGCCGTGCACCGTCGGTCAATGTCGCGGTAAGCGATTTCGAGGTCAGGACGCGTTCGAGCGCATCGGCCAAGGCGGCAGCATTACCAGGCGGGACCAGAAGCCCGTTCACGCCGTCTGTCACGACGTCAGGAATGCCACCGGTGGCGCTGGCGACGACGGGACGGGAATTCCCGTAAGCAGACGCCAGCACGCCGCTCTGCGTCGCATCCTTATAGGGCAGGGCGACCACGGTCGCAGACTGAAATAATTGTCCCGTATCCTCGGGCGAGATATAGGCATCGATCGTTTTGACCGTCGGCATGGCCTCCATGCGCGCGCCGAGCCGCGTCATCTCGGGACCGCGGCCCGCGACGATCGCTTCGTGCGCCACGCCGCGCCGGTCCAGCAGGTCGATCGCATCGATGAAGATGTCCAACCCCTTGTAAGCCCACATCCGCCCAAAAAACAGGATTCGTGCAAATTCGGGTTCGATGGCCGCGGCGCGCGTCGGGGGCACCATGAGCACGCCGTGCATGCTGGAGACGATTTCTCCATTAACGTCCGGCGTCGCATGGCGGAAATCTGCAATGCAGCTCTCGCCGTGCGTCGTGACGACTGACGCTGCCGCGCGCATGCGCGCGCGCCAGCCGTCCTCGCGCGGAGAGGTGCCCGAGCCGCCTTCCGAATGAGGAATTGCGTCGTGAACGGTCAGCACCAGCGGGATTCCAAGCGGACGCAGGAACTGGATCAGCTTGGATGTGTAGACTTCCGGAACTTCGTGACAATGAACCACGTCTGGACGAAACGAAATTATGTCCATGAATGAAGCTGGAATGCCGATGGCGCCGGCGCGGCGCAGGCTCAAATCGCGGATCCTTGTGTTGAAGGGTGTCGTCACCGCGATATCGGCCAGTTCCCACTGCTGGTTCGCATCCTTGCGGTTGAGGACGAGGCGAACATCGCAATGGCGCGCCAAGCCCGACGCGAGCCGGTAGGAATATTCTGCAAAATGCGGCGCGTAGATCGCCACGCGCAAGCGCCTGGAGTTGCGATTGAAGGCGGTGGTAGGCGAATTCATCAAGGCATCCATTTTGCATCACATCGCTGAGCCGGTTGGAGTGTAGTCCACGATTTGAACTCACTTCCACGCTAAATCGGATGATAGATGGTGCTCATCTGATTGCCATAACGTCGTCGTACTGCTGCGCGATTGCTGCCGCCATCGGGACGGAGTGGAAAAGGGCGACGTCACGCGCGGTCATCGATTCCCTGTTTGTCTAGCGGGCGATTGTGATTGGATCTGTCGGAATTGGGTCGATTTTTTGATGAACGTCACTCCGGGCAAACAACATCAGGTCGTGGTCGCGTTGTTGTGGTCGCTGGCGCAGAACTGGGGCGGCCGTGCGCTGTCATTTGTTCTGTTCTTGATATTGGCGCGGCTGCTCAATCCTGCGGATTTCGGTCTTGCCGCGCTGGTTGGCTTCATCCTGCTGCTCCTGAGCTCCATTTCCGAATTCGGGTTCGGTGACGCGTTGATCCAGCGACGCACGCTCGAGCCTGCGGACGTGACACTGCCATTTTTCTGCTCACTGGCGGCATCGGTCCTCCTTGCCGTTCTCATCGCCCTGCTGGCGACCGATATCGAGCGTTGGCTCGACGTGAAGGGACTTGCGCCGCTCTTGACGGCTGCGAGCCTCTCGCTTCCGATCGGTACCGCCACGCTGTTCCAGGAGGCGCTCTACAAGCGCCAGATGGATTTTCGTGTGCTTGCGCTCAGGACCATGGTGGCGACCGCGATCTCCGGAGTGGTCGGGATCGCCTGTGCCTATGCCGGGTTCGGTGCCCTCAGTCTCGTGATCCAGGTGGTCGTTCAGAGCGCGGTCAGCGGCCTGTGGCTCTGGAGCCAGCCCAGATGGCTCCCGATGCGCGGCTACGATCTGAAGAGCTTGCGCGAACTCTCCGGCTACAGCATCCACGTCGTGTCGAACAGGCTGCTGGACTTCGCCATCGTGCGTACGATCGACATGATCATCCTGTCGCTTTATGGCGTCGCGGCCTTGGGCATCTACACGGTGGGCGCGCGGGTCTACATTATCCTGATGCAGTTGCTGACACAGGCGGTCATGGACGTCGCGCTGAGCGCACTGTCCAAGATCGCGCATGAGCGTCACCGTATTGCCGACGCCTATCTGCGAAGCGTGAGCCTCGGAGCATTGATTGGCTCTCCGGTCTTTGTGCTCCTGGCGGCGATCGCGCCGGAGTTCTCCCTGCTGCTGTTCGGCTCAAAATGGGCCGGCAGCGAAGCCGTGATGAGGCCGCTGATGCTCATCGGCGCGATTCAGACGGTGCAGTTCGTGAACAGCGCCTATTTTGGCGCCATGGGCAAGCCCAACTACGTTTTCCTGCTGAACATTCTCAAATTCGCCACGGTGGTCCCCGCCATGTTCCTGCTGCCGTCGCACGACATTGGTCAGCTGGCCACCATCTTCGCTGTCGCGCAGCTCGTGGTGACGCCCGTGACGTTCGCGCTGGCGCTCAGGCTGCTGGGCCTGAGCTGGAACCAGTTTCTGCGGCCCGTCGCAGGCTGTCTTTGCGCCATCCTTCTGGCTTATGGCGCAGTTGCGCTATGCCGCGAAGCGACCCCGGACATGAATCCCTATTTGCGGATAGGACTGCTCTCGTCATGTTTCGGGGCGACCTATCTGATGAGCATCTTGCTGTTCTGGCGAAAGCAGCTGTTCTCCCTGATCGCTTTCGTCGTGAAGCGTGGTGCGACCGCCTGATGAAGACGAGGAAGACGTCGTGAAGCAATTGATTCCGGTACCCGTTCGCAAGCATCTCCGAGGCTGGCTCAACAGCGCGAAGAACACGCCCTTTGCGGTCGATCTGCTCGAGTTGCGCAGGTGGCAGATCGCCAGGAAGGCTATCGGCGGCAGTGCCGCGCCGCGCAACAACCCGCGCCGGCTCGTCCTGCTCCCGTCCGACCCCTGGAGCATTCATCAGTCGCGCGGCGATGAGGCCATGATCGAGGCGGCCGTCGGCGAGATGAAGCAGGCCCATCCGAACATCGAGGTCTACATTGTCACCGCCACCAAAGCGGCAAGCGCGGAAGTGCGCGCAATGGGGTTCAAGCCGCTCGAATTTTGGAGGCAGCCGTTTTCCTATATGACGGTGGCGCAGGAGCTTTCTCTCACCAGGCCGGATTTCGGAATGGTTCTGGGGGCAGACGTGCTGGACGGCTACTATTCCCCCGTGGACGCCGCTCGCATGCTGCTCGTCGCCGATCTCATGGCAGCGTGCGGCGCCAAGGTCAGCGTGCTCGGATTCAGCTTCAACTCCCGTCCGGCCAAGGCATTGCGCGAGGTGTTTCGGCTGCTCGATCCCGGCGTGGTCTTGAATTTGCGCGATGCACTATCTCTTCAGCGCTTCAAAGAGTTCGCCCCGAATCGTGCGCACCTCGTCGCTGATTCCGCATTCATGCTGGTGCCACAGGCGGAGACCGCGGCTGTGAAGCAGATTGCGGCCGCGATTGCGGAGCAGCGCAGGCAGGGACGCGACGTCTTTGTCTTCAATATCCACCCGATGTTGTTCAGGAAATCCGAGCCGGCCAAGTTACGGCGAATGATCGAACTCGCGGCGAGCGCAATCGAGCGCATGTCTCGAGAGCATAACGCGAGCTGGGTGTTGCTCGCGCACGACTATCGTCCGGAGATCGCCGACGACAATTGCCTTCGACCGCTGGCCGGTCGCCTGAGCGCAGCGCTGGGCAACCATGTTCATCATGTCGAGCACGTGCTGTCAGCGAGCGAGATCAAGGCAGTCGTCGGTCTGGTGGACGGCGTCGTCACCGGCCGCATGCATCTTGCGATTGCGGCTCTCGGACAGGGAACGCCGGTTGCGGCGATCACATACCAGGACAAGTTCCAGGGCCTGTTCGCTTATTTCGGTGTGAGCGAATCGCTTCTTCTCTCACCTGAGCAACTGCTCGCGGGAGACAATCTCGAGAAGTTTCTGCTGAGGTTCCTCGGCGCCTACAAGACGGCCGGCGCGCAGGTCCGCAATATGCTGCCGGCAGTCATGGAGCTGTCGCGCGCCAACATCGCTCCGCTGCGGGGCGATGGTTTGATGTCGGTTGACGCGGTGTCCGACGGTAAGGTCGCCTGAGGGAAGCGGGCGGACGTCAGTTGGCGGCCTGCTCCGTCTCGTCGAAACGCACGGACGTCTTGGTGACAGACGTCTTGTTGGTGGCAGGCGTCTTGGCGGACGATTGCACTTTGCGCGGCGATCCAAATCCGATGTCGGCCCCACGATTGATCAGCCGCCGCGCCGGGTTCTCGAAATAGGCATAGGTGCGATCGGCGATGATGGTCAGGATCGCGCAGCACGCGAGAGCAAAGAGGCCAAATTGATCCGGACGCAGACCAAGCGACGCCCACAACGGCTTGAATACGGCGATGAGGACGGCGTCGTGCAGCATGTAGATCGAGTATGAAGTGTTGCCGAGCCGCCCGAGGAGGCGGCTGCCCGGAATTTGCACGAAAGCGCTCTCCCCGACGGCGGTGAGCAGGATCGCGCAGGAGAACAGAATGATGGCCAGATCCGGCTTGGCGAAGATGTTCAGGACAAGCACGGAGATCCCGAACAGGGCGATGCCGGCGAAGACGACCGGCTTGTGCCGATACGGGTGCGACAACCTGAACAATATGGCGAGCAGGATTCCATTCAAGAAGCTCGGCAGCGCACGGAGCATCCCGTAGTCATAATTGGCTCCATACATCTGCGATCGTTCTTGCCAGATCGGCAAATGGCCGTGGGCCAGGACCAGATAGAGCGCAGCGACGATGGCGGCCAGCACCAGCGGATGGACCTTGCGTGCAAGCAGCATAAGCAGGGGAAAGATCAGATAGCAGAAGAATTCCGCGCTGATCGACCAGGACGGAGAGTTGAAGCTCAAATGATCGGTAACGCCCCAGGCCTGAAGCAGCACGAGGTTGTACAGGAAGTCCAGCGGCGTCGACCTCGCCGATCGGTCCAGACCGAACCCGATCAGCAATACGAACACGAGTAAAGTCAGAAAATGCAGCGGATAGATCCGCGCAATGCGGCGGATCATGAACCGGGAATATGCCTTGAGACCACGCGCGTCAGACGGATAGGAATAGGAGATCACGAACCCGGACAAGATGAAGAACATGTCCACGAAAAGGCCATAAGATCCGTTCCAGATCGGCGCGATACCGCTGTCGATGGTCTTCAGATGGAAAATGAAAACGCCGAGAGCGGCAACGAAACGATAGAAGTCGAGAACGACGAACCGTCTTGCTTCATTGGCTTCCATCGCGTGTCGAATTCCTTGCCTGACGCTACCGTCTGCTTAGCGGTCAATTGTGACGCAAGTTCGCTGGGCCGGCGTTCGACGGCAGGCGAATAGCCGTTATGCAGCTCCTGCCTCGCGACAAGGCAACCGCCTAATTATTGAACGGCGCCGGGACTTGCCTGAGCTGGTCCCGGCGCCTGAGATATTGATGCGATCCTGCGGACAATTCGCCGTGGTCAGACGAACAGGAAATCGTGGCTCGTCAGGCTGGCGACGTTGACGTTCTTCAGGAGGATCGAGTCGCTGGCCGAAAGCGTGACCAGGGCGTTCGCGCCCGACTGCGTGATTTGCAGATGGCCGTAGTCCGCGGCGAGGAGCTTCGAGATCTGGATCACGTCGTGAGTGGCGGCGTCGCCGGCCTGGAAGTTGACGATCTGGTCTTGGCCGTGATCGTAGACGATTGTGGTCGAGCTCGGCGCCGCCGAGAACAGGTCGTTGCCGGCCCCGCCCTGGATCGTCACGCCGCTCGCAACCGCCGTGACGTTGTGTGTGCCGTCGGTTTTGGTGTCGTCGAAGAACTGGAGTGCATTGGCTGAATTGTAGTTTTCGTGCTGCGTCGTGCCGGCCTGTCCGTTGAAGTTGAACAGGAACACGTCCTTCGAACCGTCGGCGTTGTTGGCGATCTCCTGGGTCTTGGAACCGGAGCCGTCGTAGATGCCGGTCAGCTTGCTGCCGTCGTTGTTGATGACCTGGGTATAGTCCAGCGTGCCATCGGCGTGGGTCCGGGTAAGCTCGACGATATGCCCGGAGGCATCGAGGTGCTGATGCTGCGTGGTGTAGGACTGCCCCTTGATGTTGTAGCTCCAATTGTCCGACGTGCCATCGGCGTTGGTAATGTACGCGGCAGTCTTGACGCCGTTGGTGTAGGCGGTCGTGGAGCTATAGCCGTCGATCTTCGTCGTCACCTCGCTGGTCAGAACGCCCTTGGCGTCGTACCAGTCCGAGGTTTTGGTCCCGTCTGAGCTCTGGACAAGCGTGAAGGCGAGGCTGCTATCGGCGTGGGTGCGCACGATGTTAGTGAGGAAGCCGGTCGGATCGTAGCTGTCGTGCTCGGTCGTGTAGGTCTGGCCCACGATATTGAACTGGAAGACGTCCTTCGAACCGTTGGCGTGGTAATCGGTCTCCGTCATCTTGACGCCGGAGGCATTGTAGTTGCTCACCACGCTGCTGCCGTCGCTATTGACGACTTGGCTGTAGTCGAGCGACCCGTCGGCATGCGTGCGGACCACTTCGGTCGTGACACCGGAGGGGTCGAGGTGCTGGTACTGCGTGGTATAGCTCTGACCTGTTATATTGTAGCTGTAATTGTCGTGGCTCTGGTCCGCATTGGTGATGTAGGCCGCGGTCTTGACGCCGTTGGTGTAGATCGTCGTTGCGCTGTAGCCGCTCGTCTTCTCCAGGACCTCACTGGTGAGGATGCCGCTGGCGTCGTACCAGTCCGAGACCTTGGTGCCGTCGCTGCCCTGCTGCAGTTTGAAAGCCAGGCTGCCATCGGCGTGCGTGCGAACGAGCGAGGTGAGGAAGCCCGCCGCATCGTAGATGTCGTGCTCGGTCGTGTAGGTCTGGCCGGTTATGTTGAGAAGCCAGATATCCTTGCTGCCATCGGCGTTATAGTCGGTTTCCTTCGTCCGCTTTCCCGCTGAGTCATAGTTGGTGACGACGCTGCTACCGTCGTTGTTGATGACCTGCGTATAGTCGAGCGTGCCGTCGGCATGCTTGCGGGTCACGGCCGTGACCTTGCCGGAGGGATCGACGTGCTGGATCAGTGTGCTGTAGCTCTGGCCGGTGATGCCATAGGCGTAATTGTCCTGGCTGCCGTCGGCATTCTTGACATAGGCGTTGGTTTTGACGCCGTTGCTGTAGAGCGTCGTCGAGCTGAAACCGTTGGCCTTTTGGACGACTTCGCTGGTGAGGCTGCCGGCGGCATTGTACCAATCGGTCGTCTTGGTGCCGTCGGTCGTTTGCACCAGCTTGAACGCCAGGCTGCCATCGGTGTGGAGGCGCGTCAGGGTCGTGAGAAAGCCGGTCGTATCGTAAACGTCGTGCTCGGTCGCGTAGTTCTGGCCCTTGATGTTGTAGGTCCAGACGTCCTTGCTGCGATCGGCATGGTAGTCGGTCTCGACCAGCTTGACCCCCGTGGCGCTATAGGTGGTGATCACGCGACTGCCGTCGCTGTTGTAGACCTGTGTCGAATCGAGCGAGCCGTCCGCATGGCTGCGGACCACGGACGTGACCTTGCCGGTTGAATCCAGGTGCTGGACTTGGCTCGTGTAGCTCTGCCCCTTGATGTTGTAGGTATAGTTGTCCTGGGTGTGGTCGGCGTTCTTGACGTAGACCGTGGTCTTCACGCCGTTGGTGTAGATGGCCGTCGAATAATAGCCGTCCGGTTTTTGCACGACTTCGCTGAGAAGCGTGCCGGTGGTGTTGTAGGTGTCGGTGGTCTTGGTTCCGTCGGTAGCGAAATGGACGGAGGTGGTCTTTACGCCGCCGGTGTAGCCGATCGCGTCTTTGGACCCGTCGGTGTAGACGATCGTGGTCGAAGTGGGCAGTCCGCTTGCGTTCAGGCCGGTGTCCGCTTTCGACAGGAGGTTGCCGCTGGCATCATAGGTTTTCGTGCTGCTCCAGGTCGCGGCCGAGTTCGTGATCGAGAAGGAATGGCCGCCCTGGATCTTGGACAGCGCATTGCCGTAATGCGCGATCATATAGTCCATCGTCGCCTTCGAAGCGACGGGCAGGACATGCGAGTCGGTGAGCGTAATGGCTTGAAGCGCCGTCGACGTGCTCAGGTCGGACAGTTGCGGCACGATCTCGGCAGCCGTACCGCTGACACTGGTTCGGGTGTCCGGCGGAATCGGGGTGGTCGCAGGCGCGTCGATCTCGATGATCAGCGGGTGATCGCTGACCGGAATCGTAATGGTGCTGACGTCCGTGTAGCTCGCGATCGCGGTGGTCCCGGTCAGCGTGTCGTACACCTTGACCGAATGATGCACGCCGCCCAGGTTCACCGTGACCGTCTGGGTCGGATTGGAGATCTCGGCATCGGCCGCATCATTCCAGAGCTTCGGCTCCGCCCAAACGACAAGCTCGTAGGCGCCATTGCTCTTGCCGAGCACCATGCTGTTGCCCGAGGCCGGCATGTTGCTGAGGGTGTAGTTCAATGGATTAGTCGGCTGCAGGCCGCCCTTGCCGTCATCGGCCAGAATGCTCGTCAGGTTGTGAATTGCCGTCGCGGCGAGCTTCGGCGTTCCGTCGGAGTTGAATAGACCGAAGTTGGCTTCAGGATTGGTGTTGCTGGCGGACGAGTCGCGATCGAACATCTCGTAGAGATAGGTCGCACTCACGCCAGCCTTGTAGGCATCCACCAGGGTGTTCAAGATCGACTTGGCCTGCACCGTCTCGTCGACACCGAGATATTGGGTGTTGGCTTGGGTGGTGTAGCCGGTCTCCGTAATCACGATGGGCTTTCCCGGCGCGGCGGTCGAGACGGCGCTCAAGGTGGCAGCAAGTGAGCTGCTGGTCGTCAAGCTGGTGCTGACATAGGCATGCGCATTGGCGAAATCGACCGAGCCCGACATGTTGCCGAGCTGGCTGTAGCCTTGGGGATCGTTGTAGGCGAGCGACAAATTGATGACGGAAATGCTGGAAAGCGTGCCGTCTGCCTTGACCGCCTGATAGAGCGCGCTTTGGAACTGGGCCGCGGCGCTAAGGCTCGAGCTGCCATTGTAGCTGAAGGGCTGGTGATTGGCCTCGTTGAGCCCCTCGATGGCGCTGATGCTGCCTGGATGGCTCGCCACGAACTTCTCGAGCGACACGATATACTTCTGGAGGCCGGCGGTGCCCAGCTGGGGCAGGGCGGACGACACCAGGAAGTCGAATTTGTAGCCGGCAGCCGCCAGCCCTTCAACGACCGGTTGTGCGGCGGGGCTGGTTCCCATCGCGTCGCGCAAATGGGTGACGCCAAGATACTTCAGGTCATCGACCATCAATGCGAGGTTATTGTAGTCGGTCCACCCGAAGCCGGCATGCGTGTTGACGCCGATGGAGTTGATGAAGCCGCTTGCGGAGAGGACGGTTTGATCTGACGACATTTCACACTCGAGTTTCTACGCGAACGAAATTGCTCGCAGGGATTTGCGTTCAACCTTCTCGATCGAGTGTGAATTTCAGATAAAAATCGGAGCTACAAATCGAGAGCGATCAGCAGTTCCTCGCAGGAACAGCTCGACTCTGATTCAAGACAATAACGATGTCGTGCCGACGCAGCATGACCTCAACATGGCGCTTCCAAGAATTCGCAAGGTTTCACTGCTGAATCTATGCGCATGTCGCGCTTCAATGATGCATGTGACTTGGGGCGCGGAGCTGTGAAGCTGTCAGGCCGACCCGATGCGCTGGTAGATTTTGCCGGCACGAGCAAGTCACTCAATATTCTCGTACTGGTTGTCAGTCACTTCGCCGCATTTTGAAGCGAAGTAGAGAGTTCCACGGTAGGAACTTCGCGGACGCGGGCAGAGCGTCAAGGGCGCATCTAGCTCCAAAGAAGGTTTGCAAGAGACCGGTCGACAGATCAGCTCGGGCGGGCCAGGAGGAGAAAGTTTCCGCGCCAGCCGACCGCAGCCGTGACGATTGCGGCGATGACGATCTTTCCAGCAAGCCACGCCGCTGGTTCGCTCGGCGCATGACTGAGCGATCCGATCAGAATGGCGGCTGCGAGCGCCTGAAGCACCAAGGGCCAGCGCGGGAACGCATCGAACCTGAGGGTAGGGCCAAGCCCGGCCAAGATCGCCGCGAGCGTGGCGATCGAGGCGCAGGTGACTGCCGCTTGGGGTGACAGGCCGGCCCAGACGGCAACCAGGGAGAACGCCGCAACCATTGCCAGCTGCCCGGCAGCAACGAGGGCGAGCCTGGTCGCGAGCTTTTCCAGGTGGGGAACGACCGCGATCGTCGCCTGCAGGTGGGTATGGAGGAAGTAGAAAGCAGCGACCGCCGGCCCTGTCGCCAGGAAGCCCTCGACGCTCTCCCGCGGGACCAGGATGCGGGCCGCGTCCGGAATGAAGGCGACAAGCCCGCCCAGCAGGACGAGGGTTGTGCAGATCATGAACTCGAACATGTGCCGCGCCGATTGTCTCGACTTCGTGGCGCTCCCGTGCTCGAAATCATTGACCACTTCAGGATAACTCACGGTGTGGATCGCCGCATTGAGGACCCAGAAGGGACGTTGCAGCAGGTCGAGCGCAATGGAAAATCCTGCACCGGCTCCTGTGGCGCCGAGTCGCCCGACGACGATGATACGAAGCAGAACCGGCACGGACAAATGGATCACGGACGCGCCGGCTGCAAGCATGCCGTAACGCGAGAAGTCCTTCCAGTCAGCCAGCATTGTTCGCAGCGACACGCGATCCAGCGGCGTGCGATATGCGATGAGACCGGCAAGGAGCCCAAGCAGGTGACCCAATGCGATGCCGAGCAGCGTTGCTTCGGCCGTGCCTGAGATCATTCCGCCCGAGACGGCCCCGCCCAAAAGAGCCGTCGCACGCAAGGCAAGAAGGCAGGAGGCGGTCCCCAGCCGGTTCGACAGTCGTACCGACAAGAAGTACAAATCGGTCGAGCCCTGAAGAACGGCCACGCTCAGGCCGAGGACGACCAGCCGTGGCGTGAGGCCGCTGACCAAGGAGGCGCAGCTCCCGACCGCAACGAGCGCGCCGGCGCTCATGAGGGCCGCCGCAAAGAGCGACGATCTCAGTCGAGCCGCCTCGCTCTCCTTGGCGGCCGCAAGAAAGCGCAGCCCCGCGAGCTGCAGCCACTCGAACATGAGGACGCAGAGCAACTGGCTCGAGGCCATTGCGAGAGAATAATTGGTGTAGTCGGCGGCAGGCAGCAGGTGACTGATCACAAAGATCAGGATGATCGCTGCTGCGCTTTGGTAAACGTAGCCGGCGATCGCGAAGAGACGTGTCATCTCGGAATGAAGCTACTCTTTGCCACCGCATGCGCTTGTGGTACCCCGGCTATTGCCGGGCGCACGGACGACATCCGTCGCTGACGCAGTTGTTCATACAGGTTCTTGTACGACGACAATACGTCGGAAAAGATCCACTTGTTCGTGTCGGCGATAAGCCGACGGCTGATCTCGTCGATCTTGTGCGGGTCCGCGGCGATTTCGCGCATGCTCGTGGCCAGGGATTGTGGATCTGCTTCGGTCAACCACCCGGTTACGCCATGCTCGATCGCCTCCGGCATGCCGCCAAAGTGCGTACCGAGCAGCGGTCTGCCCGCCGCCTTGGCATCGGCGACGACGAGCGGGCCCGGATCGTGCCAGATGGACGGAGCGACCACGACGTCGACTTGCCTGTAGAATTCATCGGGAGACACGAATCCCATGAACTCGACCCGTGCATGCGGCGCCAGTGCTCTCAGGCGCTGTTGTTCCTGATCGCCCAAGCGGCCGGCAATCATCATCCGGATCCGATCGGGCGGCAGCATGGCCAGCGCTCGCATGAGATTGTCGATGCCCTTCTCCTCGGTGATCCGTCCGATGAAGCCGAATGTCACTTCCGTCGTGCAGACAGGCCGCGGGTAGGGTGAGCGCGGCGGCTCGGTCGAGGCATTGCGGATGACGGTGCGGATTGGCGTCTCGGCAAACATGCCCATATCGGTGTGAATGGAGAGGACGCGCTCGCTGACGCCGACCACGGCATCGAGCCAATGCGTCGCCCGTTTGCGGTGGTACGTCAGGATCCCACAGCTCGTACAGGTGTGTTCGCAGGAGCGGCCCTTGTCGAAGCGGGAACAGCGTGGACACGTCAAATAATAATCATGAAGCGTATGCAGGACCGGAACTCCGAGCTTGGCGGCTACCCGCCAGATCGCCGTGGTCAGGCCCGATAAATTATTGGAATGCAGAACGTCCGGCTTGAAAGCGCGAATGCGCTCCGCGATCATCGGGGCCTGGATCTGCCAATCGTCGATCGCATGCCAGATGCTTCGTTTCACGACGTTCTTTTGCTCCGTGAACGGCGCATAGACGTTTTGCACCGGTGCGGAATAGACGTTGATACCGTTGCATAATTCACGGCCCTGCTCGGGTGCGGATGCGGCGCGCACCACCTCGACCTCGTCGCCGCGCTGAGCCAGGCCCTCGGCAAATCTCCGCGCGAAGATCTCTGCTCCGCCGACGATCTTTGGTGCCTGCGGGGTCGGATAAAGCGTGGATGTCAAAAGGATCTTCATCGCGTCAACCTCTTTGTGCCGATCCGATTACCGTGCCGGCCGTATATCCAGTGCGGGAATGGCGTCATTATTGGCGGCGATCAGCACCGGCGTGCTCGAAACCGGCAGCCAGATCCCGGAGGCTGGCCTTGCAGTTGCATCGCAGGGGGCCGCGAAAGTCGCCCCCGGCAGATCGCCTCTGATCCGGACCTCGTAGCGTCGATCCGGATCCTCGGACCAGACCGCGATCTTGCCGCCGGTGGTCGAGGATGCTCCGATCGACATCACCCCGTTGGCAAGGCTTCTTCGTTCGGCGGTTAGAGTGGAACGGACGAATGCCCAGGCGCCACGCGCCGCGCAGGCTACGGGTTTGGGCGAATTGTCGAAACCGTAGAGGCCAAAATTGTCCTCCAGCTCGGCTGGATTCTGACCACTATTTTTGAGCTCATAGATCCACATCCCCTTGAGCCAGCGCGCCGCTGTCGAGGCCCACAGGATGAGCTGTGCCGTGTTATCGGCCTGAGCCTGCTCGCTGACACCACATTTGTTCGCAGCCGTGGTCCAGCCAGTCTCGGTCACGTAAATGGGGAAGTCGGGATTGCCGCTCGCTTGGCCGACCAGTCGATGGAACGCCGTGAGCCGGTCGATAATCTCGGCCGAATTGCGCTTCGCCGGCGCCATGCAGAAATTGTAGAGATGAATCGAGGCGCCATCGGCGTATTGAAGGATGCCGGTTTGCAGCATCTTCTCCGTCCACGTCCAACCGGGATCGTCGCCGATCGCGCCGACGACGAAAGGTGCATTCGGCACCGCCTGCTTGACCGCGGGCCGTGCTACCTTCGCGAGGGCCAGGTAGTTGTCGGCTGAGAATGAAGGGTCCTTCTTGGCTGCCAGATTCCACTCGTTCCAGAGTTCGAAGATCGGGCGCTGCGGCGCGACCGATCGCGCGGCCGCTGCCGCATAGTCCGCGAACCGCTGCCGGGCTTCGTCCGTCGTCGGAGGCGATGAGTTCGGCACGAGGTGATGGCCGAATGCAAGGATGAGGAGCGGCCGGGCGATGCCGGACTGAACCTGCGCGTCGAGCCTGCCCAACCGCGGCGTGAAGCCCATCCGACGTCCCGGCAATTCGAAATCAGACCAGGGAAAATCGTCGCGGAAGGCGTTAAAGCCCAGTTGCTTGATCTGGCTGACGTTCACGGAGGGCACGTAGCCTCGCGAACTGACCGGCCCTCCCAGTCCCTGATGGGTGCCGATACCCAACAGGAATCTGCTTTCAAGCGTCTGAGCCTGTTGAGCGCATGCCGGGACAGACAGAGAAACAGACGCGATGAGGCTCGCGATCCAGAGCAGCCTGTTGCGACCCAAGGTGCGGTGGCCTGCCATCGCCTGGATCATACCCGTCATCATTTCTCGCCTGCCGCAACTCACCTCAAAAAGGCTTCGAGAGGTCCGATTGCAGTGCCACGTTCTGCTCGACTCCGCTCTTGTTGTCGTCGAGGAGTTCGACATAGACCTGATGCAATTGGCGGTGTGTCTTCTGGACGTCATAAAACTGCTTGAAGCGATCGTAGCCGCGTTGCCCCAGGACCTTGAGATCCAGATCGAGCATCCGTCGGAAGCCGTCGATGAGAGGTTGAACCGCAACAGGTTCGCAAAGCACGCCGGTGACGCCGTCAACGACGATTTCAGGCAGCGCTCCGCTGTGGAAGGCCAGGATGGGCTTGGCCGCGCGCATCGCTTCCAGAGCGACGAGGCCGAAGGCCTCCCATCGTGACGGGATGACGACGAGATCGGCCGCCTCCAGCTGAGCCTCGATCTGCTGACGATCCAGCCAGCCTAGCAGCGAGACGTTGGCGGGAACCGCAGCTCCGTCGAACTTGTTGACCACGGAGGCGCCGACAATGCGAACATCCAGGACATCTTCGAGGGATCGTGCGGCCTCGATCAGGAGGTCGAAGCCCTTTTGTCGATCAAGACGGCCAATGAAAAGGACCTTGGCCTTCTTTGAAGTCCAATCTGTCGCAGCGCCGTACGGCAGTGGGCGGCTCTTGGAGATGCCATTGTGCACCAGGGTCAGACGGTCGGTCGGAATTCCCGCCCGGACCGCTTCATTGAATTCATCGCCGGAAATGCAGATGATACGATCCGACGTGCGGGCCAGAAGAGTCTCTGCAGCTTTTGCCGCCAGATGGCTCAGGCGGCCGGTCTCTCGCGAGAACGCCCAGCCATGCGGGCAATAGACGACGCGAGGACCTTCGGAACGAGCCGCCAACGCGGGCCTGAGAACGAGTCCGGCAAACGACGAATGGAGATGCATTACGTCGGGTTTGAAGGCGTCGAGCGCCTGCATGCTCGCCCGCAGCATCTGAAATAGTCCGGCGATGCTGCGGCCCGATCTGTCGAAGGTCGTGATCTGGCTGTCATCGATTCCGACGAGGTCGTGGCGATGATCCGATGGCACAACATAGTGCACGTTCTCCGCGCCGAAGCTCGCTTGCTGCTGCGGATGCAATTCGTTCAGGTAGCTCGCTATCCCACCCCGGATGGTTTCCGCGACATGCAGCACCTTCACCGCCTGCCTTGCGGAAGATTGAGTTGGGAAGATCGACATGGCGCATCCTTAATTGAGCATCAACGGATGCGATCACAATCCATCCAATCCATAGCGAGATTTGGGCAGCGGTGTGGTGTTGTTGCGCCGCGATGTCGAAGCTCTCTTGCTTCGAAGTCGAACGTACACACGGAACTCGTTGGATGGCGGCCGTTGTCGCCGCTATGCGCGCGACGCGAGAAAATCCAACAGTGCTTGCGCCGAGTCTTGCCACGAATATAATGCAAGACGATCTTGTTGCTTTCGGCGCTCCTGATCAGAGATTGCGCCGATTGCCAACCTTTCGAGCATAAGCTGTTGCAGCGCTTGAGCATCGTTGGCGCAAAAATAAGCAGCTGCTTCGCCGCACGTTTCCATCACCGCGTCAGCCGTCGAGGCTATGACCGGACAGCCGAAGATCATGGCTTCAAGTGGCGGTACACCGAAGCCCTCGTATAGAGAGGGAAAGACAAACGCCAGAGCGTGCGCATACAGAGCTGCAATCTCGCCATCCGCCAGGCGTCCTGCCAGAAGCAGGCCCGATTCGCTCTCGCCCAGATTGTCTTGAAATACCTTGCTGTTATCTCCGCCGACAATGACGAGGGGAACGTCCTTTCGTTCGAGCAGCCGCGCCGCCTCGATTGCAACGGCGAGATTCTTGTTCTTGGTTCTGGAGCCGACAAAGAGAAAATATTTTCCCGGCTGAAGCCCTAATCGTTCGAGAATACCGTGATCAGGCGTTGTGGACGCGAAATGCTCCGCGCTGTTGGGGAATATCGGAATGTCCGTTTTCGAAAGGCCAAGCATTGCAGCCAATTCATTGCGAGAAAAGGCCGATACGGTCGCGATCGTGGCCCGCCGTGCAAGCAGGCGGCCCATCGTGCGGTGGACGGCCAAATAGCGCCAATTGAAGAAATCGGGCCGGCGGAAGACCTGTGCGTCGTGGATGACGACGATATGATCGCCATGAAACACAGGTCCGGCATTGGCCAGACTGATCAGGCGACCTCCAGCGGCGGCGCGCGCAAGTTCAATCTGATCCCAGGCATGTCCGCTCAGCCGTCCTATCTTGCGTACCTTGATGTGGGCGAGATTGATCGCTTCGCTCGTCTCGCTCGGCACGAGCAATTGCCACTCGGCTCCTCTGAGGGCAGCGGGCGATTGGTCGGACGCAAGCAACGCATCGATCGCTTTGACCAGTTCGGCGGCATAACGCTGAACGCCGGTCAGCTTTTGCGAGAGAAAGCGGCCGTTGATGAAAAGCTTCAATTTTGTGCCGTTCGGGTTGTCGATGCCACAACGCGTGGGTCGCGATTTGTGCTTTCGAACCAAATGTGAGCACGGAAAGAAGCAGCCCGAAGGCACGAAATTATGACGGCATCGGTAGTGATCGCGCTGTTCGTTCGGCGCTCCCCGGGAACACTTGTTGAAAGTCTTGCCGGGCAGCCGGGAGCCTTTTATGGACGCGCGCCTGATGTTGCGTCGGCAGGCAGAGGGCGCTCCCGTCTGGTTAACTTGGGGAAGGCTGACATCCGAAGCGCCCGGCATTAAGCTTGCCGATGTGAGGGGGCTGTTCTCCAATGCTGAACCCTTGCCTCTACCGGTTCAGTCTGGCAATGCGGTATATGAGGACGGACAACGGAGTTTATTTTGGCCCCCGTGGTGGTTACCGGCGCTGCCGGCTTCATCGGCATGCATGTCTGTGAGCGCTTGCTTGCGCGCGGGGAACGAGTTGTCGGCATCGACGCAGTGACCCCTTACTATGATCCCGCGCTCAAGCGCGCTCGCCTCGAGACGCTCAAGCATGAGGCTTTCACGTTCCACGAGATCGACCTGGCGGATTTCGCTGCGGTGACGCGTGTGTTCGACGAGGTCTCGCCCGACCGCGTGGTGCACCTTGCGGCGCAGCCCGGCGTGCGCGCATCGATCGACGATCCCATCACCAGCATCCGCGCCAATTGTGATGGCTTCGTCACCGTGCTCGAAGCGGGCCGGCGCCACGGTCTGGCGCATCTCGTCTACGCCTCGTCGAGCTCCGTGTATGGCGCCAATCGCACCTTGCCGTATTCGACCGAGCATTCGGTCAATCATCCGGTCAGCCTCTATGCCGCGAGCAAGAAGGCCAACGAGCTGATGGCGCACACGTTCGCACATGTTCACAAGCTGCCGGTGACCGGACTTCGCTTCTTCACTGTCTATGGTCCATGGGGCCGGCCCGACATGGCCGCCTGGCTCTTCACGCGCGCGATCTTTGCGGGTGAGCCGATCAAGCTTTTCAATAATGGAAATATGTGGCGCGATTTCACCTATGTCGACGACATCGTCGAGGGCGTGATCCGCACCCTCGATCGCCCCGCGACGCCGAATCCCGCGTGGAACGCCGAGCAGCCGGAAAACTCGTCGAGCTATGCGCCATATCGCCTCTATAACATCGGCAACAATTGCTCGGTCGATTTGATCGAGTTCGTCGAGACACTGGAGAAGATCATCGGCAAGCCCGCGATCCGCACGCTTTTGCCGATGCAGGCAGGCGACGTCCTCGAGACGCGCGCCGACATTTCGGCCCTGCAACGCGACGTCGGCTTCACGCCCTCGACGCCGCTGGCGGATGGCTTGGGCCGCTTTGTCGAATGGTACCGAAATTATCACCGCGTATAAACCCTCTCTTGAGTAGCTCACACGTGTCCCAAAAAATTATCCCCCTGATCATGTGCGGCGGTGCCGGAACGCGGCTGTGGCCGGCTTCGCGCGAGGTGCGCCCCAAGCAGTTCCTGCCGCTGTTCGGCACGCGCTCGACCTTCCAGGACACGCTGTTGCGCGTCTCCGAGGCCTCGCTGTTCGATCGCCCGATCGTCATCACCAATGCCTCCTATCGCTTCATGGTGCTGGAGCAGCTCGCCGAAATCGGCATCGAGGCCGACGTGATCCTCGAGCCGATGCGGCGCGATTCCGGTCCTGCGATCGCAGCCGGGGCGGTGTTTGCGCAGAACCGCTCGAGTGAGGCGATCGTGCTCGCGCTCGCCGCCGACCACGTGGTGCAGGACAATGCCGCGTTCGTCGCGGCGTGCCGCCAGGGCCTCACCGCCGCGAGCGCCGGGCGAATCGTCACGTTCGGCGTCAAGCCGGAGCGGCCGGCCACCGAATACGGCTATATCAGCCCGGGCGAGGTCATCTCCGGTGAGGTGCACGCGGTCGCGCGCTTCGTCGAGAAGCCGGATGCGGTGAAGGCGGCCGACTACCTCAATTCCGGCTATCTCTGGAACAGCGGCAACTTCATGTTTCCGGCCAGCGTATTGCTGGACGAATACCGCAAGGTCGATGCGGCGAGCGTGGAGGCGATTTCCAATGCCGTGACCAATGCCGGCCGAGATCTCGGCTTCGTGACGCTGGAGCCCGAGGCGTTCGGCGCGGCCAAGGCGATCTCGATCGACTATGCGGTGATGGAGAAGACCGCGCGCGCCGCGGTGGTGCCGGTGTCGTGCGGCTGGTCCGACGTCGGCTCCTGGCACGCAGTGTGGGAATTGTCGGACAAGGACGCGCAAGGCAATGCGTCGCATGGCAGTGCCGTGTTCGAGGATAGCCGCAATTGCAACGTCACCACCGACTCTGCGCTGGTCGCGCTCGAAGGTGTCGACGATCTCATCGTGGTGGCGACCGCGGACGCAGTGCTGGTCTCGCGTCAGAAGGATGCCAACGGGCTCAAGCGGCTGGTCACGAAACTCAAGGCGGTCGCACCGAAGGTCACCGAGGAGCACCTCAAGGTGCATCGGCCCTGGGGCAGCTACCAGTCGGTCGACAATGGCGAGCGCCACCAGGTCAAGCGCATCGTGGTGAAGCCGGGCGGGCGTCTGTCGCTGCAGAAACACCATCATCGCGCCGAGCACTGGATCGTGGTCCGCGGCACCGCCCGCGTCACCGTCAACGACACCGTCAAAAGCGTGCACGAGAACGAGTCGATCTACATCCCGATGGGCGCGGTGCACCGGATGGAGAATCCCGGTAAAATCATGCTGGAGCTGATCGAGGTCCAGACGGGAAGCTATCTCGGGGAAGACGACATCATCCGGATTGAAGACGACTATCAGCGCTCTTGAGCAGAATGTCGCTCCAACATTCCGCGAACATTTAGAAATTGTCCTGCGAATTGCGATGATCGGAGCAGGCTACTATGACCGACGACACGCACACAATCCGCTGCGGCGGGCTCGCCGCGACCATCAAGGCGCAAGGCGCGGAGATGTGTTCGCTGGCGAGCGATGCCGGCATCGAGTTCGTTTGGCAGGCGGGGGCGGCCTGGCCGCGCCATGCGCCGCTGTTGTTTCCGATCGTCGGGCGTCTCGCCAATGACGAATTGCGGCACCGGGGCAGGACCTACCGGATGACCCAGCACGGCTTCGCGCGTGACAGCCGCTTTGCGTGGATGGAACGTGGCGAAAGTCGCTGTATCCTGGTGCTCGAAGACAGCGAGACGACGCGCGCGCTCTACCCCTTTGCGTTCCGCCTGACGGCAACCTATGCGCTCGACGAATCCGGTCTCGATCTTTCACTCGTGGTCGCGAACACCGGCAAGGAGATGTTGCCGGCCTCGCTCGGCGGCCATCCCGCTTTCAACTGGCCGCTGCAACCAGGACTGGCGAAGGAGAGTTACGCGCTGAGCTTCGCGAACGCAGAGCCATCCCCCGTCCGCCGTCTCGACGGCGGCTTGCTGCGTCCGGCAACGGAGCCGAGCCCGGTCCAAGGCTCCGTGTTGCCCCTGTCAGAATCCCTGTTCGTCGACGACGCAATCATCTTCGATCGGATTGCGAGCACTTCGGTCCGCTATGCCGCGGAGCAGGGCGCGTCCACCGGGCCGTGGTTGAAAATGTCATGGCGCGGCTTTCGCGAGCTTGGCGTCTGGTCGAAACCGTCGGGCGCGCCGTTCCTCTGCATCGAGCCCTGGCGCGGCTATGCCAGTCCCGCCGGCTTCGACGGCGAATTCACTGACAAGACGGGCCTGATGCACATCGCGCCCGGGACGGAAGAGCAATTGTCATTTCGGGTTGAGGTTGGATCGTCCTGAGGCCGGACGGCCTTCGCGCATCTCAAGTTCTCAGACCTCGATCCGCGTGAGGTCCTCGCCGAGCACGACAGGACCCGCGTAGTCCCGCCTGACATCCGCGAGCAGCGCATTCAGCATGGAATCATCGGTGCGAGGCCGGTGATGAGTCAGCGCGAGCTTCTTAACGCCGGCCTTGGCCGCGACCTTGCCGACTGTATCGCCGCAGGCGATCGTGAATTTCGCAAGCCGGCGCAGGTGCTCGTTGTCGATCTCCGGCGTGGCGAGAAAGCAGCACTGGACCAGCAGATCGGCCCCCTCAGCCAGTCGTTCGAGACCGGGGCACGGCACCGTATCGCCGGAAATTGCGATGACCTTGCCTTCGGCCTCGAAGCGGTAGCCGAGGCACGTCCAGCGTGCGAGGAAGGCCGGCGACATGTCGAGGCCGTCGCCATGCGAGACGAGTTCGGCACTGATCTTCCAGCGCCCGGTGTCGAGAACGGGGCCCGGTATAATGTCGGTCGCGACGACAGGTTTCCAGCCGCCGAAGCTCGGCTCGCCCTGATCGCGCCAGGTGATGTCCTTGTCGTAGACCTGCGTGACCAGCGTATTGACGAGCCGTTCGGTATCCGGCGGTCCATAGATGCGCAGATCGTCCTTGCGCCCGTGCATCCATGAATTGAGCATCACGTCGTAGAGGTCGCCAATGTGGTCGAAATGGTGATGGGTGAGAAAGACCGTGTTGATGGAGCCGAGCGGCACGCCGGCCTTGTTGAGCTGCACCATGACGCCGCGGCCTGCATCGATCAGGATATTTTCCTCGCCGAGCCTGATCAGCGTTGTCGTCGCCATGCGGCGCGGGTCCGGGCGCGGGCCGCCGGTGCCGAGCAGGATGACTTCCATGGCGCCACCTCCTGGGGCAGACTTTTCGGGCGTTACAGTAGATTTGAAGCGGTTGGCGAGGCAAGCGTCCGTGGGACGGCCGTCAGCCCCCACAACAACCGCTTGTGCGGGGCTCCCGAACATGATGCGCGGGACGAGAAGTGTGGGCCAATTCATACTTAATACGGCCAGATCGTGACCAATGTTGTTTGGGCGCGATAACGCGCCTAGTATTGCAGCAGGCAATTCGAGGGGGCTCGAACAGTCGTGAATGTACGTTCACAGGACGGCGCGCTCGGCGACCTGAGCTTCGAGGTCGGCCCGCAAGCACACAGGACATCCAACATCGTGGCTGATTCCGCAGTCCAGGAATTGCGTGTCGCTGGCCGCGAGCGGCTGATCGTCGTCGAGGACGATCCGGTGACGCGGACGATGCTGGTCGGCTATTTCAGCGAGAACAATTTCGACGTGGTCGGCGCAAGCTCCTGCGCGGAATGCCGCCAGGCGCTGCGGACGCGGACCGATCTCGTCTTCCTCGACGTGCAGCTGCCCGACGGCGACGGTTTCGATCTCGCCAAGGAGATCCAGGCGACCAGCAACGCGGGCATCATCTTCGTGACCCGCCGCGACACCGACGTCGATCGCATCCTCGGCCTCGAGGTCGCGGGCGACCACTACGTCACCAAGCCGATCGATCTGCGCGATCTGCTCGCGCGCGCGCGAAGCGTGCTGCGGCGGCGCTCGATCGACCGCAAGGCGGCGCGCAACCACAATTCGATCGCCTTCGGCGACTGGATCATCGACCTGACGCGGCGCGAGCTGCTCGGCAGCGACGGCAAGCCGGTGGCGCTGACGCGCGCCGAATTCGACCTGCTCGCAGCGCTCGTCGGTGCCGACGGCAGGCCGCTTAGCCGCGACTATCTGATCGAGGTCGTCAGCAATCGCCAGGCCGAGGTCGACATCCGCACCGTCGATGCCTTGGTGGCGAGGCTGCGCCGCAAGCTCGTCGGCAGCGGCACGCCCGTCATCACCACGGTCACCGGGGTCGGCTACAAGCTCGCGCTGAGCGAACGGCTCTAGAGCCGGGCGCAGCACGAAACGGTGCCGGCTGAGCCGTCGGCTTCAGCCACTGAAGCCGACCAGGAACCGAATGGCGAGAAAGGCCGACAGCGCCACGGCGCCGGTCGCGAAGATTGCAAACAAAACTCTCAAACTATTGTGCATGATCTCTATTCAGGTTCGGTTTCAAAGTCCGGTTTCAAAAATGTCGTTCGTCCAATCGCTGCTCGTCTCAAGGCAGGCGACTCTAATTCTATTGGCGTGATGCGACCCGTTTCCACTTGGCTTCGACGCGAGCCTGGATGATGCGGACCCGGGCTTCCTGTGCTGCCCAGTATGCCCTGCTCGCGACCGCCGTGCCTTGACGGTAACGTGCGTAAACGTCCTTCGGCTGTGCCGGTCTGTTTTGATTGTGCGCTGATTTCTGATTGTGCGCCGACTTCGAGACGGTGGGCGCCGGAGTTGGCGCCGGTGCCACATCTGGGACGGCGGCAGCCTGGTTTCCCACATTCATCGAGTTCATAGAGACAAGACGATTACGGGCGCGATGACAATAAACCTGGGAGCGCGGCGTCATGGACTCCTCGTCATGACCGGCTCGATATTTCATCAGGGCGCGGCAAAGGTCCCCGCCTGCCAGGCGCCATGCGCGGCTCAGATAGAGAACGCCATAGTGGATGTTGATATCGGGCTCTGCGAGCTCTGCGTTATGTCCCCGAAATCCGAGCATCGCTGCCGTTTCGGGTCGAATTTGCATGAGGCCGATCTCGCCGACGGCGCCAATGGTGCCCGGATTGTATCCGCTTTCAACGAAGACGACGGCCTCCGCGATGTCGGCGGGCAGATCGGTCCTGGCCGTTTCTCTTTCGATAATCTTTCGAATCGCCGCCCGCGAGGCCGGCGTCTCTCCAGCGCCGAGATCTGCATCGTGACCGCCAGCCGCCAACGCCGGTTCCGCGCCGTTCAGAGCGCTGCCCTGAGCGTGCACGGAGGTGGATGCCAACCAAAGCACAGCGATCGCAACGTGTGTCCACGCCGCGCTGGCATTGATGTGTGTTCGATCCCGCAGCATGGACATGTATTATATCTTTCGAGTTAACAACCGATTTTCTGGCGGCCTGGCTCGGACGGCGCGAGCGGCCGGCGGCGTAATGAAGCTATCGCGACCGCGAGCTCTGGTCGGTTGATGTGCTTGGCGCAGCCCCGGCCAATTTGTCGTCGACTGCATAGAGCGTGCAGGCGGGCGACCATTTTGTGCAGGCGCCAAGTGAATCGCGCTGGGCGTCGTCCACGGTTGCCCGCCCCGAACGCCAGCCGTAACCGCCGTTCGGCGACACCGCAAAAGCCTTGTGCGGCATCGTGCTGGCGAGATAGCGCGCGAACTCGGCACGCGCGGCCTCGCTGAGCTGGCCCGGCGGCGCGAGCGGATCAGGCGGGCTCAGGATATCGTGGCCGAGACCTCGCTCGCGCAGGAAGGCGTCGAGATAGGGCGTCCATTGCGGACGGCTCACCACCGAATAGAGATAGTGGCCATCGTCGCCGTAAGGCGGCGCTGCGACGAATTTCGCGTTGCCGCCATTGGCGCGAAATCCGTCATGGAGGCGGCGCGCGAGCTCGGGACCGAAGTACGAATCGTTGGCGGCGTAGACCCACAGCATCGGCGCACGCGAGGTTTTGCCGAACGTGGCGAAGGCCTGCACCAGCCCGTTGGGATTGCAGACGTCGTCGTCGTCGCGCGAGCCGCGCCCGCCGGCAAAGCTGATCGCGGCGACGAGACCCGCTGGCGCCTGCGCGGTCAACGCGACGGTGGCGAACCCGCCGGCAGAATGACCGGCTGCGATCATGCCTGATGTGGCGACGTCGGCCCTGCGCGCCATCGCCTCGATCGCCGCGCGCAAATCCGCAACCGCGACCGCCGCCGCCGGCAGGTAAGCGGCATTGGCGCAGCCCCCGACGCTGTCGACGCGCCCGCCGGGCGAGGTGCCGTAGCCGCGCCGCATCACGATCAGCGCCGCAAAGCCGCGCCGGGCATATTCGAGAGCGATGCCGTAATATTTGTGCGCGGACATCGTCGCGCGATCGTCGAAACTGCGCGGCGAGCCGTGGCTGAGCAGCGCGAGCGGATAGCGCCTGGTCCCGGCCGGCCGGACCAGGAACGCCTCCAGCCCCTGCAGTCCGGCCTCGGCCATCGGGATACGCAAGTCCTCGGTGTAGAACTCCGCGGCCATTGCATCGGGCACGATGCCAGCCGTCGCAAACCAGGCCATCAGAACAACCAAGAGCCTCTGAAACAGCGTCATGCCCCGACTCGAAAAGCCCCGATCAAAAGACCATAGCATGATCTCAGGAACGGCCGCCCCATCGCGGGTGTTGTGCTCTTGGCGGGGGCTTGGCCGATGCTATGGTATCGCGCAATTCTACGACAGGACGAGGTATATCCAGTGGTTGATGTTCATCCCGCGGCGGGCAAGCAGGCCTCGCCGGACGCGCTCACCAACGTTCCGCGGCTGGTGACGGCCTATTTCGCCGGCAAGCCTGATGTCGCCGATCCCGCGCAGCGGGTGGCGTTCGGCACCTCCGGCCATCGCGGCACCTCGTTCAAAACCAGCTTCAACGAGGGCCATATCCTCGCGACGACGCAGGCAATCTGTGATTACCGACGTGAAAAGGGGCTGACCGGTCCGCTCTTTATCGGCATCGACACCCATGCGCTGGCCGAGCCGGCGCTGGTCAGCGCCGTCGAGGTGTTCGCGGCCAACGGCGTCGACATCATGATCGACAAGGACGGCGGCTACACGCCGACGCCGGTGATCTCGCATGCGATCCTGACCTACAACAAGGGCCGCACCTCCGGCCTTGCCGACGGCGTCGTCGTCACGCCTTCGCACAATCCGCCCGAGGACGGCGGCTACAAATACAATCCGCCGCATGGTGGACCGGCCGACACCGACGCGACCTCCGTGATCGAGAAGCGCGCCAATGCCTATCTCGCCGACGGCCTCAAAGGCGTGAACCGCATCGACTACGCCAGGGCACGCAAAGCCGCGAACGTCCACGCCTATGACTTCGTCACACCCTATGTCGCCGATCTCGGCAACGTGGTCGATCTCGACCTGGTCAAATCCGCCGGCGTGAATATCGGCATCGATCCGCTCGGCGGCGCCGCCGTGCATTACTGGCATCCGATCATCGAGCGCTACGGCCTGAAGGCAACCGTGGTGAACGAGGCGATCGACCCGACGTTCCGTTTTATGACGGTGGACTGGGACGGCAAGATCCGCATGGACTGCTCCTCGCCTTATGCGATGGCGAGCCTGATCGCGATGCGCGACCGCTTCGACGTCGCCTTCGCCAACGACACCGACGCCGACCGCCACGGCATCGTGACGCGCACCGGCGGCCTGATGAATCCGAACCATTATCTCGCGACCGCGATCTTCTATCTGTTCGCGCACCGCCCGAACTGGGGCAAGGGCGCCGCGATCGGCAAGACGGTGGTGTCGAGCTCGATCATCGACCGCGTCGCGAAAAAACTCGGCCGCAAGCTGGTCGAGACCCCGGTCGGCTTCAAATGGTTCGTCGACGGCCTGCTCACGGGCGGCTTCGGCTTCGGCGGCGAGGAGAGTGCAGGCGCCTCGTTCCTGCGTCGCGACGGCACGGTGTGGACCACCGACAAGGACGGCATCATCCTCGGCCTGCTCGCGGCCGAGATCATGGCAAAGACCGGCCGTGATCCGAGCCAGCTCTTCAACGATCTCACCGTCGAGTTCGGCGTGCCCCATTACGCGCGCATCGACGTCGCCGCCACCACGCCGCAGAAGAACATCCTGAAGTCCGTCACGCCCGAGCAGCTCGGCCTGAAGGATCTCGCCGGCGATCCCGTCCGCGCCACCCTGAGCAAGGCGTCCGGCAACGGCCAGCCGTTCGGCGGCATCAAGGTCGAGACCGATTTCGGCTGGTTCGCCGCAAGGCCGTCAGGCACCGAGGACGTCTACAAGATCTACGCGGAGAGTTTTCGCAGCCCCGAGCACCTGAAGGCGATTCAGCAGGAGGCTCAGACAGGGTTGGCGAAGGTGTTCGGGGCGTAGTCGTCGAGCCAAAGCGCCGCTGCCACTGCTCCCCCGGGGGGGACTCGCCGCATCAACAGGTGTCATCACCCGCGAAAGCGGGTGATCCAGTACGCCGTGGCGCCAGTTGAGTAAACCAACAACCGCCGCGGAGTACTGGATTCCCCGCTTTCGCGGGGAATGACAGCGGAACAGATTTGTATACACGATGCGAGATAAAGGTATTATAATACGCTCCCATCCGCCCTTGAACCATTCCATTCCTCCGCTATTGTATACATAACGTATCCACAAGCCTTGGGAGTGAACCGGTGACAAAACCCTTCCCGATGAACGCCTGGTATGCCGCCGCCTGGGACGCCAATGTGAAGCCGGCACTGCTGCCGCGGACGATCTGCGGCAAGCACGTCGTGATGTACCGCAAGGCCGATGGTTCGGTGGCTGCGCTGGAGGATGCCTGCTGGCACCGCCTGGTGCCGCTGTCCAAGGGTAGGCTCGAAGGCGACACCGTCGTCTGCGGCTATCACGGCCTGAAGTACAACGCGCAAGGGCGCTGCACCTTCATGCCCTCGCAAGAGACCATCAACCCGTCGGCCTGCGTGCGCGCCTATCCGGTGGTCGAGCGTCATCGCTACATCTGGCTCTGGATGGGCGATCCCGCGCTGGCGGATCCTGCGCTGGTGCCCGACCTGCACTGGAATCACGACCCCGCCTGGGCCGGCGACGGCAAGACCATCCACGTCAATTGCGACTATCGCCTCGTGCTCGACAACCTCATGGACCTCACCCACGAGACGTTCGTGCACGGCTCTTCCATCGGCAACGAGGCGGTCGCGGAGGCGCCGTTCGACGTCACCCATGGCGAAAAGACGGTCACGGTGACGCGCTGGATGCGCGGCATCGAGGCGCCGCCGTTCTGGGCGAAACAACTCGGCAAGTCCGGCCTCGTCGACCGCTGGCAGATCATCCGTTTCGAAGCGCCCTGCACCATTGCCATCGACGTCGGCGTGGCCCCGACCGGCACCGGCGCGCCGGAAGGCGACCGCTCGCAGGGCGTCAACGGCTTCGTGCTCAACACCATCACGCCCGAGACCGAGAAGACCTGCCACTATTTCTGGGCCTTCGTGCGCAATTATCAGCTCGGTGAGCAGCGCATCACCACCGAGATCCGGGACGGCGTCTCCGGCATTTTCCACGAGGACGAGCTGATCCTCGAGGCGCAGCAGCGCGCGATGGACGAGAACCCGGATCGCATCTTCTACAATCTCAACATCGACGCCGGCGCGATGTGGACGCGCAAGCTGATCGACAAGATGGTGGCAAAGGAAAATCCGCCGCAGCATCTTCAGGCCGCGGAGTAAGCCGACATGGCCGAGCGCGAGGTCGACCGCTCCGTCTCGCAGACCGTGAAGGCGCAGCTCGCGCTGCGCGACCAGCTCCTGTCGGGCTCGTTGCGCCCGGGCGAGCGCATCTCCGAGCTCCAGGCGGTGGAGACCACCGGCGCCTCGCGCACCCCGGTGCGCATGGCGCTGGTGCGGCTGGAGGAGGAGGGCCTCTTGGAGGCGATTCCCTCCGGCGGCTTCATGGTGAAGGCGTTCTCCGAGCGCGACATCTCCGATTCCATCGAGCTGCGCGGCACGCTGGAAGGGCTCGCCGCGCGCTTTGCCGCCGAGCGCGGCGTCTCCGCGCGCGAGCTCGAGCCGCTGAAGGAGTGCCTCGCCGCGATCGACGAGTTGTTGCGCCAGGTGCCGATCTCGGTCGATGCGTTCTCGTCCTATGTCACGCTGAACGCGCGCTTCCACGCCCTGCTCACCGAATTGTCGCGTAGCCCGCCGCTGATCCGGCAGATCGACCGCGCCTCGTCGCTGCCGTTTGCGTCGCCGAGCGGTTTCGTGATGGCGCAGTCGGCGCTGCCCGAGGCACAGCAAATCCTGATCATCGGGCAGGAGCACCACCGCGTCGTGATCGACGCCATCGAGAACCGCGAAGGCGCCCGCGCCGAAGCGGTCATGCGCGAGCATGCGCGGCTCGCGGTGCGCAATTTGCGGCTCGCACTGCGCAACCGGACCCATCTCGACCTCTTGCCGGCGCTTGCGCTGATCAAGTCCGCAACCGATTGAGGGCAGTCACCATGCGCTTCATCGAAACCTGGATTCCGGCGACGCTCGTCTCGATGCGCGATCTCGCACCCGGCATCCGCGAATTCCTGATCCGGCCCGACCAGTTCGACGGCACGGCCTATCCGGTCGGCAGCCACATCAATATCAGCGTTACCATCGACGGGCAGCCCGAGACGCGGTCCTATTCGCTGGTCGGGGAAGCCTCGTCCCAGGGTCTAAGGATCGCCGTGCGCCGCGCCGAGGACTCGCGTGGCGGCTCGCGCTATATGTGGTCGTTACGGCCGGGCGCGCGGCTCGACATCACGACGCCCGCCTCGCTGCTCGCCGTCGATTGGGCACGCCAAAACTACTGCCTGATCGCCGGCGGCATCGGCATCACCCCGATCCTCGGTGCCGCGCAGGCGCTGGCCCGGCGCGGCACCGATGTCACGCTGCATTACGCGGTGCGCTCGCGCACCGAGGCCGCCTATCTCGACGATCTCGCCGCAACGCTGGGTGATCGCCTGGTCGTTCACGCCAGCGATGAGGGCAAGCGGCTCGATCTCGACGCCCTGTTCGCCTCGGTGCCCAAAGACACGCTGGCGCTGTTCTGCGGCCCGATGCGCATGCTGGATGCCGCGCGCCACGCCTGGATCGGCGCCGGCCATCCGCTTCCCGATCTCCGCTACGAGACTTTCGGCTCCAGCGGCACGCTGCCGACTGAGACATTTCGCGTGCGCCTGAAGGGCTCCGATGTCGAGCTGGAGATCCCGCGCGAGCGCTCGATGCTGGACGTGCTCAACGCCAGCGGCCACGACGTGATGTACGATTGCAAGCGGGGCGAATGCGGCCTCTGCGCCATCGACGTGGTCGCGATCGACGGCGAGATCGACCATCGCGACGTCTTCTTCAGCGACCATCAGAAGCAAAGCAACCAGAAGATCTGCGCCTGCGTTTCCCGCGCGCGGGGCACCATCACGGTGGACACGCTGCTGCGGGCGGATCCGGTCTGAGGTGAGGTCGTCATGCCCGGGCTTGTCCCGCCTGCGCGGTCGGAGCCGCTTCGGCGAGGCGAAGGCCCGGGCATCCACGTTCTTCGTGCGATGTCGTAGGTGTGGATGGACAGGCCCGGCCGTGACGCCGTGAATGCTTTGGTGGCTACGCCGCGTAGGTCGCCCGCAACTTCTTCGGATCAAGCAGCGCCAGAACGCCATCCGCCGACACCGGCCGGCTGATGAGATAACCCTGCACCTCGTCGCAACCGATCTGGCGCAGATATTCGAGCTGGTCGGCGGTCTCGACGCCTTCGGCGACCACGCCGATGCGCAGGTCGCGCGCGAGCCCAATCACCGATTTCACGATCGCGGCGCAGTCGGGGTGCACCAGCATGTCGCGGATGAAGGACTGGTCGATCTTGATGCGGCTGAACGGCAGCTTGCGCAGGTAAGTCAGCGAGGAGAAGCCGGTGCCGAAATCGTCGAGCGCCACGGTGACGCCGAGCTCCAGCAGCGCGTTCAGGACCGACGCGGCCGAGGCGTATTTCGACAGCAGCATCGATTCCGTGATCTCGATCTCGAGCCGGTGCGGGGCGATCTTCGCGTCCGCGAGCGCCTGCACGATGATCTGGAGGAGGCCGTTGCTGTGAAACTGCGCGGCCGAGAAATTCACCGCGACCCTGATCTCCTCGGGCCACTCGGCAACCGTGGCGCAGGCGCGGCGGACAACCCATTCGCCGATCTCATGGATGAACCCGGTTTCCTCGGCGATCGGAATGAACTCGCTCGGCGGCACCAGCCCGCGCTGGGGATGCTGCCAGCGCAGCAGTGCCTCGAAGCCGGTGATGCGGTTGCCGTCGAGGTCGAGGAACGGCTGGAACACCAGGAACAGCTCGTTCCTGGCGACGGCGCCTTCCAGATCCGATTGCAGCGCCTTGCGGTCGCGTGACGAGCGGTCGTCGGCTTCCTCGAAGAAACACACCGTGCCGGGTCCGGCCTTCTTGGCGCGGTAGAGCGCGGTGTCGGCGTTCTTCATGATGTCGAGTTGCGTGCTGCCGTCGCGCGGCGCCAGCACGATGCCGACGCTGGTCGCGCCGACGATCTGGCGACCCTCGATCTGGAACGGTTCGTCGAAGGCCGCGACGAAGCGCTCGGCGATCTCGAGCGCATCCTCCGGCCGCGCCCGATTGGCCATCACCAGCGCGAACTCGTCGCCGCCGATGCGTGCGACATGCTCGGCCGCGCGGGTGCAGCGTTGCAGGCGGCTCGCGATCTGGACCAGAAACTCGTCGCCGGCGGGATGGCCGAACTTGTCGTTGACCTCCTTGAAACGATCGAGATCGAGCAGAAGCACCGCGAATTCCTCGCCGGACAGAGCGAGCCGCTTCAAGGCTGCATCGAGCGTTTCGTTGAACGCGACGCGATTGGGCAGATGGGTCAGCGAGTCCTGCCGCACCGTACGCTCGGCCTCGATCTGCCGCATCACGCGCCGTGCGAACGCGATCGAATTGACGAACACGCTGCGCAGCAGCACTGATCCGTAGACGACCACCAGGAAAGCGATCAGCAGAAACGCCGGATCGCCATTCCTGCCGAGGCAGATCGCGATGCCAGCGAAGATCGGGGCCGTGAATGCGATCGCGGCGATCGGGATGGTGGCGAAGGCCAGCGCGCCCCCCGCCAGCATCCCCGAGCAAAGGCAGGTGATGACGAGCTGCCCGCCCGTTGAGGCATTGACGAAGAATGCGACCGGAACGGTGCCCCAGGCGGCGCCGAGGATGAAAGCATTGCGCACCAGCCGATGCATGGCCCGGCGCGAGACGAATTGCGGTTTGGTGATGCGGCGCGCGGCATGGGATTGCAGGCCGAACGCGATCGCGGCGCCCGCCACGATGGCGGCCCAGATCAAGGCCAGCTTCAAGTCCGGCGAATGCCACAGCGCGACGACGAGTACCCCGGCGTTGCAGGCATTGGCCAGCATGATGCCGACCGAATAACCGAGCACCAGCGACATCTGTTCGGCGCGGATATGGCCGGCGACGGCTTCGTCGGTTACGGGACCGCCAAAGGCCGACAGATCGCCGGCGAACAGCCGCGCGAAATAGCTGGTCGTTTGAGTCCGCATTCCAGAGCCTAGCAGCATGGGCCGCTTGTCCGGCCCGGTCAGGAGAATTCGCTGCAAACCTTTGACGAACTATGAATTATCCAAACTTGCGACGATTGCTCTGACCACTTCTGCGTGTTCGCGATATTGTATCGATAACAAATCGATACAAATGCGGCGCCTCGCGTTACGGCTGTGACGGGAGGCTATGTTCGCTACCAATTCCGCTGTCATGCCTCGCCTTGTGCGCACTTGCGCACTGGGGCGGGGCATCCAGTACGCCGCGGCCTATCGGATCAATCACGCCTGTCTCGGAGTACTGGATCGCCCGGTCAAGCCGGGCGATGACAGTTGTGCTTCAGGCATCACCGCCCCAACTGCTTCGGATCGTAATAGAACCGCTCTTCGATCAACTGATCGCCCCGCCAGGTCTGCCATGCGATCTCATCCAACGTTCGGATGATGCCTTCGGCATTGGTGAAGCTGAATCTCCAGCGCGTCGCGACATGATCCCCTTCGATCAGGCTCGGCCCAATGCGCACCGCCTTGACCTCCTTGAAGGCTGCCAGCACGCCGCGCTCCTTGGCGGCGAGCTTGTCGCGTCCGACCACGGGATCGCCCTGGTTTTCATAGGTGGCGGCGTCCGGCGTGTAGTAGTCGAGGATCGCCCCGACGAAATCCCCGTCCTCCAATCGTTTGGCAAAAGCTTCGACGACATCACGGCTCGGCATGGTGCACCTCACGAATAAAACCGACTGTTGGTCGGTAAATACCGACCGACGGTCGAAAAGTCAACTGGCTGTCCTCGTCCATTTCGACTACAGCAGACCCATGGCGAAACAGGCGGAGCGGCGGGCTGCGACATCGGAGGCGATCCTGACGGCGGCGCGCCGCCTGTTCGGGACGCAAGGCTTTGTCGCGACGACGATGGACGAGATCGCCGAAGCCGCCCACGTCGCCAAGGGCGCGGTGTATCATCACTTCAAGACCAAGGAGGCGGTGTTCGAAGCGGTGTTCAATGAGGTCTCGCGCGACCTCGTCGCCGAAATCGACAGCACGGCCCGTGCCGAGAAGGACGTGCTTGCCGCGATGGTCGCCGGCACCCAGCATTATTTCGCCGCGACCGCGAAGGGCCCGACCGGCCAGATCATCCTGCGCGACGGCCCGGCCGTGCTCGGCTGGGAGCGCTGGCGCGAGATCGACGCCAAACATTTCGGCGGCAAGCTGCCGCGCGCGATTGCGGCGGCGATGGAGGCCGGCCTGATCGCGCGGCAGCCGGTCGAGCCGCTGGCCCGGCTGCTGCTCGGCGCGGTAACGGAGGCCGCCGTCGCCTGCGCCGGACGCGCCGATATCGCAAGGGCGGGTGCGGAATATGCCCGTGCGTTCAGGTCGCTGGTCGAGGCGCTGCGCGTGGCTGCATGATCGTGCTAAGTGATGATTGGAAACGCCCGTCAACAAAAAGAACAGTAGCGCATGAACGCAACTTCCTCCCTGACACCCTCCGACCCTGAATTCGACTACATCATCGTCGGTGCCGGCTCTGCCGGCTGTGTGCTCGCCAACCGGCTGTCGGCCAACGGCAAGCACAGCGTGCTGCTGCTCGAGGCAGGCCCGAAGGATTCCAACATCTGGATCCACGTGCCGCTCGGCTACGGCAAGCTGTTCAAGGAAAAGACCGTCAACTGGATGTACCAGACCGAACCGGAGCCTGAGCTGAAGGGCCGTCAGGTGTTCCAGCCGCGCGGCAAGACGCTGGGCGGATCGAGCTCGATCAACGGCCTGCTCTATGTCCGCGGTCAGCACGAGGATTACGACAGATGGCGTCAGCGCGGCAACGCCGGCTGGGGCTATGACGACGTGCTGCCCTATTTCAAGAAGGCCGAGAACCAGTCGCGCGGCGCCGATCAATACCACGGCAGCGGCGGCCCGCTGCCGGTCTCCAACATGGTGGTGACCGACCCGCTGTCGAAGGCCTTCATCGATGCCGCGGTCGAGACCGGTCTGCCCTACAATCCTGATTTCAACGGCGCCACCCAGGAAGGCGTCGGCCTGTTCCAGACCACGACGCGCAACGGCCGCCGCGCCTCGACGGCGGTGGCCTATCTCGGCCCCGCCAAGGCCCGTCGCAATCTCAAGATCGAAACTGGCGCGCTTGGCCAGCGCGTGCTGTTCGAGGGCCGCCGCGCGATCGGCGTTGAATACCGTCAGGGCGCCACATTGCGCCGCGCCCGTGCGCGCAAGGAGGTCGTGCTGTCGAGCGGCGCCTACAACTCGCCGCAGCTGCTCCAGCTCTCCGGCGTCGGACCCGCCGACCTCCTGCGCAAGCACGGCATCGACGTCGTGCTGGACGCGCCGGGCGTCGGGCACGATCTCCAGGACCACATGCAAGTCCGCATCGTGATGCGCTGCTCGCAGAAGATCACGCTGAACGACACCATCAATCATCCGCTCCGCCGCACCATGGCTGGCGCGCGCTATGCGCTGTTCCGCAAAGGCTGGCTGACGATCGCGGCCGGCACGGCGGGCGCGTTCTTCAAGACCAGTCCGCGGCTGGCCTCGCCCGACATCCAGGTCCACTTCCTGCCGTTCTCGACCGACAAGATGGGCGAGAAGCTGCACGATTTCTCCGGCTTCACGGCGTCGGTGTGCCAGCTCCGTCCCGAAAGCCGCGGGTCCTTGCGCATCAAGAGCGCCGACCCGACAGTGCCGCCGGAGATCCGCATCAACTACATGTCGACCGAGACCGACCGCACCACCAACGTGGAAGGCCTGAAGATCCTGCGCAAGATATTGCATGCACCGGCGCTGAAGCCGTTCGTGGTCGACGAGTACGATCCCGGAGCGAAGGTGTCCACGGATGCCGAGCTGCTGGACTATTGCCGTGAGCGGGGCAGCACCATCTACCATCCAACCTCGACCTGTCGTATGGGCAATGATGCGCTCGCGGTGGTCGATCAGCGGCTGAAGGTGAGGGGCCTCGAAGGCGTCCGAATCGTCGACGGTTCGATCATGCCCGATCTCGTGTCGGGGAACACCAACGCGCCGATCATCATGATCGCCGAAAAGGCCTCCGACATGATATTGGAGGATGCGCGGTAAACTCGCGTCTTGAGAGGATTTGGGCTTGGCTACGCGATTCAAGATCGGCACACGCAAGAGCGCGATGGCGCTGGCACAGACGGAAGAGATCGCGCGCCGCCTGACCGCCGCCATGCCCGATCTCGACGTCGAGATCGTCAAGTTCGACACCACGGGCGATCTCGACCAGACCAGCAAGCTGTTGCCCCATGGCGGCAAGGGCGGTGCCTTCGTGGCGCAGATCCGCGCCGCGGTGCTGTCGGGCGAACTCCACGCGGCGATGCATTCGCTGAAGGACATGCCCGGCAACGAAGACACGCCCGGCCTCGTGATCGGCGCCACGCTCTCGCGCGATCCTCCCAACGACGCGCTGGTGCTGCGTGACGGCGTGACGCTGGAGGCGTTGCGCCAATCTCGTGGCAAGGGTTTCAAGATCGGCACCAACGCCGTCCGCCGCGCCGCCTATGCGCGGCGGTTGTTTCCGGACGTGGAGATCATCCACTTCCGCGGCGCCGCGGACACGCGCGTGCGAAAACTCGACAATGGCGAGAAGCAGCGCCTGCCGGATGGCGGCGCGGTGGGGCCTGCGGATGCGCTCATCATGGCGCGGTCCGGCCTCGACCGCGTCGGCCTTTCACAGCGCATCGCCTACGAGTTTACCGCAGCCGAGATGCTGCCGGCAGCGGGGCAGGGCATCGTCGCCGTCGAATGCGCCGCGCAGGACTGGCAGACGCGTCGCATCCTCGCATCGATCGACGATCCCGCTGCCCACGCCTGCGCCGATGCAGAGCGCGAGGTGCTGTGGGTGCTGAACGGCCATTGCAATTCGCCGGTGGCGGGCTTTTCGACCATTGCGGGTGATCAGATGTCGCTCACCGCGTCCGTGCTCGATCTCTCCGGCAACACCATCATCGAAGCCTTGCGTTCGGGCCCCGCCAATCGCCCACGCGAACTCGGCCGTGCGGTGGGACTGGATCTGCTGGCCAAGGGCGCCGCGGAGATCATCGAGCGCAGCCGGCCGCGCTAAGTCGGCCGCGAGGCGGGCATCGGTGGATGATGGCATCATGCGCCTGTTTTGCCCGACGGGTCAAATGTTGGCGCGCTCTGATGCGATGACGGCGCACCTGATTTCAGTCCGCCCTAAGTCATTGATCGGGCGTGGCCTCTCTACTGTGCATGGGGTTGTTTTCGCGTTTTTTTGTTTTTCCGCTCCCCAGGCGCAAAATAAATCAGCCCCGAACCCGCTTCAGCATCTGCTCGACATGGGCGATCGGCGTCTCCGGCTGGATGCCGTGGCCGAGATTGAAGATGAACCGCCCTTGCGCGAAATTCGCCAGCGTGTCGTCGACCGCGCGGTCGAGCGCGGCGCCGCCTGTGATCAGCACCAGTGGATCGAGATTGCCCTGAACCGCAACCTTGCTCTGCACGCGCTCGCGGATGAAGGCCGGCTCCGCGGTCCAGTCGATGCTGACGGCGTTGACGCCGGTCGCCTCGACGAACCCGGGCAGTTGCGCACCGGCACCGCGCGGAAAGCCGATGATCTTGGCGTCCGGCACCTTGGCGCGCACGCCTTCGACGATGCGCCGGGTCGGCTCGACCGACCAGCGCGCGAACTCGGAGGGTGGCAGCACGCCGGCCCAGGTGTCGAAGATCTGCAAGGCGTTGGCGCCGGCCGCAAGCTGCGCCAGCAGATATTCGATCGAGTTCTCGACCAGCACGTCAATGATCTCGGCGAACGCCTCCGGATGCCGGTAGGCCATCATCCGCGCCGGGGCCTGGTCGGGCGTACCCTGGCCGGCGACCATGTAGGTCGCCACCGTCCACGGAGCGCCGCAGAAGCCGATCAGCGCGATCTTGGGATCGAGCGCGCTGCGCACGATCTTGAGGGCCTCGAACACCGGCGCGAGCTTGCCGAAATCGGCGTGCTTCGCCAGTGTTGCGACCTTGGCGGGATCATCCAGCGGTTCGAGCCGCGGACCCTCGCCGACCTCGAAGCGCACGGAACGTCCGAGCGCATAGGGGATCACCAGGATGTCGGAGAAGATGATCGCCGCATCGAAGCCGAACCTCCGGATCGGTTGCAGCGTCACCTCGGCGGCAAGCTCCGGGTTGAAGCAGAGATCGAGAAAGCCGCCGGCCTTGGCGCGCACCTCGCGATATTCGGGCAAGTAACGGCCGGCCTGCCGCATCATCCAGATCGGCGGAACGACCTGCCGCGGGCCGGAGAGGACGTCGATGAATGGTTTGGTCGCAGACTGGGGCACGAACGGTCCTGAAGATGGTTAGGGCTCCTGATACACCGCCACGGCCCGAAGCGGAACAGGGGAACCAAGCGCAATTGGGCCGCGTTGACCAGCCAACGGAGGACGAGACCATGGCTGAGACATTCAACCCCGCGCCGCATGACAAGCACGCCGACGATCTGCACGAAGCGCTCGCCGCCGACCGCCACGCCAAGCTCGACGCCGGTCTGAAAGATACCTTCCCGGCGTCCGACCCCGTGAGCGCCGCCCAGCCGACGCCCTCGAAGGCCGATGCGGAGGCCGACAATCCCTCGCTCTGGGACAAGGTTAAGGCGATCTTCAGCTAAGGCGGAGAGCGCCGGATTCCGATAGGTTTGCTAATGCCTTGTTAGCGATGCGCTGATTCCGGCGTCCGTACGACTACGGAAAGCCGGGGACATCACTGCATATTTCTCCCGGTGTTTCAGAGTTCAATAACAGAAGCAGCAGAGTTTCCGGGCATCGGAGAATTCTGCTGCATGAGTGCTGTGACCCAAAGAGCCGGATGGAGCCGCCTGCCGCTGCGGGCGGCTGCGTTCGTCGCGCTGACCTGCGTGGCCATCCTCGGCGTCAGCGGCTGGCGGGAATGGGCGGCCCGCGACGCGGTGCTCAAGGGCGCCGAGGCAGAAATGGCGAACGTTGCGCGCTCGCTGACGCAACATGCCGAGGACAGCCTCGATCTCCTGGATTCAGGCGTCGTCGGCGTCGTCAGCCGGCTGGAGATGGACGGCAGTGAGCCGGCCACGATCGCCAAGCTCCGAAACCTGCTGGAGGCGCGAAAGAAGGCGATAGAGCGCATCCATAGCCTCGCCATCATCGACGAGCGCGGCAACTGGTTGACCTCGCCTGGCACGATCGGCTCGACGCTCAATGACGACGCGTTCTTCCGCTATCACCAGCTCTCGCCGAAACGGGAACCCCATGTCGGCCGCCCCGTGAAGAGCCTGCTCGACGGCGAGTGGGTCGTCACCCTGTCGCGCCGTTTCAACAAGCTGGACGGCAGCTTCGGCGGCGTGGTGCTCGCGACCATCAGCTCGGGATATCTCTCGCATTTCTACGAACAGTTCGAGATCGGCCGCAACAGCTCGGTGGCGCTGACGCACGGCGACGGCCTGATCATCGCGCGTAACCCCAGCAACGACAGGTTCGTCGGTCGCAGCGTTGCCGATACGCCGCTGTTCCGCGATACCGCCTTGCAGCGGCCGGGCGGCGCCTACCATTTCAAGTCGCCGCTCGACGGTGCCGACCGGGTCAGCTTCTTCAAGCGCTCCGGCCGTTATCCGCTGGTCCTGCTCGCCACCGTCGACAAGGCCGAATTGCTGGCGCCCTGGCGTGCTGCGGCGATCTCCCGCATGCTCTACGTGCTCGCGCTGGTCATGCTGATCGCGATCATCGGTGCGGTGTTGGTGCGGCAGCTGCAACGGGGCCAGAGTATGGCGGCCGCGCTGGTCGAGAAGGAAGCGCATTTCCGGCTGCTTGCCGAAGGCTCCAGTGACATGGTGACTCGTATCGGGCTCGACGAGCGGCTGCGCTATGTCTCGCCGTCATCGATTGGCGTCGTTGGCTGGCGCGCCAATCAACTGATCGGTACCCTCGCGCTGGCCGGCATTCACCCGGACGACCGGCCGCAGGTCCAGGCCCTCGTCGACGCCATGAAGCGCGGCGATGCGGAGGAGGCGCGGGTCACCTATCGCAATGTGCACCGGCAGAACTCGGAAGTCTGGCTCGAATCGACCATGCGGGTGACCCGCAAGGAGAATGGCCGCGTCGACGGCGTGGTCGCGATCTCGCGCGACATCACCGAGCAGAAGAAGCTCGAGACCCGGCTCGAAACGCTCGCGATCGAAGACAGCCTCACCGGGCTTGCCAATCGCCGCCGCTTCGATGAACGATTGAAGGAGGAGTGGGCGCGTGCCTATCGCGAGCGCTCCAGCCTCTCTTTGCTGATGATCGACGTCGACCACTTCAAGTCTTACAACGACGACTACGGCCATCCCGCGGGCGATGCCTGCCTCCGGCAGGTGGCCCAGATCATCGCTGCTGAGGCGCAGCGTTCCGGCGATCTTGCGGCGCGTTACGGCGGCGAGGAGTTCGCCATGTTGTTGCCGAACACCGACGCTGCGGGCTGCGCCCTGATCGGCGACCGGATTCGACGGGCGATCCGTGATGCGGGCCTGGTCCACACCAGCAACCATGTGGCTGGCTGCGTCACCGCTTCGCTCGGCGGTGCTGCGTGCCGGCCGGCGCTGGAGCGCACGGCCGGCGTCACCTCGCTGGTCGAGGCCGCCGACCAGGCGCTCTATGCCGCCAAGGAGGCCGGGCGCAACCGGCTGATGATGTCGGGCGAGGTGCGTAACCTTCTTCTCAAGGCGTCCGGTCAGTAAGCCCGCTCAATAATGCGGCGGACGCTCATTGGCGGCTCCCGGCGCATTCGCCTCGGCCTCCTGCAGCCGCTCGCCGAGCTCTGCGATTCTCCGCGTCAGCGCGTCGATCTGCTTCCACTGCGCGGTGATGGTCTGGTTCAGCGTCTCAATCGCGTCGTCCTGATAGGCGAGGCGGGTCTCCAGCGTGTCGATGCGCTCGCCGAGCGTCTTGATCTCATTCGTCACGTGCCGCGTCCTTGTCCCGTTCGCGCAATCCAAATTCTTGCAAACCAAGTTGTTGCAAACCGTGGCCGAGCGCGACACGCTCATCGAACACGAAGCATTCGCCGCGCCAGCGACTCTGAGCCTCCGGCACCTCTTCCAGATATTTGAGAATGCCGCCCTTGAGGTGATAGACCTCGGCAAAGCCGCGCGCGAGCAGGTGTGCGCTCGCCTTCTCGCAGCGGATGCCGCCGGTGCAGAACATCGCGATTCTGCGGTGTCTGGCGGGATCGAGCTGCTCGGCCGCAAAATCTTTGAACTGGCCAAAGCTCCTGATGCCGGGGTCGAGCGCGCCCTCGAACGTCCCCATCGCCACCTCGAAGGCGTTCCTGGTGTCGAGCACCAGCGTATCCGGCGCTTCGATGAGCGCGTTCCATTCGGCCGCATCGACATAGGTGCCGACCTGCCGCGTCGGGTCGGCGCTTTCGTCGCCGAGCGTGACGATCTCCTTCTTCAACCGCACCTTGAGCCGGCCGAATGGCATCGTCTCGGCGGTCGAGAACTTCAATTCGAGATTGTTCAACCTGCCGCCGAACATGTCGCCGTGAGCGAGCTCTTGGGTGAGCGCGTCGATGGCCTCGCCCGCGCCCGCGACCGTGCCGTTGATGCCCTCCTGCGCGAGCAGCACGCTGCCCTTTAGCTCCAGGCCGGCGCAGAACGCGCGCAGTGGCTCGCGCAGCTCGCGGTAATCGGGCAGCGCGGCGAATTGGTAGAAGGCGGCGACCTTGTAAATCATGGCGCCCGTTTAGCAGGCGGGGCTCGCCCGGAAAACCCGCATCGAGCAGCTCTATTCCCGGCGGATGGCAGCCATTTCCCTGGCATGCCAGCCTTGCCCCGGCCGGCCGGAATGTGTCATGTAGGCCCGGTTTTTCCGAGATGGCGCGCCATCCGCACCAGACGCCCAATGAGAGCAGAATTCGATGAGAAACTTCCATTTCCCCGGCAGGTCCACGGTCCACGCCACCAACGCGATGGTGGCGACCTCGCATCCGCAGGCGTCGCTTGCCGCGATCGAGGTGCTGCGCGAGGGCGGCACGGCGGTGGACGCGGCCGTCGCGGGTTCGGCCATTCTCGGCGTGATCGAGCCGCAATCGACCGGCATCGGCGGCGACTGCTTTGCGCTGATCCAGCCGCGCGGCGAGGGCAAGATCATCGCCTATAACGGCTCCGGCCGCGCCCCGAAGGCGGCGAACGCCGATTGGTATCTCGAGCGCAAGATCAACTCCGTGCCGCTGACCTCGGCGCATGCGGTCTCGATCCCCGGCGTGATCGACGCCTTTGCAACCGTCTTGCGCGATCACGGCAAGTTCGGCTTCGACCGGCTGCTTCAGCCCGCGATCAAGGCGGCCGAGGAAGGCTACGTCGTCGCCCCCCGCATCGCCTTCGACTGGAAGAACCAGTTCGAGAAGCTGAAGGCCGGCACCAACACGGAGCGGTATCTGCTGCCGCACGGCAAGCCGCCGGTGGCCGGCGACGTCATCCGCCAGGCCGAGCTCGGCAAGACGCTGCGGGCGATCGCCAAGGACGGCCGCGACGCCTTCTACAAGGGCCCGATCGCGGAAGACATGGTGGAGACCCTGCGCGGGATCGGCGGCCTGCACACGCTCGACGATTTCGCCGCGCACACCACTGAGACGACGACGCCGATCGGGACCATGTACAAGGGCTATGACGTCTGGCAGTGCCCGCCGAACGGACCCGGCCTCACCATGCTGCTGATGCTGAACATCCTGTCGCGTTTCGACCTGACGAAATACGCGCCGCTCAGCATCGAGCGCTTCCACCTCGAAGCCGAGGCCGCGCGCATCGCCTACATGCATCGCGAGCTGCATGTCGCCGATCCCGAGCATATGCAGATCGAGGTCGCCAGGATCCTCGCCAAGGAATACTGCAACGAGCACATCGACAAGATCCGCATGGACGGCATGCTCGACCTGCCGAACGTCGCGCCGCCGATGAACCCGTCGACCATCTACATCACCGTCGTGGACAAGGACCGCAACGTCTGCTCCTTCATCAACTCGGTTGCGCATTCCTTCGGCTCGGCGATCGTCTCGAACAAGACCGGCATTTTGCTCCAGAACCGCGCCGGCGGCTTCCGCATCCAGCCCGGCCACCCGAATTGCATCGCCGGCGACAAGCGTCCACTGCACACGATCATGCCAAGCCTGCTCACCAAGGGCGGCCGTTCCGTGATGCCGTTCGCGGTGATGGGCGGACAATATCAGCCGGTTGGCCAGACCCATGTGGTGACCAACATTCTCGATTATGGCTGCGACGTGCAGGAGGCGATCGATATGCCGCGCGGCCTGCATTATGAAGGTCAGTACCAGCTCGAGGACAGCGTGCCGGCCGCCATTGTCGAAGGCCTGAAGAAGCTCGGCCACAAGACCACCAGCGTCGTCGGTCCGCTCGGCGGCGCGCAGGCGATCTGGATCGACTGGGACAAGGGCACGCTCACCGGCGGTTCCGATCCGCGCAAAGACGGTTGCGCGCTCGGATACTGACCACCGCGCACGGAGTTCCCCGCGCGAGATCAGGAAAAGTTGACGAAGGGCGACGCGGCATTTGCTGCGTCGCCCTTTCTCGTTCGGAACGGAGCTCATTGCTTCAGGTTAAGGGCCGATGAGCGGTGCAGGCGTGCGCTGCTCTTTCTCGAAGCGGCGGAGGCCCTCCATGTCCGAAAAATCAGGTTCCGGACCGTCCGGATTCGATCGGCGCGCCTTCATGGCCGGCGTTGCCGGCAGCGCGCTGGTCCCCATGACGGCGCGTGCGGCCGCGCAGGATGCGAGCGTGTCGGCCGCCCAGGATCCGGCGCTTCCTGTCGATGTCACGCTGCGGGTCAACGGCAAGGACAAGCGCCTGCGCATCGACGCCCGCACGACGGTGCTCGACGCGCTGCGGGAGCATCTCAAGCTCACCGGCAGCAAAAAGGGCTGCGACCACGGCCAATGTGGTGCCTGCACGGTACTGATCGACGACCGGCGCGTGGTGTCGTGCCTGACGCTCGCGCTCGCGGCCGAGGGGCAGGAGATCACCACGATCGAGGGCCTTGCCACCGACGATCATTTGCACCCGATGCAGCAGGCCTTCGTCGACAACGATGCGTTTCAATGCGGCTATTGTACGCCGGGCCAGATCATGTCCGCCGTTGCCTGCGTCAAGGAGGGGCATGCGGGCAGCGAGGCCGACATCCGCGAATACATGAGCGGCAACATCTGCCGCTGCGCCGCCTATCCCAACATCGTCGCCGCCGTGAAGCAGGCCGCGCCCGAGATCATGAAAGGCTAGGCGCATGCGACCGTTTTCGTATCAAAGGGCAACAGACCCCGACATGGCGGTGCAGGCGCTCAGTGCTGCCGCAACTGCGAACAATCCGCTGACGAAGGCTACAGCACAGCCGCTCGCGGGCGGCACCACGCTGATCGACCTGATGAAGCTCGACGTGATGCGGCCCGCCGCGATCGTCGATATCAATCCGCTGGCGCGGGGCTGGTCGGCGATCGAGCCCGGCAGTGACGGCTTGCGGCTCGGCGCGCTCGCGAAGATGTCCGACGTGGCCGCGCATGCCGAGATCCAGCGCCACTATCCGGTGATCGCGAATTCCCTGAAGCTCGCCGCCAGCGCCCAACTGCGCAACATGGCGACGCTCGGCGGTAACGTGATGCAGCGAACGCGTTGCAGCTATTTCCGCGACGTTTCCTATGAGAATTGCAACAAGCGCAATCCTGGTTCGGGCTGTGCCGCCATGGACGGCGTCAATCGCATGCATGCGGTGCTCGGTACGTCCGATCAGTGCATCGCGACCTATCCCGGCGATTTTGCGCAGGCGCTGATCGCGCTCGATGCGATGGTCGAGATTACCGGCAGGTCCGGAACGCGCAACCTGCCGTTTGCGGATTTGCACAAGGCACCCGGCAGGACGCCCGATATCGAGACCACGCTTCGGCCCGGTGAGCTGATCTCTGCGTTCTCCGTTCCCGGCCGCTGGCCGCGCTCGGTGTATCTCAAGGCGCGCGACCGGCAGTCCTACGAGTTCGCGCTGTCGTCGGCTGCGGTCGCGCTCGACGTGCAGGATGGCACGATCAGGGACGCGCGTGTCGCGCTCGGCGGCGTCGCCACCGTGCCGTGGCGGGCGCGCGAGGCGGAGGCGCTGCTGAAGGGACAGAAATTCGACGACGGTCTGGCGCAGCGTGTGGCCGATGCCGCGTTTGCGGACGCCCAAGGCCGCCGGCACAACAGCTTCAAGATCGCGCTCGGCAAGCGCGTGGTGGCGCGCGCGCTCCAGCAGGCCGTAACGATGGAGATCTGATCATGACCGCTGCAGCTCCCGAGCCGAAAGCGAACATGGGCAAGCCGGTGCCGCGCTATGACGCGGCCGCAAAGGTCACGGGCCGGGCGACATATGCGTCCGACATGCCGCTCGACAATCCAGCTTACGCGTTCCTGGTCACCAGCGCCATCGCCAAGGGCCGCATCGACAGTTTCGATCTCGACGATGCCAAGCGGGTCCGCAGCGTGATCGACATCGTCACGCACGAGAACGCTCCGAAGCTGAAGGAATCGAAACTGTTCAGCAATGGCGGCTATGCCGGCACCACGATCCAGCCGCTGAAATCGGCCGACATCGCCCATGACGGCCAGATCATCGCCGTCGTCATCGCCGAGAGTTACGAGGCGGCGCGCGAGGCCGCCAATCGCGTCAAGGTCAGCTACACGGCCGCGGCGCCGAGTGCGAGCTTCGACTCGCCGGGGACCACCACGGCAGCGGCAAAGGGGCAGAACGCACAGTTCAAGGAAGACCCGGAGGTCGGCGATTTCGCCAAGGCGTTCGACGCGGCCGAGGTCAAGCTCACCGCCTCTTATGAAACGCCGACCCAGCACCACAATCCGATGGAGCTGTTTACGACGAGCTGCGCCTGGATGGGCGACGAGCTCGTCGTCTACGAGGGCAGCCAGTACGTCTACGGCCTGAAGAACGGCGTCGCCGAGCAGCTCGGTATCGACGCCGACAAGGTCCGTGTCGTCAATCCCTATGTCGGCGGCGGCTTTGGTTCGCGCGGTTCGATGACGTCCCGCACTGCCATCATCGCCGGCATTGCCAAACGCCTGAACCGGCCGATCAAGCTGGTGCCGACCCGCGACCAGGGTTTCACCATCGCCACCTACCGCGCCGAGACGCGCCATGAGATCAGGCTTGGTGCGGGTCGGGACGGCAAGCTGGTGGCTTTGAGGCACGACGGCGCGGAGGTTTCGTCGCGTCCGGATGCCTATTGCGTCGGCGGCACCAAGACGACGACGCGGCTCTATGCCTGCCCGAACGTCGCAAGTCTGGTGTCGATCGTGCGCGCCGACCGCAATACGCCCGGCTTCATGCGCTCGCCGCCGGAGGTGCCGTATCTCTTCGCGCTGGAGAGCGCGATGGACGAGCTCGCTGTGAAGCTGAACATGGACCCCGTCGAGCTCCGCCGCATCAACGACACCACCGTCGAGCCGATCGGCGGCAAGCCCTATACGTCGCGGTCCTTGATGGCGTGCTTCGATGAGGCCGCGAAGGCGTTCGGCTGGGCGCAGCGTTCGCCGCAGCCGAAATCGATGTCGGACGGCGACTGGCTGGTCGGCTATGGCTGTGCTGCCACCTGCTATCCGACGCAGATGGCGCCGTCTGCCGCGCGCGTCCGCCTCCAGCGCGACGGCCGTACCCGGGTCGAGATCGCCGGTCACGAGATCGGCACCGGTGCGTATACCGTCATCGCCCAGACCGCGGCCGAGCGGCTCGGCGTGCCCCTGGAGAAGGTCGCGGTCTTCCTGGGTGACAGCGATCTGCCGCCGGCGCCCGTTGCCGGCGGTTCGAACTCGACTGCCAGCACCTGCTCGGCGGTGATGATGGTGTGCGACCGCATTCGCCAAAGGCTGTTCAAGGCCGTGATGCCGAGCGACAGCCTCGCCGACAAGGCCAAGGAGACTGTCGGCATCAGCCAGGCGCCGAGCACGCAGGCGGCGCAGAGCGATCGTCCACTCGATCTCGAGAAGGCCTTCGACGCGCTCGGCGTCGGCATCGTCGAGGAATACGGCGAGTGGAAGCCCGAAGGCGCGCCGCTGGATTCCTTCACGGCCATGCACAGCGGGCACGCGCGGCTCGTCGGTGGCCATCAGATGAAAGACAAGATCGCCTATGCCTTCGGTGCTGAGTTCGTCGAGGTCCGCGTCAACCGCTTTACCCATGAAATCCGCTGCCCCCGGCTGGTGGGAGCGTTTGCGGCGGGCCGCATCATGAATCCGCGCACGGCGCGCAGCCAGCTCATGGGCGGCCTGATCTGGGGCATGTCCTCGGCGCTGCTGGAGGCCACCGAGATCGACGAGCGCAATGCACGCTACGTCAACGATAATCTCGCCGACTATCTCGTGCCCGTGAATGCCGACGTGCCCGGTGTCGAAGTGATCCTGCTCTCCGAGCAGGACGACCGTATCAACCCGGCCGGCGTGAAAGGCCTTGGCGAGCTCGCCAATGTCGGCACCAATGCGGCGATCTGCAATGCGATCTATCACGCCACGGGCCAGCGCATCCGCAAGCTGCCCGTGCGGCTCGAAAATATCGAGGTGTGAGGGGTGGAAACGGCGTCAGCGTTGCACTAGACACCTTGCGCCTCAAACGGAAGGTCTCTTATGCAGCGTTTACAGCGCATGCTCCTCGCCATCATGTCGGCACTCGCGATCACCGTGATCGCCGGCGTGTCCGATTTCGTTTCCACCACGGCCTCGGCCCAGACCGCAGGGAAGACCATGACAACAGCTTCAGGTTTGCAGATTACCGATAGCGTCGCCGGCACCGGAGCTTCGCCCAAGCCGGGCCAGATCTGCGTGATGCACTACACCGGCTGGCTCTACGAGAACGGCCAGAAGGGCAAGAAATTCGACTCGTCAGTGGATCGCAACGAGCCTTTCGAATTCCCGATCGGCAAGGGCCGCGTCATCGCCGGCTGGGACGAGGGTGTTGCCTCCATGAAGGTCGGCGGCAAGCGCACGCTGATCATTCCGCCGCAGCTCGGCTATGGCGCCCGGGGCGCAGGCGGCGTGATCCCGCCGAACGCGACGCTGATGTTCGACGTGGAATTGCTCGGGGTGAAGTAAGCCCGCAAACAAAAAGACCGGCCTCTCGGCCGGTCTTTTCGCTTTGAGTGCGACGCCGTTACTCCGTCGCGCGCTTGGCCGCAGCGGCTGCGCGATCAACCGCGTCCTTCGCGGCGTCCTTGGCGTCGCCCATGGCCTGCTGGCCCTTGCCCTTCACTTCCTGGACTGCACCTTCACCCTTCAGGCGCTCGGATCCAGTGGCTTCGCCAACGCCCTGCTTGGCCTTGCCCATTGCCTCGTTTGCGGTGCCCTTGATCTTGTCGGTCGTGCTACCCATAAAACTCTCCTGCGGTTTGCTCGCCAAGACAACGTTCGACGGTTATGAGGGTTCCGATTTTGTTATGGCTCGATGTCGCGGCTTTGGGTTAGTTTGCCGCACACGGAACCAATAGAAAGCAAGTCCCATGACCGGCCATGACCATTCGCATTCCCACCATGACCACGATCACCACGATCGCTGGAAACATGACGGCGTGCGCGTCATTCCCGGCAACCAGCTCGATACCAACGTTCCGTCGACGGCGGGCATGGACCGCGCGGCCGCGATCAATTTCGCGCGCGTCGGTGCGCAGAAATTGTGGGCGGGCACGGTCAGCATCAAGCCCGACGCCAAGACCGGCGCGCATCACCACGGCCATCTCGAAAGCGTGATCTATGTGGTGAAGGGCAAGGCGCGGATGCGCTGGGGCGAGAGCCTGCAATTCACCGCAGAGGCCGGCCCCGGTGACTTCATTTTCGTGCCACCCTACGTGCCCCATCAGGAGATCAACGCCAGCGCGGACGAGGTGCTGGAATGCGTGCTGGTGCGCAGCGACGGCGAGGCGGTGGCGATCAACCTCGATATCGAGCCGGTCGAGAAGCCCGAGACCGTCCTGTGGGTCGATCCCATTCACCGCGATCCGAACGAGAAGAAGTGAGGATCGCCTGAAAGCCAGCGGGTTCTGTGTGACAGAACCTCGCGGGCAGGGCTCCAAAAAAGATCCGGAAGCCGTGTCGGATCGCCGCTTGGCCGTCCGTCCTTGGGCAGAACCCCGCCCAAGGAGCTCCGATGCCCAGGATGATTTTCCTCAATCTGCCCGTGACCGACCTCAAGCGCGCCACTGCCTTTTACGAGGCGGTCGGTGCGACCAGGAACCCGCAATTCAGCGACGAAACAGCGAGCTGCATGGTCTTTTCCGAGACCATCTACGCGATGCTGACGACCCACGAGAAATTCCGGCAGTTCACGCCGAAGCCGATCTCGGATGCAAAGACCTCAAACCAGGCGCTGTTCTGCCTGTCCGCCGATAGCCGGACCGAGGTCGACGATATCGTCAGCAAGGCCGCGGCTGCAGGCGGGGTGGCCGATCCCAGCCCGAAGGACGAATACAGCTTCATGTACGGCCGCAGCTTCGAGGATCCGGACGGCCACATGTGGGGCGTGAACTGGATGGACATGGCAGCCTTCGCGGCGCAGTCCGACATGGCGAACGCCTGATCTAACCCCACAACAGCAAGAAACCGAAGAGGAGCATTCAAGATGTCCAAGGTCGTTCCCTGCATGTGGTTCAACGGCGATGCCGAGGAAGCCGCGAAGTTCTACGTCTCGCTCGTGCCGAATTCGGCGATCACGCATGTTCAGCGCAACGTTTCAGATGGCCCGTCCGGCAAGGAAGGCTCCGTGCTCGTCGTCGAATTCTCGGTGGCGGGACAGCCTTTGGTCGCGCTCAACGGCGGCATGAAAATGGAATACACCCACGCGATCTCGCTGATGATCCATTGCGACGATCAGGCCCAGGTCGACAGCGTCTGGAATGCGTTCCTGGCCCATGGCGGCAAGGAAGAGCAGTGCGGCTGGCTCAGGGATCGCTGGGGCGTGGCCTGGCAGGTGGTGCCGAAGGTGATGTTCGAATTCCTCTCCAGCCCCGACAAGGCGGCTGCCGCACGCGCGATGCAGGCCATGATGAAGATGGTGAAGCTGGACGTGGAGGCGCTGCGGCGGGCGTTCGAGGGCAAGTCGGCGGCGTGAAGGGCGTGCCCTTGCCACATCCTCACTGTCATCGCCCGGCTTGACCGGGCGATCCAGTACGCCGAGACGGTCGTTGGTCAATCGATCGGCCGCGGCGTACTGGATGCCCCGGTCGAGCCGGGGCATGACAGCGGAATCTGAGCGAAGGCCCGCCGCTAATAATTGATCCGCAGCCCCACGCCGCCATGGATGGTGTTACCCACCGGCTGCGGGCCGAGCGTGCCGTTGGCGAACAGGTCGACGATCCAGCCCTTCTGCACGCGGAAGCCGAGCCGGCCGCCATATTCGAACCAGCCCTGGTTACCCATGGTCGGCACCACCATGCCGTCACCGGTCACGGTGGCGACGATGCCGCTATGGCTGGCGAATGACTGCACCCAGCCACCGTTAATGTTGGCCTCGATATTGCTGCCGTAGAGATGCGTCCACTGGCCGCCGATCTTGACCAGGCTGGTGCGGTCGGTGCCGGTCGCGATGCTGGCGTCGAACGGATTGAACGCCACTGCGCTGTCGGTATAGCCCGAGACACGCTGCCAGAGCTGCCAGACCTCGATCGAGGCGGCGACCTCGTCGCGGGGCGACACGCGGCTCATCCAGCCGGCGCGGCCATAAACGGCGTAGTTCGAGGCGTTGGTCGAACTCGTGACGTTCACCGGGCCGAGGTTGGTGTTGTAGCTGCGGGTGTAGCGCGCCTTCTCCCACGGCGTCAGGATCGTGCCGACGTCGAAGAACGGGCGCGACGAGCCCCAGTCGGTGAAATCATAGCGCAGCGCGAACGCGGCGATGGGAGCGCTTGTGATGTTGTAGCCGCCCTCGCTGTACTGCGTGTAGGCGATGCCGGCGAGCAGCGACAGATTGTTGGTCAGCTCCTTGCGGCCGTGGATGCCCGCTGAAAACGAGCCTGCGGAGCCGAACGCGCTGACGCAGTTGTTGCAATTGATCTGCTCGTTGACGCCGAGCAGCACCGTGCCAAGCACCCGGTTGGTGATCATCTGGTTGAAGCGCTGATTGGCAAGGACGCCGATCGAGCTGCCGCTTGAATCCGCGCCGGTTGGTGTCGGTGTCGGGCTCGGCGAGGATGACGGATAAGGGCTCGGCGACGATGACGGGGTGGGGCTGGGCGAGGGCGAGGGGCTGTAGGTCGGCGTCGGCGAGGGTGAATAGCTCGGCGCCGGGGTGGGCGTCGGCCCTCCGCACTCGGACTCGCAAATCGTGGCGGCTGCCGCCGGACGGGCCTCGACCGCGATCAACGCAAACGCAGCCACGACGGTCAGCACGCTCGCGAGCATGAAGCGCCTGACGTTGAATACTTCCATCGTTAGCGCCCGCACAGCATGCCGTCGTCTTGGGCGGGCGTGATGGTCGGCGACGCGTCCGCATATTGGCTGACCGCGCACAGTCCCGCGCTCGCGGCGCAGGTCGCGGCAAAGGTCCAGGGCGGCGTATTGGTCTTACTGATGGAGATCTTGCCGCCGGTCGAGGTGATGATTGCGGTGTCGCCGGGCTGGGTGAGCTGCACACACTGTTGGCTCGTCGTGCAGACACTGGCGGCGCCGTCCTGCAGCACGACGACCGAGCGGCCGCGCTGGGACAGGATATCGAGAGTGGTACCGCGCACGCCGATGGTCGCGAGCGGGGTCGTGATCTTGTAGGCGGTCTTCTCGGAATGTCCCGTGACGAAACGGAATGCGCCGGTCGTCATGCGGATCGCGACGTCGCGATAGCTGTGCTCGTCGTTGAAGACGGTGCGGTCGAGCTTGAGCGTGGCGCTCGGACCGAGCGACAGATTGGTGCTGTCCGCCATCACGAAGCGAGCCGCGCTGCCGGCGCCGGTGCGCACGGTCTCGTCCCGCAGCATGCTGTCGCCGACGCTGATCGGCGTCGTGGTCGAGGCCACGCGAACGACTTCATTCTGGATCAAGACGGCTTCACCGACGCGCGTCTGGGCTTGGGCGCAAGGGGCCGCGCACAAGAGGGTCGACAACAGCGTGGAGAAAAGCCAGAAACGCAAATTCATTTCGCAACCGATCGATGTGTCCCTGATCGTACCGGATCACGCGCGCTTGCGATGTGGCGGAATTATCACAAGCAGCGCGAGACCTGCGTTATGCTTAGTGACAGTTGCGGCAGAATGCGTTCAATGAAAACCGCGATCTCTATTATTCTCCGCGGTGACGCAAAATTGCCACGCAAGACATCCCCACAAACGCGACTTGACTTGCCTGCGGTTCCGAAGGTGTCGCGGAGCGCAGTGATTGCTGTCGCGATTTTCCTGGTCGCGCATCTTGCCCTGCTGATTGGCCTGACGACGCCGGAGAAGTTCGTCTTCGACGAAGTGCACTACGTGCCGGCGGCGCGGCAGATGCTGGCACCAGCGGTGTCGCAATCGATGCTCAATCCGATGCATCCACCTTTGGCGAAAGAGCTGATCGCGCTATCGATCGCGGCCTTTGGCGACAGCGCGCTGGGCTGGCGCTATCCCGCGACATTGTTCGGCGCGCTCGCGATCGTCGCGATCTATCTGTGCGGCCTCGCGCTGTTCGCCGCGCAAGGGCCTGCGATCGCCGCCGCGCTGATCGCCGCCTGCAACCAGATGCTGTACGTGCAGGCGCGCGTCGCGATGCTCGACATTTTTGCACTCGGCTTCGGCCTGCTCGCGATTGCCGCCTTCATGCATGGCTTTCGAAAGGATCGTCCCCATGCATTATTCGCGGCTGCCGGCAGCCTGTTCGGCTGTGCGGCCGCCTGCAAATGGAGCGGCCTGTTTCCGCTCGGAATCTGCATCGTCATCGTCGCGGTGATCCGCCTGATGCAGGGCTGGCACACCCTGTTTGCCGACGCGAAGCCGGGGGATTGGTACCGGCCTGATCTCTGGCCCGACTTCAGATTACATCACGTCGTGCTCTGCTTCACCGTCCTGCCCGCGATGACATATCTTGCGGCCTTCGTCCCACTCCACGGCGTGTCGCTGCCGGATCTGGTCGAGGCGCAGCGCCGGATCTTCGCGGACAACACCACCACTGCCATCGCCGGCCACACTTATATGAGCGCCTGGCCGTCATGGCCGCTGCTCGCGCGCCCGGTGTGGTTCCTGTTCGACAAGACCGTGGACGACAATGTCTCCGCGATCGTCTTTCTCGGTAACCCCCTGGTGCTGTGGCCGACGCTGCTCGCGCTCGCCGTCGTGCTGCGCGATTTCGTCGTCGCGCGTCGCCGGGATGCGTTCCTGATCGCGGTCTTCTATTTCGGGTCCTGGCTCGCCTGGGCGTTGCTGCCGCGTACGCTCGCCTTCATCTATTACTATCTGCCGGCTGCGACCGTGGCGTCGCTCGCGCTGGTCTACGTGCTGCGGCGGGACGGTCTACCGGGCTGGCTGTTGTGGGCCTATGTCGGGGTCGTCGCGATCGGCTTTGCCGCCATGCTGCCGATCTCGGCGGCCTTCGTCGGCACATCGATGCAGACCTTCAATCGGCTGATGCTCTTCCAAAGCTGGATATGAAATCGCCGCCCGCCGGGAGAACGGCAGGCGGCGTCTTGATGGGCGACAATTTGGGAATTACTTCGACGCGGTCTTGGTGTCCATGTTCACGACCTGGACGCGGCGGTTGATCGGGTCGGCGCCGTTGGCGGCGTCCTTCAGCTTGGTCTTGCCGTAGCCGACGGTGACGAGATCGGTACCGGTGAGACCGTAGTTCTGCACCAGGTATTTCTTGATGGTGTCGGCCCGCCGCTCGGAGAGCCCCTGATTGTAGGCCTCGGTGCCGACCGCATCGGTGTGGCCGGCGACGACGAAGGTCGAGCCCTTCAACGAGGGATCGGACAGCGCCTTGCCGAGCGCCTGTACCGACGGCACCGACGTCTTGGCGATGTCGGCCGAGTTGTAGTCGAACTGGATCTCCAGATCGATCTTCGGCTTGGTCGCGGCGAGTTCGGCAATCTGCTCGCGCTCGCCCGTCGACAGCGACCGCGTCGAGCGGTTGCGCACGGTGTTCAGGAACGTCGATTCCTTGGCCTGGACCGCCGGATCAACCTGCGGACCTGCGGACAGACCCCGGGTCACGGGCTTCGGCTTCAGTGCATCCAGGATCTGGTTGGTAGAGACATTGCCGTCGCCGGCCATCGCCAGGCCGGCTGTCATCGACAGAATTGCCGAGAGGGTCACCGCCTTCAGTGCAAAAGACTTATTGAAACGGGTCATTGTCGTATCCTCGTTGTGACGCCTGATGGCTATTTGATGCTGCGAGCATAGGGCAGGTTCAAAAGCCCTGGTGTGATCTTGGTCACGGTGGAAACGGGGCCGTCCTGGACCACGGCAGCGTATTTCAAGCGGTTTCGGTTCATAGAGAGCCGACCCGCGGTCCGCTCCGAGGAGGGGCGCCAGCGCGGGAAGAGAAGTGGTCGCACACCTCTCCGGCGATGGTTCGAGCCGTCGCAGTCCTGTCGTGATCCGCATCACTGAGGACCGCCGCGCCGAGGTGCCGCTCGGGCGGCGGGGCCGGTTCACTCCAGGAAACCCATGCTCACCGATTGTCGCAAAGCCGTCGCGTGTTGGCCTGTCTGTGAACAATTTTTCGGCCAGATGGACGCCTAGCAGGGCACAGCCTCCGACAAGCGCAAACGAAGGGAGCCGAGTTCCACCCAGTGCCGAGGCCAAGTGATTATCAGTTCTATCGCAGTGGCCCGCCGGATCGGACCGTGTCCCTGAGCTCCATGCCCATCTATATCGGGGCGGCGATGATCGCGGTGGCGATCCTGCTGTCGACACTGATCACGGGGCTGACCTCCCGCTATGTCGGGCTTCAAGCGCCAACCGACGAGAACATGTGGCTGGTCGATCGTCTCACCGGCAACGTCTATCGCTGCCAGGCGGAGGAGCGCGGCAAGGCCTCGTGCGAACCCGATGTCGCAACAGGCAGCGTCGGCGACCGGTCCAAAGCCCCGAAAGCCGGCCGATGAGTCCTCCCGTCTTCGCACCGCAGCAAGAAATTGTCTTCTCCACAAAACGTCTTCGCCGGAGAATACGTATTGCGAAGGCCGGCATGACGCCGGTTTCGTTTTACGGAGGAGACTTTTCGATGAAAATCTTGCTCACAGCTGCAGCTTTGGTCGCGTTCGCCGTTTCCCCTGCATCTGCCGCGATGATGGCGTGCACCAGCGACAATATGATGAAGTCCGCCGCCATGATGGGCGGCACGGCGGATACGCCGGCCAAGACGGCCATGAACAAGGAAATGGCCATGGCCAACACCGACATGAGCAACGGCAAGATGAAAAGCGCCTGCATGCATTACATGAAGGCGCAGAAGGCCATGTCGATGAAGTAGCAAGCGCCTTCCGACCGCGCTGTCAGCAGATGGCGGCGCGGTTTTTCCTTGTCCGCTCCTGGATCGGCTTCTTGGCTGGATGCGAATCCCGCTACACTGCATTCCGCAATGTCCCGCGCGCCCAAACCGATTCCACTCACCACGACACAGGCCCGGCAAATCTGGCTTCATGCCCAGCGGCTGGACGAGCGCGCGCCGTTCGGTGACGGCGCGCAAGCCGTCTCCGACGCGGTCGCCCATCTCGGCTATGTGCAGATCGACACCATCAACGTGATCGAGCGCTGCCATCATCACATCCTGTTCAGCCGGATTCCGTCCTACCGGCGCGCCGACCTGCGCCATGCCCAGAGCGTCGACAAGAGCGTCTTTGAATATTGGACGCATGCGCTGTCTTACGTGCCGGCCGGCGACTTCCGCTTCTTCCTGCCGGCGATGTGCGAGCACCGCCGCGAGGGGCACAAATGGTTCGCCTCGGTGAAACCTGCCGACATGCGCAAGGTGATGCGGCTGGTGCGCGCCGGCCCGCTGACGATCCGCGACATCGAGGACGACGTGCTCACCGAGAAGGAGCATCTCTGGCAAAGCCGAAAACCCTCGAAGCGGGCATTGCAGCTCGCCTTCTACATGGGTGCCGTGACCGTCAGCGAGCGCCAGGGCATGCTCAAGACTTATGAGCTGATGACGCGCCATTTCGGCTGGGACAAGCTGCCGAAGCCGGCGTCGGCAAAGGACATCACGGTCTATCTGCTCGATCGCGCGCTGCGATCGCAAGGTGTCGTGAGCCTCGATTCGGTCTGCCATCTCAACGCGCCGCGCAAGCCGGCGGTGGCTGCCCTGATCGGCTCGCGCGTCCGCCGTGGCGAGCTCGTGCCTGTCGCCATCGACGGTGCCGGCAAGCAGGAGCACTGGGCAGTGCCGGCTGCGCTCGAGCCGGGCGAGTGCGCGCCGCCGGATCTGGTCCATATCCTGTCGCCGTTCGATCCGCTGATCATCCAGCGCAAGCGCACCAATCTCATTTTCGGTTACAACCATTTGTTCGAGGCCTATGTGCCGAAGGCCAAACGCAAGCTCGGCTATTTCGCGCTGCCCGTGCTGGTCGGCGACGAGATCGTCGCCGCGCTCGATCTGAAGACCGACCGGCAGGCGAAGAAGCTGCTGATGCAGAAATGGACCTGGGTCGGCGAGGGGAAGAAGACCGCGGGGCGCAAGGAGCTCAAACGGAAGATCGAGGAGGAGCTCGATCGCTTTGCGAAGTTTCAATTGGCAGAGTAGTTGTGCGCGGCGGGGATCACCGAGCTCTGTCGTAGCGCAACGTGGTGGCCGGCTGCGCCCCTTGCATTGCTTGCTCCATTGACTCTTTCGCGGCGATGCTCAAAACCCCGGATCAGCCCATAAAAGCAACAACCCGGGGGAAGCCATGAGCCAGACCACGACCTATGCCGGTTCGACCGGCGCAGCCAAGTCGGAAATCGAGACCTCGACGATCCGCGCCATCTCCTGGCGCCTGATCCCGTTCCTGGTGCTGGCCTATTTCTTCTCCTATCTCGACCGCGTCAATCTCGGCTTCGCCGCGCTGACCATGAATGCCGAGCTGAAATTCACGCCGCTGATCTTCTCCTGGGGCGCCGGCATCTTCTTCATCGGCTATTTCATCTTCGAGGTGCCGAGCAATCTGGCGCTGGAGAAGTTCGGCGCCAGCCGCTGGATCGCCCGCATCATGGTGACCTGGGGCATCATCTCGGCGCTGATGGCGCTCACGAGCGGGGTCACGAGCTTCTACGTGCTGCGCTTCCTGCTCGGCGTCGCCGAAGCCGGCTTCTTCCCGGGCATCATCCTCTATCTCACTTATTGGTATCCGGCCGAATATCGCGCCCGCTTCCTCGCGGCCTTCGCCATCGCCGTTCCGGTCTCCACCGTGATCGGCGCGCCGGTCTCTGGCCTGCTGCTCGGCCTCGACGGGGCCATGGGCCTGAAGGGCTGGCAGTGGCTGTTCATCATTGAGGGCATTCCCTCCGTGCTGCTCGGCATCGTCACCTGGTTCTATCTCACCGACAGGCCAGAGAAGGCGGATTGGCTCTCGGCCGAGCAGAAGGCCTGGCTCAAGACCAAGCTCGATGCCGAGATCGCGGCCAAGCAGGCGGTGAAGCATATGTCGCTCGGCGAGGCGCTGACCTCACCTAAGGTGATCATGCTGAGCCTCGTCTATTTCGGCTTCGTCGGCGCGCTCTATGGCATGCAGTTCTGGCTGCCGCAGATCGTCAAGGCGTTCGGCCTCACCAACGCCCAGACCGGCTTCGTCACCGCGATTCCGTATCTGTTCGGCACCATCGCAATGATCCTGTGGGCGCGGCATTCCGATGCCACGCGCGAGCGCGTGATGCATGTCGGCGCGCCGTTGCTGCTCACCGCCGTCGCTCTCGGCGTCTCCAGCTATCTCACCGACCCCACCCTGACGATGATCGTGCTGACGGTTGCCGCGATCGGCGTGTTCTGCTGCTTCGGCGTGTTCTGGACCCTGCCGACGGCCTGGCTCTCCGGCACGGCGGCGGCCGGCGCCATCGCTCTGATCAACTCGATCGGCAATCTCGCCGGGTTCGGCGGACCGTATCTGATCGGCTGGGTCAAGGAAGCCACCGGGCAGACCTCGACCGGACTGCTCGTGCTCGCGGTGCTGCCGCTGATCGCCGGCATCCTGGTCTTCATCGGTGGCCACGACAGCAAGCACGAGTTCGCCGAACAGGGGCGGTAGCCTCGAAATGTCGCCCTGGCGAAAGCCAGGCCCATTCCGTGCGGTCCCTCTGGGCCGCGGCGCGACGCTCTCTTCCAACAGTCCGGGCTTTCCGCCAAGGGCAGCGGGGAGGTTACCACCTCTTAACGATCACGCTTTCCTGATGACTGACGATTATTGACTTTCATCAGTGATTAGTCGACATTCCTCTCATTGCAGCCGAGGGAGTGTCCTCCGATGTTCGTCCGATCCGTTTTGTCCAGCTATTCGAGGCTTTTGGCCGGTGTTTCGCTGGCGCTGATGGCTGCCGCCCTCGCTGGGTGCAATGACACCGTCGCTGAAAAGGCCGACCCGCCGCGGCCGGTCCTGGTCGCCACCGCCCACTACGATGCCGAAAAGCCCGAGCGCAGCTTCGTCGGCACGATCAGGCCGCGGATCGAGAGCGATCTGGGCTTTCGGGTCGCGGGCAAGGTCGCCAAGCGTCTGGTCGAAGTTGGCCAGACCGTCGAGATCGGTCAGCCGCTCGCGGTCCTCGATGAGGTCGATCTGAAGCTCCAGGCCGAGCAAGCCGTCGCCGAACAGACCGCTGCGACCGGCGTGCTGGCCCAGGCCGCCGCGGCCGAGCAGCGCGCCAAGGATTTGAAGGCCAAGGGCTGGACCACCGACGCGCAGCTGGATTCGAGCCGCGCCGCTGCCGACGAGGCCCGCGCCCGCCTGAACCGGGCCGAGCGCTCGGTCGAGCTGACCAACAATTCCCTTTCCTACGCGACGCTCAACGCCGACGCCCGTGGCGTCGTCACCGCAACGCTGATCGAGCCTGGCCAGGTGGTTGCCGCAGGCCAGACCTCGATCCGTGTCGCCCGCTTTGCCGAAAAGGAAGCGGTCGTCGCGATCCCTGAGACGCTGGTCGGACGTGCCAAATCGGGCGCCGCCAGCGTCACTCTTTGGTCGGAGCCGGGCAAAAAGTACACGGCCAAGCTGCGCGAGATCGCGCCCACCGCGGATCCCGCCACGCGCACCTATCTTGCCAAGTTTTCGCTGCCCGAGGCCGACGACAAGGTCTCGCTCGGCATGACCGCGACGCTGACGCTGTCGGACGCCGCCACCGAACGCGTCGCGCGGCTGCCGCTGTCGGCGCTGTTCAACGAAGGCGGCAAGCCGTCCTTCTACGTCGTCGACGACAACGGCGCGGTCACGCTGAAGCCGGTCGTGGTGAAGTCCTACGAGAGCAACGACGTCGTCATCACCGGTGGTGTCGAAGAGGGCGCCAAGATCGTCGCCCTCGGCGTTCAGAAGCTCGATCCGGGCCAGAGGGTGCGGATCGTGTCGTCACTGTCCTTTTAAGTCTCGCTTACGAGTTACGTCGTGTGAGGTGAGTTTCGGCCCGAGCGCAAATGCTGGGGCTGAAGCGGCGAAGCGATCCAGAACCTGCCCAGCCCCCTGGATTGCTTCGCTGCCTCGCGACGACGCGTTCAACAGAGTGGCTGTGGTTTTTTGCAACCGGATCATCTTTGGAGAGTGCGATGAAGCGCTTCAATCTTTCGGCCTGGGCCGTCAGCCATCCGACGCTGATCCTGTTCCTGATGCTCATACTCGGCGTCGCCGGATTCTTCTCCTATCAGAAGCTCGGTCGCGCCGAGGATCCGTTCTTCACGGTGAAGGTGGTCAACGTCTCCGTGCTGTGGCCGGGCGCGACAGCGCAGGAAATGCAGGCGCAGGTCGCCGATCCCATCGAGAAGAAGATCCAGGAGCTGCCCTACTTCGAGAAGGTGCAGACCTATTCCAAGCCCGGATTCACTGCGCTCCAGGTGACCTTCCGCGATTCTACGCCGCCGAAGGACGTGCCGTATCTCTTTTATCTGCTGCGCAAGAAGCTGGTCGACGTGCAGGGCCAGCTGCCCGCAGGGATTCTCGGGCCCGTCGTCAACGACGAATTCTCCGACGTCGATTCCATCCTCTACATGATGACGGGCGACGGCGCCGACTACGCCCAGCTCAAGAAGGTCTCGGAAGGTTTCCGTCAGCGCCTTCTGAAGGTGCCGGGCGTGACCAAGGTCGACGTTTACGGCAACCAGGATGAGCGCATCTTCGTCGAGTTCAGCCATGCCAAGCTCGCCACGCTCGGCATCACGCCGCAGGCGCTGTTCGATTCGCTCGCCAAGCAGAACAACGTGACGCCGGCCGGCACGGTCGAGACCTCGTCGCAGCGCGTGCCGCTGCGCGTCACCGGTGCGCTCGACGGCGCCAAGGCCGTCGCCGAAACCCCGGTCGAGAGCAACGGCCGCGTGTTCCGCCTCGGCGACATCGCCACCGTCACCCATGGCTATGTCGACCCGCCGAGCTTCATCGTGCGCCAGGAAGGCAAGGCCGCGATCGGCATCGGCGTCGTCACCGCCAAGGGCGCCAACATCCTCGATCTCGGCAAGGAGGTCGAGAAGGCGACGGCTGAATTCATGAAGGCGGTGCCGCAGGGCGTCGACGTCAAACTGATCGCCGACCAGCCCAAGGTGGTCGAGCACGCGGTCGGCGAGTTCGTACACTCTTTCATGGAAGCCCTCGTCATCGTGCTGTTCGTGTCGTTCCTGGCGCTTGGCTGGCGCACCGGCATCGTGGTCGCATTGTCGGTGCCCCTGGTGCTCGGCATCGTCTTCGTCGTCATGAACACGATGTCGCTCGACCTGCACCGCATCACGCTCGGTGCGCTGATCATCGCGCTCGGCCTGCTGGTGGATGACGCCATCATTGCCGTCGAGATGATGGTGGTGAAGATGGAGCAGGGCTGGGACCGCATGCGTGCGGCGTCCTTTGCCTGGGAATCCACTGCGTTTCCGATGCTCACGGGAACGCTGGTCACGGCCGCTGGCTTCCTCCCCATCGGCTTTGCCAATTCCGCGGTCGGCGAATATGCCGGCAGCATCTTCTGGATCGTGGCGATCGCGCTGGTCGCGTCCTGGTTCGTGGCGGTGATCTTCACGCCCTATATCGGCGTCATGCTGCTGCCCAACATCAAGGTGCACCACAATCACGATCCGCACGCGGTCTACGAGACCCGCATGTATCGGGGCCTGCGCGCCATCGTGCAGTGGTGCGTCGACCACCGCATCACCGTGGTGGTCGCGACCGTCGGCGTCTTCATCGCCTCGATCGTCGGTTTCGGCCACGTCCAGCAGCAGTTCTTCCCGCTGTCCGAGCGTCCCGAGCTGTTCCTCCAGCTTCGCCTGCCCGAGGGCACCGCCTTCAACGTCACCGAAAAGGCGGTGAAGAAGGCCGAGACCATGCTCAAGGACGACAAGGACATCGAGACCTACACGGCCTATGTCGGACAGGGCTCGCCGCGCTTCTGGCTCGGCCTCAATCCGCAGCTTCCGAACGAGGCTTTTGCCGAAATCGTCATCGTCGCGAAGGGCGTCGAGGCGCGCGAGCGCATCAAGGCTAAGCTTGAAAACGCCGTTGCCGACGGCGCGCTCAACGAGGCCCGCGTGCGCGTCGACCGCTTCAATTTCGGTCCCCCCGTTGGTTTTCCCGTGCAGTTTCGCGTCATCGGACCCGACGCCAACAAGGTGCGCGAGATCGCCTACCAGGTCCGCGACGTCATGCGGCAGAACAAGAGCGTCAAGGACGTCCAGCTCGACTGGAACGAGCAGTCGCCTTACCTCAAGCTTGTCGTCGACCAGGATCGCGCACGCGCCATGGGCCTGACCCCGCAGGACGTGTCGCAGGCGCTGTCGATGCTGATCTCGGGCTCGCAGGTGACGACCGTGCGCGACGGCATCGAAAAGGTCGGCGTGGTCGCGCGCGCCGTCTCGTCCGAGCGGCTCGACCTCGGCGCCGTCGGCGATCTCACCATCACCTCGCGCAACGGCGTGGCCGTGCCGCTGCAGCAGATCGCCAAGATCGAGTATGCGCACGAGGAACCGATCATGTGGCGGCGTAACCGCGACATGGCGATCACCGTGCGCTCCGACGTCGTCGACGGCGTGCAGGCGCCCGACGTCACCGGCCAGATCGCGCCGAAGCTGAAGGCGATCAAGGACAACCTGGAGCCGGCCTACCGCATCGAGGCGGGCGGCGCGTTCGAGGAATCCGCCAAGGGCAACGCCTCGATCTTCATTCTCTTCCCGCTGATGGTCATGGTGATGCTGACGCTGCTGATGTTCCAGCTGCAGAGCTTCTCGCGCCTGATCCTGGTGTTTCTGACTGCGCCGCTCGGCATTGTCGGCGCCTCGTTCGGGCTCAACATCGCCAACGCCCCGTTCGGCTTCGTGGCGCTGCTCGGCCTGATCGCGCTTGCCGGCATGATCATGCGCAACGCGGTCATCTTGGTGGATCAGATCGAGACCGACGTCTCGCACGGCCTGACCCGCCGCGAGGCGATCGTGGAGGCCACCGTCCGCCGCGCCCGTCCGGTGGTGCTGACGGCGCTTGCCGCCATCCTCGCCATGATCCCGCTGTCGCGCTCGGCGTTCTGGGGGCCGATGGCGATCACCATCATGGGTGGCTTGTTCGTCGCGACCTTCCTGACGCTGCTGTACCTGCCGGGCCTCTACGCCCTCTGGTTCCGCAAGAGCCTGGATGAGGCGGGCACGCCCGAGCAGCCTGCCGCGCCGCAGCATGGGAGCGATGACCAGAACGCAATTCCGCTTGCTGAGGCGGCTGAATAAGTGAAGATGAACTGCTGATTGACGAGTCTGACAGATGACACTGGTTTCGGAACATATCGAAGGCGACACCCGGGAACGCATTCTCGAGGTGGCCGAGAGGCTGTTCCGCCAGATCGGCTATCTCAAGACCACGGTCGGCGACATCGCCAAGGAGCTCAAGATGAGCCCCGCCAACGTCTATCGCTTCTTCGAATCGAAGAAGGCGATCCATCAGGCGGTGGCCCGTTCGCTAATGGGCGAGGTCGAGCTGGAAGCGCAGCGGATCGTGGCCAGGCCCGGTCCGGTACTGCCGCGATTCCGTGAGCTGCTCACCACCATCAATCGCATGAACACCGAGCGCTATGTCGGCGACAATAAGCTGCACGAGATGGTCGAGATCGCGATGCAGGAGGACTGGGACGTCTGCGTCAACCACATGGAGTGCATTGCCGGGGTCATCGGCCAGATGATCACGCAAGGCGTGGCTTCCGGCGAGTTCGAGGCGCCGGACCTGCAACTGGCTGCGCTGTGCGCCTGCACCGCGATGATGCGCTTTTTCCCCCCCCAGATGATCGCCCAGTGCGCTACCAAGCCGGGCCCGACCATCGACCAGATGATCGATTTCGTCATCGCGGGATTGTCCCCGCGCCACTGACGCGGCGGCGGATTTCCTCCTATAAGCAGGCCGACCGCCACGGAATGACGGCTGATGGCGGGCAAGGACGGATCAACAAACTCCGTCATTGCGAGCTTTGCGAAGCAATCCAGACTGTCTCTGCGGAGGGATTTTGGATTGCTTCGCTGCGCTCGCAATGACGAGAAGGAAACAGCGCGTGACCGACAAAGACCTGCACTTCTACGAGCCCGCCAAGGGCCACGGCCTCAAGCACGATCCCTTCAACGCCATCGTCGCGCCGCGGCCGATCGGCTGGATTTCGTCGCGCGACACCAACGGCCACGTCAACCTCGCGCCCTACAGCTTCTTCAACGCTTTCTGCTACGTCCCCCCGATCATCGGCTTCTCCTCCACCAACTGGAAGGACACGGTCGAAAACATCCAGCAGACCGGCGAGTTCGTCTGGAACCTCGCCACCATGGACCTGGCCAGGCACATGAACGCGACTGCGGCGCATGTTGGCCCTGAGGTCGACGAGTTCAAAGTTGCGGGCCTCACCGCCGTGCCCGGCAGGCTCGTCAACGTGCCGCGCGTCGGCGAGAGTCCCGTCGCCTTCGAATGCAAGGTGTCCGATATCGTCCGCCTCAAGGGCGCCGACGGCAAGGAAGCCAATGCCTGGCTGACGCTCGGCGAGGTCGTTGCCGTCCACATCGACAAGGCCATGATCAAGGACGGCGTCTACCAGACCGCCGCCGCCCGCCCGATCGTACGCGCCGGCCGCAGCGGGGATTATTTCGAAATCAAGCCGGAAAACATGTTCGAGATGGTGCGGCCGGATTAGACCGGCCGACCGCGAAGCCATCCCCTCCCGGAACTGCCACCACGCCTCGGCCGTTATGGCCCCTGGGCGGCTGCCCGGCCGCGTCAATTCGCGTCTTTCCGCAGGCGAAGTCTTCACCGCCGCCGGCCACTTTCCGCTAAAATGCCCGATCACCGCGCCGATGCATGAGGTCCGCCATGAGCTTCCGCCGCGACACCCTGACCAAGCCGATTTTCTCCTGGGCGCGCGGCGTGCTGCCGGCGATGTCGGACACCGAGCGCGAGGCGCTGGAGGCCGGCGACGTCTGGTGGGACGCCGATCTCTTCACCGGCAACCCCGATTGGTCGAAGCTGCTGAAGGTCCCGCAGGCAACGCTGACCGAAGAGGAGCGGGCCTTCCTCAACGGCCCCGTCGACGAGCTTTGCGCCATGCTCGACGAGTGGAAGATCTTTTGGGAATGGCGCGACCTGCCGCCCGATGTCTGGCACTTCGTCAAGCGCGAAAAATTCTTCGGCATGATCATTCCGAAGGAGTTCGGCGGCCTCGGCTTCTCGCCCTATGCGCATTCGGAAGTGGTGCGCAAGATATCGACCCGCTCGATCGCCGCCGCGGTGACGGTGATGGTGCCGAACTCGTTGGGCCCCGGCGAGCTCCTGATGCACTTCGGCACGAAGGAGCAGCAGCAGCGCTGGCTGCCGCGTCTTGCCGATGGCCGCGACATTCCCTGCTTCGGCCTCACCAGCCCCGAGGCCGGCTCTGATGCCGCCTCGATGGTCGACACCGGCATCATCTGCAAAGGCACCTTCGAGGGCCAGGAGGTGCTGGGCCTGAAGCTCAACTGGCACAAGCGCTACATCACGCTCGGCCCCGTCGCGACGCTGCTTGGCCTCGCCTTCAAGGCCTATGATCCCGATCATCTCGTCGGCGACCAGGAAGAGCTCGGCATCAGCGTGGCGCTGATCCCGACCAATCTTCCCGGCGTCGAAATCGGCAAACGCCATTTGCCCTCGATGCAGGTCTTCCAGAACGGTCCGAACTGGGGCCGCGACGTTTTCATTCCGCTCGACTACGTCATCGGCGGCCAGGCGCGGCTGGGGCAGGGCTGGAAGATGCTGATGACGGCGCTCGCCGCCGGCCGCGGCATCTCGTTGCCGTCGCTCTCCGCCGCCGGCGCCGCCTATGCCGCCCGCACCACCGGCGCCTATGCCCGCATCCGCGAGCAGTTCGGCATCTCCATCTCCAAATTCGAGGGCGTCGAGGAGCCGCTCGCCCGCATTGTCGCCACTGCCTATCAGCTCGACGCGGCGCGACGGCTGACCTGCGCGGCACTGAATGCCGGGATCCATCCCGCCGTCATCTCGGGCATCATGAAGCTGCACGCGACCGAGCGGATGCGCACCGCGGTCGACGACGCTATGGACATCCATGGCGGCAAGGCCGTGATCGACGGTCCGCAAAACTATCTCGGCAATCTCCACCGCGCCGTTCCGGTCGGCATCACCGTCGAGGGCGCCAATATCCTCACCCGCAATCTCATCGTGTTCGGACAGGGCGCCATCCGCGCCCATCCTTATCTGCTCGACGAGATGAATGCGCTTGCCGATGCCGATCGCGAGCGCGGGCTCACCGCCTTCGACAAGGTGTTCTGGAAACATGTCGGCCACAGCTTCGAGACACTCTTGCGCGCGTTCGGCCGGAGCTGGAGCTTTGGTGTCTTCGCGCTTGCACCCGATGCGGGTGACGCCAGACCATTCTATCGTCAGCTCTCGCGCTACTCGGCGGCTTTTGCCCTCTGCGCCGATATGGCGCTGTTGACGCTCGGCGGCGCGCTCAAGCGCAAAGAGATGCTGTCGGCGCGCTTCGGCGACATCCTGTCCGAGCTGTATCTGCTCTCTGCCGCGCTGAAGCGCTGGCAGGACGAGGGCCGGCAGAAGGAGGATTTTGCTGCGCTCGAATGGTGCATGGCGACGGGCTTTCGGACCATCGAGAACCGGCTTGCCGAGATTCTCGCCAATCTGCCGAACCGCTTCGTCGCAGGCATCCTCAAATTCGTGGTCCAGCCCTTCGGCGCCCGCGTGCTGGGTCCCTCCGACCGGGTCGTGCATCAATGCGCGAGCCTCGTGCTGGAGCTGTCGGCCGCGCGCGACCGCCTCACGCCCGATCTCGCTTATGTCGACGACGATGGCGGCTTCGCCCGGCTGGAGCGCGCGTTCAACCTGATCGCAGGTACGGACGCCATCGCCAGGCGCATGCGCGCGGCTCATCTGAGCGACTGGAAGGATGCGGTGGCCAAGGGTGTGATCACGCAGGCGGAGGGCGAGCAGCTGGCCGCGGCCCGCGAAGCCGTTACAAAGGTGATCGAGGTCGACGATTTTGCGCCGGAGGCGCTGTCGCCGATTTACAAGAAAACCGGCGACGTGCATCAGTTCTTCCAGGAACTCGGTGAACAGAGGGCGGCGAGCTGATGGCACGACCGGTTTTCATCGTCGACGGCAGTCGGACGCCGTTTTTGAAGGCGCGTTCGGGGCCGGGGCCGTTCACGCCGGTCGATCTCGCCGTGCAATGCGGTCGGCCACTGCTGGCGCGTCAGCCGTTTTCGCCTGATACCTTCGACAAGGTCATCCTCGGCTGCGTCAACGTGATCGCGGACGAAATGAACCCGGCTCGCGTCGCCGCGCTCCGGCTCGGCATGGGCGAGGACATGGTCGCCTTCACCGTTCAGATCAATTGCGGATCCGGCATGCAGTCGATCGACACCGCGTACCGCTACATCCGCGAGGGCCATGCCGACATGATCCTGGCCGGCGGCACCGAGGCCTTGAGCCACGCGCCGCTGGTCTGGCCCAATTCCGGCGTGCGCTGGTTCGCCGGCCTCGCCACCGCCAAGGGCGTCGCCGCGAAGCTTGCCGCGGCCTTCAAGCTGCGGCCGCGCGATCTCAAACCGATCATCGGCCTCGAGCGCGGGCTGACCGATCCCATTACTGATCTGAACATGGGCCAGACGGCCGAAGTCGTCGGCCATCTCTTCGGCATCACCCGTGCGCAGTCCGATGCCTATGCCGCCGAGAGCCATCGCCGGCTCGCGCATGCGCAGGCGGAAGGTTTTCTCAAGGGCGAAGTCGAAACCGCGTTCTCCCGCGACGGAAAATTCTTCGACCATGATGATGGCGTGCGTCCGGACTCGACGGCCGAGAGGCTCGCAAAACTCCGGCCCGTGTTCGAGCGTCCCTGGGGCCAGGTCACCGCCGGCAATTCCTCGCAGATCACCGATGGCGCGTCCTGGGTGATCCTGGCGTCCGACGAAGCGGTCGCCAGGCACAAGCTGACGCCGAAGGCCGTCATCGTCGACAGCAACTGGGCCGCACTCGATCCAAGCATCATGGGTCTCGGTCCTGTGATGTCGGCGACGCCGTTACTGAAGCGCAATGATCTCACCATCCAGGACGTCGAGACCTGGGAGCTCAACGAGGCGTTCGCCACCCAAGTGCTCGGCTGCCTCGCCGCCTGGAATGACGACAAGTTCTGCCGCGAGATTTTGGGACTGGACGGCGCTGCCGGCGAGGTCGACCGCGACAAACTCAACGTCGATGGCGGCGCTATCTCGCTCGGGCATCCCGTCGGCACGTCCGGCAATCGCATCGTGCTGCATCTCGTCAACACCATGAAGCGGCTCGGCACGCGGCGCGGCGTTGCCACCGAATGCATCGGGGGCGGGCTCGGCGGCGCCATGCTGATCGAGGCGGTATGACCATGGATTCCAGGATCATGACCGCGCTCGGCGACCGCGTGCTGGAGCTCGGGCCCAAGCCCGCCGCCGATCGTCCCTACAAGCACTTCCAGCTGACGCGCGACGCCGACGGTGTCGCCTGGCTGCTGTTTGACCGCACTGACGCCAGCGCCAACACGCTGTCCTCGGAGGTGATGGAGGAGTTCGACGCCGTGCTGGCGGCGATCGAGACCGAGCGCCCTGCCGGCGTCGTGATCCGCTCCGCAAAGCCGTCCGGCTTCATCGCGGGCGCCGACGTCAACGAATTTCGCGGCGCCAGTGACGCCGGGATGGTGGAGACGCGGATCCGCGCCGCCCATGCGGTGGTCGATCATCTTGAAGCGCTGAAGCTGCCGACGGTCGCGGTGATCCACGGCTTCTGCCTCGGCGGCGGGCTCGAAGTCGCGCTCGCCTGCCAATCGCGCATCGCGATCGACGGCGCGCGCTTCGGTTTCCCTGAGGTGATGCTGGGGCTACATCCCGGTCTCGGCGGCACCGCGCGTTTCACTGCGCTGGTCAATCCGACACAATCGATGGCCCTGATGCTGACCGGCCGCACCATCGATGCCCGCCGCGCCAGATCGCTCGGCCTCGTCGACACCGTGACGCAGGAGCGCCACGTTCGCAATGCCGTCAAGGATGCGCTGTTCGGCCGCCTCAAGCGGGCGCGGCCGGGTTTTCTGACGCGTGCGGCGAATTTCGGCCCGGTGCGCGGGCTGCTGGCCAAACGGATGCGATCGGAGGCGGCGAAGGCCGCGTCCCGCGAGCATTATCCGGCGCCCTATGCCTTGATCGATCTCTGGGAGACCCATGGCGGCAGCAAGGCCGCGATGCTCGGGGCAGAGCAGGCCTCGTTCGCCAAGCTGATGGTGACGCCGACCGCGCAGAATTTGATCCGCGTGTTCTTCCTGCGCGAGCAGATGAAGAAAGCGGCAGGCTCCGGCAACACGATCAGGCATGCCCACGTCATCGGCGCGGGCGCCATGGGCGGCGACATCGCGGCCTGGTGCGCGGGGCAGGGGGTGCGCGTCTCGCTCGCCGACATGAAGGCGGAGCCGATCGCGGGCGCAGTCAAGCGCGCCGCCGAGCTCTACGGCAAGATCATCCGCAAGCCCACGGAGGTGCGCGACGCGCTCGATCGCCTCATGCCTGACATGGATGGCGAAGGTGTTCGCAACGCCGATCTCATCATTGAGGCGGTCCCGGAGAAGCTCGAGCTGAAGCAGAAGGTCTATGCCGGCCTCGAGCCGCGAATGAAGCCGGGCGCGATCCTCGCGACCAACACGTCGAGCATTCCGCTCCAGGATTTGCGCACCACGCTGGCGCGGCCGGAGCGGCTGGTCGGCCTTCACTTCTTCAACCCGGTGTCGCGGTTGCAACTGGTCGAAGTCGTCAGCCATGACGGTAACGATACGCAGGTGCTGAAGGAGGCACTCGCCTTCGTCGGCGCGATCGATCGGCTGTCGTTGCCGGTGAAGAGCTCGCCGGGCTTCCTCGTCAACCGCGCGCTGACGCCTTACATGCTGGAAGCGATGGTGATGCTGGACGAGAAGATCGACCAGCGCCTGATCGACGCCGCCGCGGAGCAGTTCGGCATGCCGATGGGGCCGATCGAACTGGCCGACCAGGTCGGGCTCGACATTTGTCTCGATGTCGGCGACATGCTGCGCACCAAGTTCGGCGATCTGCTGCCGCCGACGCCGGCCTGGCTGCGCGAGAAGGTCGCCAAGGGCGAACTCGGCCGCAAGACCGGCAAGGGCTTTTACGTCTGGCGTGACGGCAAGGCCGAGAAGGCGCCGTTGCCCGAGACCGGTCCGCGCGTCACCGACCAGATGATCGACCGCCTGGTGCTGCCGATGTCCAACGTCTGCGTCGCGGCGCTTCGCGAGGGTATCGTGGATGATGCCGACATGGTCGACGGCGCCATGATCTTCGGCACCGGTTATGCACCGTTCCGTGGCGGCCCGTTGAATTATGCGCGCACGCGTGGCGTGGATCATGTCGTATCCACCTTGCGCGCGCTGGCCGGAAGATTCGGCGAGCGCTTTGCGCCGGATCCGGGCTGGGACAATTTCAAGTGAGCAATTTCAAGTGAGCAATCTTCAAGTGAGAGCGGCATGAACGAGCAAGCCGATGCCGGGCCGGGCGGCGATCTCTGCATTCGCACGCTGGCGATGCCTGCCGACACCAACGCCAACGGTGACATCTTCGGCGGCTGGCTGCTCAGCCAGATGGACGTCGGCGGCGGCGTGTTTGCGTCAAAGGTCGCGAAGTCGCGCACCGTGACCGTCGCCATCGAGGCGATGAACTTCCGCAAGGCCGTCTATGTCGGCGATCTCGTTTCGGTCCACGCCCACCTCGTTCGCGTCGGGCGCACCTCCATCACCGTGCATCTGGAAGCATGGGCGCTGCGCCGCGGCGAGCAGCAACCGTTCCTCGTCACCGACGGCAATTTCACCTACGTCTCGATCGACGAGCACGGCCGCCCGCAGCCGGTTCGCCCGACCGACACCGCGATCGCGACGTAATCGCGCGCGGCGTTGCGCCTCATCTGTCTGATGCGTGCGGCAACGCCAAACGCGGCGCGACTGAGTCACGGCGCCGCGGCTTTGCCAAGAACCAGTCATAAAACGGATGAGGTCCCGGCGTACTCCGTCGCGTGTCGATCCGGGGTGGAACGGCGTCAAAATGCCCAGGAACCTTTGGGCAGAACTGCCGTTGTTTGCCCGCACTGAGGAATCCACGGACCATGCCGGACAGCTACATCATCGAAGTCGATTCGCAGACCGCAGGTATCGTCGTTCGTTCCCAGGGAGGCTACTGCTTTTTCGCCTCGTCCAGCCGCTTCAACCGTCTCGAAGGCCAGCTCTTCCGCAACGCCCGCGAAGCCGAGCGCGCCGCGCGCAAGCTGGTTAACGGTGATGTGAAGGAAGCGGCTTAGTCCTCCCGCGGGTCATTCCGGGCCGCGTGTGGCCCGAGAGGTGGGAATCTTTTGCCGCGAACTCTGCCTTCCCTTCTCGCCTTGTTGGAGAAGGTGGCGCGTAGCGCCGGATGAGGGGTCGTCTCCGCGAATTCCAATGCGAGAGGATTCGTTGTCGGACAGAAACCCCTCACCCGACTTCGCTTCGCGAAGCCACCCTCTCCCGCAACGGAGAGGGGAAGAGCCGTTGTTCACAACTTCGTCGCCGCCCGTGAGAGCAGCTTCCAGTCGTCGCCCTGCTTCTGCCAGTTCATCAGGATGTGAAGGTTGGTCGGCACTTTTTTCCCATCAGCCGCCATCTCTTGTTCCGCCACCCAGTGGAAGCGCACGATCGCGGCGGGGCCGACGACCTTGATGGTCGGGTCCTTGTACTCGATCGACAGGAATTTGGATTTGCCGTCGGTGGCGTTGGCGATGAAGGTCGCCTTGTCCTCGACCTTGCCGCTGGAATGGCTGTAGCTCACCTCTTCGGCGCAGAGTGCGCCGAGCGCCTTGGGATCGGCCGCGATCTGGGCGAGACGGAACGCCTCGACCTTCTTCGCCACGGCTTCCTCGTCGGCCGAGGCCGCCAGCACCGGTGTCGTGAGCGCTGAAACTGCAAGAGTGGAGACGGCAAGAGCTGGGACGGCAAGAGTCGAGAGAGCGAGATCGCGTCGGTTGATCGTCATCGTTTCCTCCTTTTTGGTCTTGCATGGAGTGTTGCAGTCGCACGCGACTTTGTCGAGGGTCGCGTATTGGTCATGCACGTGCGTCATTGCGCGATTGACGCTGTATTGATACGGCTTTCGTATTGATGCGTCATATATTCGGGAAAGTACGGACATGATCGAGGCTATCGGCAGGGCGTTGCTGTTCGACATCGACGGTACGCTCGCCAACACCGATCCGCTGCACTTGAAGGCGTTCAATCTGGTGCTCGGCCCTCGCGGCCACGTCTTCGATCACGCGCGCTTCTCCAGAGAGCTGCAAGGCTTCGCGAATGTATCGATCGGCGAGCGTTTTCTGCCCGACGAGGCGCCCGAACGGCGTGCCTTGATCCTCGATGAGAAGGAGGAAGTCTTCCGCACGCTTGTTGCCGGGCAGATCGAGCCGCTGCCGGGCCTGATAGCGCTGCTCGACAGGGCGGATGCGGCCGGTATTCCCATGGTTGCCGTGACCAATGCCCCGCGGCTCAATGCGGAGCTGCTGCTGTCCGGCCTCGGCATCACGCACCGCTTCAAGGCGCTCGTGATCGGTGCCGAGCTGTTGCACGGCAAGCCGCATCCGCTGCCTTATCAGGAAGGGTTGCGCTTTGCCGGCGCCAGCGCCATGGCCTCGATCGCGTTCGAGGACTCCCGCACCGGCGTGCAATCGGCCGCAGCGGCCGGCATTCCGACCATCGGTATCCGGACCAGCCTCAGCCATGCTGATCTCGTCGCCGCCGGGGCCATCGCCTCCGCCAGCGCCTTCGACGATCCGGAGCTGCTGGCGCGTCTCGCCGCCGCGATGGCATGGTGAGGACCTTCGTCCGTTAACCGTGATCGGCGCGCGCATTGACCGAGCGCGCGAACCGCCGCACCATGCAGCTTCCTGACTTGAGGCCATCGCCGTGACCGGACTGACTCATCGACAAGCCGAAATCCTCAACATCGCGCGAGCCTCGGGCCGCGTCATGGTCGAGGAGCTGGCGCGCCGGTTCGAGGTCTCGGCGCAGACCATCCGCAAGGATCTCAACGACCTCTGTGAGCGGCGCTCGCTGACCCGCATTCATGGCGGCGCCATCATCGCATCCGGCGTCGAAAACCTCGCCTACGAGGCGCGGCGCTTCGTCGCCGCCGACGAGAAGAAGGCGATTGGAGCCGCGGCCGCCTCGCTGATCCCGAACGGCTGCTCGCTCTTCATCAACATCGGCACCACGACCGAGGAGGTCGCGAGCGCGCTGACCTCGCACGAGGACCTCCTCGTTATCACCAACAATCTGAACGTCGCCATGCTGCTCTATCGTCATCCCCGCATCGAGGTGGTGGTCGCCGGCGGCACGGTGCGGCGCGCCGACGGCGCGGTGGTCGGCTCGACCGCGACGCAGCTGATCGGCCAGTTCAAGGTCGACTATGCCATCATCGGAGCGTCCGCGATCGACGAGGAGGGCGCGCTGCTCGACTTCGACTATCGCGAGGTGCAGGTGGCGCAGGCCATCATCGCCAACGCCCGCAGCGTCATGCTGGTCGCTGATTCCACCAAGCTCCGGCGCAGCGCGCCGGTCCGCATCGCGCATATCAGCCAGATCCAGACCTTCGTCACCGACCAGGAATTGCCAGAGCGCCTCGCCACCATCTGCCACGGCAAGGGCATCGAGGTGATGGCCGCGATGCCGAAGGGGGCGGACGTCGATGAGGCTCAGGCCGAGGCACAAGAAGCGCCCGAGGCCGCGCCGGTGGTGCGGCTGAGGTAGGACTATGGGTTGTCCCACGGGTTCAGCAGCGGCACGCCGAATACCGCAAAATCCTTCACATTGCGCGTGACGAGCATGAGGTTGTTTGCCAGCGCGGTCGCGGCAAAGAAGCCGTCCATGACAGACAATGCGAGGCCGCTTCTGCGACTCTGAGCCATCAGGTCACCCCAGCGTTCCGCGACCGCGTGGTCGATCGGCAGTGTGCGCCCGGCAAAACGCTCCGGCAGATCGCGGGCAAGCCAGGCGGCCAGTGCTGCACGGCGACGGCCGTCCTCCAGCAACGCGATGCCGCGACGAAGCTCGGCGATCGATGCCGCGCTGATGAACGCACGATCCTCGTCGATCGTATCAAGCCATGACAAGACTTTCGGCGAAGGGGCGGGCCTCTGGACCTCCGACAACACGTTGGTGTCGAGCAGTAGATTCACGGCAGCTCGTCGTGCGGCGCGTCGTGCACGCGTTCAAGCTCGAGGTCGCCGCTGCGCAGCGGCGAAGCCAGCAGGAATTCGGCCAAGGTACCTTTGCGCGCCGTCTTGCGCGCCCATTCCTCGACGGAAACGATCACCGCGTTGGGCTTGCCGTGTCGGGTGATGATTTGCGGGCCGACTTGGGCACGATCGATCACCTCGGAGAGCCGGGCCTTGGCGTTGGCAAGCGTCCACGAGTCCGTCGCGGGTGAATCTGGTGCAGTGTGTTCTGTCATGCAATAACGACCAATATGACTATTTTTACTAATAAGGGTCATCGACGACTATTCAAGAGCAATAATGCCGCTCAAATCCCGCCTGAACTGCCTATTTCGCCCCCCGTGTGCCCACTTAAAAGTTCCGCTTTCACTTCGTTTCTCTCCTCTTTCATCTTGCTTTCGTTTTTTGGTGTGATCTAATCAAAAGCGAAAGTAACCGCTCGATTGAACGGGCGGTCGCCGGGGGATGCGTCTGTTGGATCGTATTTTCGACCTCGCCATTATTGGAGGCGGTGTTAACGGCTGCGGCATCGCGCGCGACGCGGTGGGCCGCGGCAACGCGGTTTTCCTGTGCGAAATGAACGATCTGGCGAGCGGGACGTCGTCCTGGTCGACCAAGCTGGTGCATGGCGGCCTGCGCTATCTCGAATATTACGAGTTCCGGCTGGTTCGCGAGGCGCTGATCGAGCGCGAGATTCTCTGGGGCATCGCGCCGCACATCATTCGCCCCCTGCGTTTCGTTTTGCCGCACCATGCGGGCCTGCGGCCAGCCTGGCTGCTGCGCCTCGGCCTCTTTCTCTATGACCACATCGGTGGCCGTCATCTGTTGCCGGCGACGCGCTCGGTTGACCTCCGACGCGACGAGGTCGGCCGCCCGCTGATCCCGAACCGCTACGGCCGCGCGTTCGAATATTCCGACTGCTTCGTCGACGACGCCCGTCTCGTCGTGCTCAACGCACGCGATGCCGCCGATAAGGGCGCCGAGATCCGCACCCGCACTCGCGCGACGGATATCAAACAGTCAGACGGCATCTGGACCGTCAGCATGATCGACACGCTGACAGGCGCGCGCTCGTCGATCCAGGCCCGTGCGGTTGTCAATGCCGGCGGGCCCTGGGTCGAGGATGTGCTCGGCCGCGGCGCCGGCGTCAACGCGAAAGCCAAGGTGCGCCTGGTGCAGGGCTCGCACATCGTCGTGAAAAAACTCTACGACCACGACCGCGCCTACATGTTCCAGAATGCAGATGGCCGCATCATCTTCGTCATTCCCTATCAGGACGATTTTACGCTGATCGGCACCACCGACCGCGACTATGACGGCGATCCCGCCAAGGTGAAGGCGACGGCCGAAGAGATCCAGTATCTCTGCACGGCGGCGAGCGAATATCTGGCCAAGCCTGTCACGCCCGATGACGTGGTTTGGACCTACTCCGGCGTACGTCCGCTCTATGACGACGGGGCCAGCGAAGCCAAGGCCGCGACGCGCGACTATGTGTTCGAGCTCGACACGTCCGGCGGCGTGCCGCTGCTGTCGATCTATGGCGGCAAGATCACGACCTATCGCCGTCTCGCCGAGGAGGCGCTGGAGCGGCTCGCGCCCTATCTTCGCAGTGCGAAAGCACGCGAAGGCTGGACCGGCAAATGGCCGCTGCCCGGCGGCGACATGGGCGTGTCCGATGTCGACGGCCTGATCGCCGAGCTTCAGCGCGGCTATCCTTTCCTCAGCCACGAGCATGCGCGGCGCCTGGCGCGCTCCTATGGCACGAGGGCGATCAAGCTGCTTGGGGATGCGAAATCGGCGGTCGATCTCGGCCAAGCCTTCGGTGCGACGCTGACCGAGCGCGAAGTCCGCTATCTCATCGCCAACGAATGGGCCGTTACTGCCGAAGATATCGTCTGGCGCCGTTCCAAGCTCGGCCTGCGACTAAGTGCCGACGAGATCGCGGCGCTGGACGACTGGATCAGGACCCACGCCGTGCAGCAAAGTCCCCTGCTGGAAGCCGGAGGACGCTCATGACGGTGACACTCGATCACGTGACCCGGACTGTCGACGGGGTCCCACACATCCGCGACGTCTCGCTGACGCTCGAGAGCGGCACGCTCAACGTGCTGCTCGGGCCGACGCTGTCGGGCAAGACCTCGATCATGCGGCTGCTCGCTGGCCTGGACAAACCGACATCGGGCAAGCTGCTGGTCAACGGCAAGGACGTCACCGGGGTCGACGTGCGCCAGCGCTCGGTCGCCATGGTCTATCAGCAGTTCATCAACTACCCCTCGCTGTCGGTCTACGAGAACATCGCTTCGCCTTTGCGCGTGCAGGGCAAGCCGCGCGCCGAAATCGAGGCGCGCGTTGCGGAAGCCGCCCGGCTGCTCCGGCTCGAGCCGTTCCTGAAGCGCACGCCGCTCCAGCTTTCCGGCGGCCAGCAGCAGCGAACTGCGATGGCGCGCGCGCTGGTGAAGGGCGCCGACCTCGTGCTGCTCGACGAGCCGCTCGCCAATCTCGACTACAAGCTGCGCGAGGAACTGCGCACCGAGCTGCCGCGCATCTTCGAGGCCTCCGGCGCGATCTTCGTCTATGCCACCACCGAGCCGACCGAGGCGCTGCTGCTCGGCGGCAACACGGTGTGCATGTGGCAGGGAGAGGCGCTCCAGATCGGCGAGACTCCAAAGGTCTACCGTCATCCGCAGACCTTGCGGGTCGCGCAGGTGTTCTCCGATCCGCCGCTGAATCTCGTCGGCATCGAGAAGAAGAACGGTTCCGTGCAATATGCGGGCGGCATTGCCGCGCCGGCGTCCGGTCTCTATTCCTCGCTCGCGGACGGCGCCTATCGCGTCGGATTTCGCGCCCATCAGCTCGCACTTGCCAATGGCGAGACTGACCGCCACGCCTTCCATGCCACGGTAACGGTGACCGAGATCACCGGTTCGGAGAGTTTCGTGCATCTGACCCGCGACGGATCGAACTGGGTGGCGGTGCTGCACGGCGTGCACGAATTCGAGCCCGGCCAGACGCTCGATGCCGTGCTCGATCCCAACGACGTGTTCGTTTTCGATGCTGCCGACCGGCTGGTCGCGGCACCCGGTCCCATAGCGTTTTCAAGCGAAGTGCCGAGCGGTTCGCGTGAAGAAAACGCGTCAAAGAAAAAAGCCTGAGGGGGATGCGACATGGCCCGCATTGACCTCGTCGATCTCGCCCACTCCTACGGCGGCAATGATGCCCCGCAGGACAGCTTTGCTCTCAAGCCTGTCACCATGACCTGGCGGCAGGGCGGCGCCTATGCGCTGCTCGGGCCGTCCGGCTGCGGCAAGACCACGCTGCTCAACGTCATCTCCGGCATCATCACGCCGTCGCGGGGGAAAATCCTGTTCGACGGCGAGGACATCACACCGCTGTCAACCCAGAAGCGCAACATCGCCCAGGTGTTCCAGTTTCCGGTGATCTACGACACCATGACGGTGGGGCAAAATTTGGCGTTCCCTCTGAAGAACCGCGGCGTGCCGAAGGCTGAGATCGACAAGCGGGTCGCCGAGATCGGCCGCTTGCTCGACCTCGAGCCCTATCTGAACCGCAAGGCGACGCGGCTCACGGCCGATGCCAAGCAGAAGATCTCGCTCGGCCGCGGCCTGGTACGCTCCGACGTTGCCGCCGTGCTGTTCGACGAGCCGCTCACCGTGATCGACCCCGAGCTGAAATGGCAGCTCCGCTCCAAGTTGAAGGCGCTGCATCGCGAGCTCGACCTGACGATGATCTACGTCACCCACGACCAGACCGAGGCGCTGACCTTCGCCGACACCGTGGTAGTCATGCATGACGGCCGCGTGGTGCAGAGCGGCACGCCGGCCGAGTTGTTCGACAAGCCGGCGCACACGTTCGTCGGCTATTTCATCGGCTCGCCCGGCATGAACATCCTGCCGGCCGAGGTGAGGGGCCGTGAGGCCAAGATCGGCGGTCACGTCATTGCGCTCAACCGCAGCTACGACAAGCTGCCTGCTGGCGCGAAGATCGAGATCGGCGTCCGTCCGGAATTCGTTGAGGTCGTGGCGCCGGCGCCCGGCCTGCTCAGTGCGAAGATCGAACGCGTCGACGACCTCGGCCGGATCCGCTTCGCGCGCGCGCGGCTCGGTGACGCCAAGCTAGCGGCGCGCGCGCCGGCCGGCTTCACCAGCCCGGACGGCACGGCCGGCCTGAAATTCGATCCGTCGCACGTCCACGTCTATGCCGACAGCCTTCTGGTGGAGGGAGCCGCCTGATGGACAAGACTATCAACCAAAAAGCCTGGTTCCTGGTGCTGCCGGTGTTCCTGGTCGTCGCCTTCTCGGCAGTGCTGCCGTTGATGACGGTGGTGAACTATTCGATGCAGGACACCTTCGGCAACAACCAGTTCTTCTGGAACGGTGTCGGCTGGTTCAAGGAATTGCTCGATCCTTCGACCGATCTCGGCGGCCGCTTCCTGGCTTCGCTCGGCCGCAATCTGTTCTTCTCGCTGGTGATCCTCGCGATCGAGGTGCCGCTCGGCATCGTCGTCGCGCTGTCGATGCCGCGCCAGGGCTGGACGGTTGCGGCCTGCCTCGTCATCCTCGCGTTGCCGCTGCTGATCCCGTGGAACGTGGTCGGCACGATCTGGCAGATCTTTGGCCGTCCCGACATCGGCCTGCTCGGCTATGTCCTCAATGCGACCGGCATCGATTATAATTACGTCTCCAACGACATCGACGCCTGGGTCACGGTCATCGTGATGGACGTCTGGCACTGGACCAGCCTGGTCGCGCTGCTGTGCTATGCCGGACTTAAGTCGATCCCGGAGGCTTATTACCAGGCGGCGCAGATCGATGGCGCCTCGCGTTGGGCCGTGTTCAAGGCGATCCAGCTGCCGAAGATGAACCGCGTGCTGCTGATCGCGGTGCTGCTGCGCTTCATGGACAGTTTCATGATCTACACCGAACCGTTCGTGGTGACTGGTGGGGGGCCCGGCAATTCGACGACTTTCGTCTCGATCGAGCTGGTCAAGATCGCGCTCGGCCAGTTCGACCTCGGCAAGGCCGCCGCGCTGTCGCTGGTCTACAACCTCATCATCCTGATCGTCTGCTGGATCTTCTACACCGTCATGACCAATGCCGGCGCCGAGCGGAAGCCGCAGGAAGGAGCCGCGTGATGCATTCGATCCCCGGCCGTCGCCTCATCATGGCGCTGTTTTTGATCTTCCTGCTGTTGCCGATCTACTGGCTCGTCAACATGAGCTTCAAGACCAACGCCGAGATCGTCTCGACGATGACGCTGTGGCCGCACGCGCCGACGCTCCAGCACTACAAGCGCATCTTCACCGATGAGAGCTGGTATTCCGGCTATATCAACTCGCTGGAATATGTCGTCCTCAACACCATCATCTCGATCTCGGTGGCGCTGCCGGCGGCCTACGCGTTCTCGCGCTACCGTTTCCTCGGCGACAAGCATCTGTTCTTCTGGCTGCTCTCGAACCGCATGGCGCCGGCCGCGGTCTATGCCCTGCCGTTCTTCAATCTCTATTCGGCGATCGGGCTGTTCGATACGCCCTGGGCGGTCGCGCTCGCGCACTGCATCTTCAACGTCCCGCTGGCGGTGTGGATCCTGGAAGGCTTCGTCTCCGGCGTGCCGCGCGAGATCGACGAGACCGCCTTCCTCGACGGCTATTCCTTCCCGCGCTTCTTCATCAAGATCCTGGTGCCGCTGATTGCGAGCGGCATCGGCGTCGCCGCCTTCTTCTGCTTCATGTTCTCCTGGGTCGAGCTGCTGCTCGCGCGCACGCTGACCTCGGTCTCGGCCAAGCCGATCGCGGCGATCATGACGCGCACGGTGTCGGCTGCGGGCATGGACTGGGGCCTGCTGGCGGCAGCCGGCGTGCTGACGATCATCCCGGGCGCACTCGTGATCTGGTTCGTCCGCAATTATATCGCGAGCGGTTTCGCGCTCGGTCGGGTCTAGGGAGGCATCAATGGAATGGATTGCATGGATGGCCTGGACGCCGCCGACGGCGATCTTTTTTGTCGCGCTCGCCTGCACGCTGGCTGTGATGACCTGGCTCGGGGCGGCTTATCCCGAAGCCGAGCGCGTCGGCGTGCTGCGCATCCCGACCACGCGCGGCGACCGCCTGTTCATCTCCCTGATCACGGCGGCGGTCATCCACTTGCTGTGGATCGCCTTCGCCGGCACCGACCCCCTCGCCACGCTGCCGATCGGCGAGGACGGAGTTGAAATTTCGCGCCTTTGGATCGCATCAGGAATTTCGCTGGCCACGGCCGTACTCATTTTCCGCACGGTCTAGCCCGCGAAGGAACGGCCAGATCCGGGACCAACCCGGGCCTGTAAAAAGTTTGTCGCTGCAACGGAGGAATAACATGCGGCAGTTTAGGAGAAGGGAACGTCCATTGACCAAGAATAGCTTTCTGACGATGTCCAGCGTCGCCGCCATCGTCGCGGTGTCGCTGGCCGTCTCGGCGCCGGTGCGCGCCGCCGACGACGCCGCGATCCAGAAGTGGATCGCGGAATTCCAGCCCTCGACGCTGTCGAAGGAAGACCAGAAGAAGGAGCTGGAGTGGTTCGCCAAGGCCGCCGAGCCCTTCAAGGGAATGGAGATCAACGTGGTCTCCGAAACCATCACGACCCACGAATATGAGTCGCAGACGCTGGCCAAGGCGTTCTCCGAGCTCACCGGCATCAAGCTCAAGCACGACATCATCCAGGAAGGTGACGTCGTCGAGAAGCTGCAGACCCAGATGCAGTCCGGCAAGAACGTGTACGACGGCTGGATCAACGATTCCGATCTGATCGGCACCCACTTCCGCTACGGCCAGACCATCGCGCTGTCGGACTATATGACCGGCGAGGGCAAGGACGTCACCGACCCCATGCTCGACGTCAACGACTTCATCGGCAAGTCGTTCGGCACGGCGCCGGACGGCAAGCTCTATCAGCTGCCCGACCAGCAGTTCGCGAACCTTTACTGGTTCCGCTACGACTGGTTCACCAACGCCGACTACAAGGCCAAGTTCAAGGCCAAGTATGGCTACGAGCTTGGCGTGCCCGTGAACTGGTCAGCCTACGAAGACATCGCCGAGTTCTTCACCAACGACATCAAGGAGATCAACGGCGTCAAGGTCTATGGCCATATGGACTATGGCAAGAAGGACCCGTCGCTCGGCTGGCGTTTCACCGACGCCTGGCTGTCGATGGCCGGTAACGGCGACAAGGGCATCCCGAACGGTCTGCCGGTCGACGAATGGGGCATCCGCATGGAAGGCTGCCGTCCGGTCGGCTCCTCGGTCGAGCGTGGCGGCGACACCAACGGTCCGGCCGCGGTCTACTCGATCACCAAGTACCTCGAGTGGATGAAGAAGTATGCTCCGCCGCAGGCCCAGGGCATGACCTTCTCCGAGTCGGGTCCGGTGCCGGCGCAGGGCAACATCGCCCAGCAGATGTTCTGGTACACCGCCTTCACCGCCGACATGGTGAAGCCGGGCATCGCCGTGATGAACGCGGACGGTACGCCGAAGTGGCGTATGGCTCCGTCGCCGCACGGTTCGTACTGGAAGGAAGGCATGAAGCTCGGCTACCAGGATGCGGGTTCGGCGACGCTGCTGAAATCGACTCCCCCGGATCGCCGCAAGGCGGCCTGGCTCTATCTCCAGTTCATCGTCTCCAAGACGGTGTCGCTGAAGAAGAGCCATGTCGGTCTCACGTTCATCCGTGAATCCGACATCTGGGACAAGTCGTTCACCGAGCGTGCGCCGAAGCTCGGCGGCCTGATCGAGTTCTACCGCTCGCCCGCGCGCGTGCAGTGGACCCCGACCGGCAACAACGTGCCCGACTATCCGAAGCTGGCGCAGCTGTGGTGGCAGAACATCGGCGATGCGTCGTCCGGTGCCAAGACGCCGCAGGCCGCGATGGACTCGCTTGCCGCGGCCCAGGACTCCGTCATGGAGCGTCTGGAGAAGTCGGGCGTGCAGGGCGCCTGCGGTCCGAAGCTGCACAAGAAGGAGTCGGCCGAGTTCTGGTTCGCCAAGGCCCAGAAGGACGGCACGATTGCCCCGCAGCGCAAGCTCGCCAACGAGAAGCCGAAGGGTGAGACGGTCGACTACGACACTCTGATCAAGTCGTGGCCGGCACAGCCCCCGAAGCGCGCTTCGCTGCAGTAAGGCACATCAGCATAACGACGAAAGGCCGGGAGCAATCCCGGCCTTTTTTCTTTGTGGCACACACTTTCAACATTCTCGGTGTCATCGTCCGCGAAGGCGGACGATCCAGTATTCCAGAGACGGGCGTGGTCGAACCCGGAAGCCACAGATTACTGGATGCCCCGCCTTCGCGGGGCATGACAGCGCATGCGTGGAGAAGAGGCTATTCCGCGGGTTCAGCGGCCAGCGTCGGGTAATCCGTGTATCCCTTCGCGCCGCCGCCGTAGAACGTGTTCTTGTCCCAGTCGTTCAGCGCCGCGCCCTGCTTCAGCCGCTCGACCAGATCGGGATTGGAGATGAACGGCTTGCCGAAGGCGATGAGATCGGCCGCGTTCGCCTCGAGCACCTTGGCAGCGAGCTCGAAATCATAGCCGTTGTTGGCGATGTAGGCGCCGGGGAAGCGCTTGCGCAGGCCCGCATAGTCGAACGGCGCGATGTCGCGCGGACCGCCGGTGGCGCCTTCGACGACGTGGAGATAGACGAGCTTCAGCGCGGCGAGGCCGTCGACGATATGGTCGTAGAGGGCCTGCGGGTTCGAATCCGAGATGTCGTTGGCCGGCGTCACCGGCGAGATGCGGATGCCGGTGCGATCGGCGCCAGCCTCCGCTACAACGGCCCTGGAGATTTCCAGCATCAGCCGCGCGCGGTTTTCAATGGAGCCGCCATAGGCGTCGGTACGCTTGTTGGTGCCGTCCTTGGCGAATTGTTCGAGCAGATAGCCGTTGGCGCCGTGGATCTCGACGCCATCGAAGCCGGCTTCGAGCGCATTCTTCGTGGCGCGCCTGAAATCGTCGATGATCCCTGGAATTTCGGAGAGTTCGAGCGCACGGGGCTCGGAGACATCGGCGAAAGTGCCGTTGACGAAGGTCTTGCCCTTGGCGCGGATCGCGCTCGGCGCCACCGGCGCTGCGCCATTGGCCTGAAGGTCCACATGCGAGATGCGGCCGACATGCCAGAGCTGGATGAAGACTTTGCCGCCGCGCTGATGCACCTGATCGGTGACCTTGCGCCAGCCGGCGACCTGGTCCTTTGAGTAGATGCCGGGGGTGTCCTGGTAGCCTTGGCCCTGCTGTGAGACCTGGCTCGCTTCGGTAATCAGAAGCCCCGCCGAGGCACGCTGGGCGTAATAGTCAGCGGCGAGCGCGCCCGGTACGAAGGTGCCGGGAACGGCGCGGTTGCGCGTCAGCGGCGCCATCACGAAACGGTTCGCCAGCGTGATCGGGCCGAGCTTGTAGGTCTCAAACAATTTGGTCGAACGGCTCATGAGAATGCTTCCAGGCGGTGAGAGATCCGGAACACTTGTGCATTGCGGCAATCAGCGCAAGGGAGGAGCCATACAGAAACTGCAGGCGAGATGCGCAGCCGAGCCGCGCAGCATAGAGCATGTGCAATTTCAGCCGCAGCAGCAGATTCGATCTCCCGCCGCGGCCGTCTGAATAATCGCCTTTCAGTTCGCGCCGAGGAAATCGCGCTTGCCGATCTCGACGCCGGCGTGGCGCAGAAGGCCGTGGGCGGTTGCGGCGTGGAAATAGAAGTTCGGCAGCGAGAACGCGCTCAGGAATTGCTGGCCCTTCATGGTGATGGACTTGTCGGGGCCGGCCGGGAAGGTGACGTCCTTGGTGTCGGCGCCCTCGAACTGCTCGGGCTTGAACGATTTCACGTAGTCGATGGTCTTCGCCAGGCGCTGCTTCAACTCCGCAAAGCTGGTCTCGGTGTCCGGTGTGGAGGGCACGTCGCTATGGGTCAGCCGGGCGCAACCTTTGGCTGCGAAATCGCTGACCAGCTGGATCTGCTTCGAGAGCGGCAGCATGTCCGGAAACAGGCGGGAGCCCAGCAGGACGCTGGGGTCGACCTTCTTGGCCGCACAATGCGCTTCGGCTTTCGTGAGCAGGCCGATCAGGCTGTTCAACATTTGCAAATAGGCGGGAACGACGGCGTCGTGGAAGGACATGTGATGCTCGCTTCAAAAGTGGGAAATCTCAGGAGAAACCTGAGCTACTCACATGGGAACGTCATGGAAAAATACAATCGCCGGAGGGGCTTGTGCAGTGCGAAAATTCTACCGAGCGGGCTGTGGTGCTATCGGCGTCATACCCTCGTGTCATCGCCCGGTTGACCGGGCGATCCAGTACTCCGAGCAGCTGTGATTGAAGGCCGCAGCGTACTGGATGCCCCGCTTTCGCGGGGCATGACAGCGATCCTGGTGCTTACCGGATCGTCCCCACTGGCTGCGCCTGTGCCGTGCCCCCACGCATGCGAGCGAGCAGTTCGGCCGTAGGCCAGGAATCGGCCGGCAGACCGTATTTGATCTGCATCGCCTTCACCGCGGCGCGGCTTTGCTGGCCCAGCACGCCGTCGACCTTGCCGACATTGAAGCCAGCCTGGACCAGAAGCTGCTGCAATTGCTTGAGCTCGTTGAATGGCAGCTGCGCGACCGGTGTGGACGGCTTTCGCATCGGAGCCGCGCCCGCGATGCGGGTGGCGAGATAGCCCGCGGTGGTCGAATAGATCAGCGAGTTATTCCACTCGGTGTAGGCCGCGAAATTCGGGTATGCCATGAAGGCCGGACCGAAGCGTCCCATCGGCAGCAGCACGGAGGCCGCGAGATTGTCGTTCGGCAGCGGCCGGCCGTCGGGATAGGTAACCCCGAGCTGCGCCCATTTTGAGCGCGGCAGCTGCACCGTGAGGTCGGTCTGATCCCACGGCAGGTTCTGCGGCACCTTGATCTCCTCCAGCCACGGCTCGCCGCGCCGCCACTTCAAGCCGTTGGCGATGTAGTTCGCGGTCGAGCCGATCACGTCGTCCTCGCTGCGGAGGAGATCGCGTCGGCCGTCGCCGTCATAGTCGACGGCATAGTTGACGTAATGCACGGGCAGGAACTGGGTCTGACCGAGCTCGCCGGCCCAGGAGCCGACCATCTCGTCCGGATGCAGGTCGCCCCGGTCGATGATCTTCAGCGCGGCGATGGTCTCGTTCACGAACATCTCCGAGCGGCGGCAATCATAGGCCAGCGACACCAGCGATTTCAGTGTCGGCAGATTACCCATGTTGACGCCGAAATCGCTCTCCAGTCCCCAGAACGCGGCGATCACTGCCGGCGGCACACCGTATTCCTTTTCCGCGCGCGCGAACGCGGCCGCATGTTGCTTGATATGTTGCTGGGCGTTCTGCATGCGATAGGGCGCGGCCATGCGGCCGGCAAATTCGGTGAAGAGCTGGCCGAACACGCGCTGGCCGCGGTCGCGATTGACGATGCCCTGGTCGTAGACGAGGTAAGGCGAGGCCGCCGCGATCGTCCGCTGCGACACGCCGGCGGCAACGGCCTGCTGTTTCACGTCGACCAGGAAGCGATCGAAGTTCGCCCCGTTATGGCACGACGCCGCGCGCGGCGAGGGCCCAGTGGCCCTGGGAGCCGCGGGCTTTGCCGGCGGCGGCGCGAACTGGGCAGAGGCGGGAAGGGCGAGCGTGAGCAGGGCGGCGGCCGCGATCGCAAATCGGGTCTGGAGCATGAGGTTTCCGCAAGGGGAGGAGACGCTTGGATTCTCGGCCAAGCTTAATGGAACGATTGACCTCAAACCAGTGCCGCGGCTCCGCGACGCACCTTGAAACCTTGCGGGCGGGCCGGGGTCATCCCTACCTCATGCTCGCCGGCCCGCAACGCCTCCAGCGGCTACGGCCGGCCTCGGGAGACGGCCATGAATTATCTTCGTACCGCAATGCTGCTCGCAGGCCTCACCGCCCTGTTCATGGGCGTCGGCTATCTGATCGGCGGTGCCGGCGGCGCCATGATTGCGCTCGTCATTGCCGCGGCGACCAATCTCTTCACCTACTGGAACTCCGACCGGATGGTGCTGTCCATGTATGGCGCCCATGAGGTCGACCGCAGCAGCGCACCGGAGCTGGTCGGGCTCGTGGCCGAGCTAGCGGCCCGCGCCGGCTTGCCGACGCCGCGCGTGTTCCTGATGGACGAGCCGCAGCCCAACGCGTTTGCGACCGGTCGCAATCCCGAGAATGCCGCGGTTGCGGTCACCACCGGGTTGATGCACCAGCTCAGCCGCGAGGAGCTTGCGGGCGTGATCGCGCACGAGCTCGCTCATATCAAGCACCACGACACGCTACTGATGACTGTGACCGCGACCATTGCCGGTGCGATCTCGATGCTGGCGCAGTTCGGCATGTTCTTCGGCGGCAACCGCGACAACAACGGCCCGGGCATCGTCGGCTCGATCCTGATGATGATCCTCGCCCCGATCGGCGCCATGCTGGTGCAGATGGCGATCAGCCGCACCCGCGAATACGCCGCGGACAATCTCGGCGCACGCATCGCCGGTCAGCCGATGTGGCTGGCATCGGCGCTGGTGAAGATCGAAGGCGCGGCGCATCAGGTCCCGAACGCCGAGGCGGAACGAAATCCCGCCACCGCGCACATGTTCATCATCAACCCGCTGTCGGGCCACGGCGTGGACAATCTGTTTGCCACCCATCCCTCGACGCAGAATCGCATCGCGGCGCTTCAGGAGCTCGCAGCCGAGCTCGGTGCGCAGGCGTCGCCGTCGGTCGGCGCCAATGAGAACTATCCGCCGCGGAGCCCGTGGGGCCGCTCCTCCTCGCGCGGGCCTTGGGGCTGACGCAGCAGCGGCTCTAATTTGCACGCTTTGTGACCTGTCGCACACAGGACGGTCCCGGCCGGTGTTAACACCCTGCCGTGACAGTTCCTGCGAAAGGGGATGCGTGGCCGGCCCTCTGCCTGCCACCGTCGAAGATGACCAAAGCTGCAGTACCATTGTTGATCGTCGTGGGCGTGCTGATTGGCCTGTCCACGCACACCGTCGTCAATTGCGGAGACGAGGACGAGCCCGACATCTGTTCGGCGGTGATCGGCTTCTCGCCGCTGCGCGGCTCGCTGATCGCGTTCGCCTATGAGGGGCGCGGACGGATCGCGTTGCGCCACGGCGACTGGCGGCGGGCGATCGCGGATTTCGACGAGGCCATCCATCTCAATCCCAACCGTGCCTCGCTCTATCGCGATCGGGCGCTGGCGCGCCGGCAGAACGGCGACCTCGAACTTGCCATCGAGGATTACGACGAGGCGATCGCGCATGATCCCAGGCACGCCGCGCCCTATCACCAGCGCGGTCTCGCGCTCGCGGCCGCCGGCGATCTCGATCGCGCGATCCTGAGCTACAACACCGCGGTCCGCCTCGACCCCTCCGATGCGCAGCCTCGGCTCGATCGCGGCCTCGCCTTCCTGGCGCGTGGCCAGGCGAATGAAGCGCGCGCCGATTTCGAAGCCGCGCTGGCGCTGCCCGCCGGCAAGGATGCCCGCACCCGCGACGCGGCACGCGCAAAACTCGCTGAACTCGCGAGCGCCGAGCCGACTCGGCCGCCAGGGCGGTAGAGATATCTAGAGCTGCGTGCGCCGCTGCAACCCTCTCCCCTTGTGGGAGAGGGTGGCTCGCCGCGAAGCGGCGAGACGGGTGAGGGGTATCTCTCCGCGCGTGAGTCTGCTGCAGTTGAATTCGCGGAAACAACCCCTCGTCCGGCGCTTCACGCCACCTTCTCCCACAAGGGGAGAAGGAAGAAAGTGCGCTCCTACTTCTTGGTTTTGGCCTTCTTCGCCTTCTTCACCGGCTTTTCCTTGGGCGCCTTCTTCTCCACCTTCACCGCGACCGGTGTGCTGGCGGCGATCCGCATCGACCGCGCGTAGCTGTCGGCGACGTTGTCGGCGGACATCTGCAGGCGCTTGGCGGCGGCAACGGCCTGCTCCATGGTGGCCTTGGCCATCATCTTGAAGCGGTCGCCGGTCTCCTTGCCCTTGGCCTTGGCCGCAAGGCCGTTGAATCGATCCCGGCGCTCCTTGGCGCGGGTCATCAGGCCCGTATGCAGCTGTCTGGCCAGTTGCCGGATCACGACATCCAGGTCGGCGTCCGCCATGTTGTTCTATCCTCTTCGAAAACGGTATCGATGCGGGCGGGACTATGCAGATCGGGCCCCACCTTGGCAATTCCCGGCCGCGCGTCATCCGCAGCTTCCGGTGACCAAAACAAAAAAGCCGCGCTGTGCGCGCGGCTCTCTGCCTTGGTTTTGCGCTGTCTGTCTTACTTCAGCGAGGCGACCGGGCCGCTCGCAGCTGCCGGATCGGGGTCGAAGCCGAACACCCCCACCAGATACTTGTAATAGTCCGGCAACTTCTCCTTGAGCGCCTCGCGCGACTTCGGGTCGTGGAATTCGCTCTTCCCGGCCAGGAAGATGCTGGCGGTCACCGCAAAGAATTCCATGTGATTCTTCAGCGCATAGGATTCCTTGGGCAGGAGATCCTTGGACTTGGCGTAGGCGTAATAGCCGATCACGCCTTTGTTGGCGTAGCCGTCCGGCAACAGCCGCGCATGGTAGGCGTGCAGGAGCTCGTGCAGCAGCACCGCTTCCTTTTCGTAACGGATCATATCCGGCCGCAGCATGATCACGCCGAGGCCGGAATCGACCGCGAGGTCGACGGCGTTCGGATTGCTCCAGCGCTGCTTGTTGGGGTCCCAGACCGTCAGCGTGCGGGGAGCGGTGCGCTGGATGTCAGGCGTGACCCGGCCGTAGCACGCGGTCGCGGCGCCTTCGTCGAGGCAGGCCAGCTCGCTGGCGATGATCGGGACGGTGCGGAAGAAGCGCAGCACGCGCGGCGAGAGGCCGGCAGCCTCGACCACGTCGATCTGGCTCTTCACATTGTCGGTGAGCTTGTCGACATCCTTGCGGTCGGAATTCTCCGACAGGTCGAACATGTAGCCGCGGTAGCTCTGGAAGCCCGGCGGTAACGCCTGCGCTGCGCCGGAGGACGCATCCAGCGGTCCGGCATGGGATGGATTGGCAAAGAGCGCGCCGACAATGGTCGCGGTCAGCAGCAACGCAATGCGCATGATGAACCCCCTGATGTCACTTCACGCGGCAGAATAAGCCGCCGTTGTTTGCGAAAAGTGAGTGGGGCGAGACTAAGGCAGCGATGTTGAGGCGTGCTTAATCGATCGTTGCGGATCGCGGAACTGAATTAGCGCCGAGTTAACCAAGCGTGGATTGCCCGCGTGCTTCGGCGTAGCATGCGGTCCGGGCACCAAGCCCTCAAACCAGATAGCCGGAAGCGAGGATGCCATGTATGCCGCCATCCGTCAGGCCAAGGCAAAAAGCGGGAGCGCCGAAGAGCTGGCGCGCCGTATCAAGGAAGGCGCCGTTCCGATCATCAGCGACGTCGACGGCTTCCGCGCCTATTACGTCGTCTATGCCGGTGACGACACGGTCACGGCGATTTCGATCTTCGACAAATTCGAGCAGGCGGAGGAGGCGAACAGGCGTGCGATCGCCTGGATCGAGAAGGATCTGGGCGCGCTGCTTGCAGGCGACGCCCGCGCCGCCGCCGGGCCGGTGATCGTGCATACGCTGGCGTAGGGATTGGGTGCAGCCGCACATTCAACTGTCATCGCCCGGCTTGACCGGGCGTCCAGTACTCCGAGACGGCAGGGATTGAACCGATAAGCCGCGGCGTACTGGATGCCCCGCCTTCGCGGGGCATGACAGCGGTGTGCTTTACAGCTCCCTCGCATTCGAGAATGCAAAGCTCGACACCCGCCGCGTCGTCTCGTCCAGGATCAGGGTGCGCGTGATCGGCGGCTCGGCGCGCTGGGCGCAGTTTTCGCGCTCGCAGAGACGGCAGTTGACGCCGATCGGCGTGCCCTCCGTTTTCTCCAGATCGATGCCGGCAGCGTAGACGAGGCGCGCGGCGTGACGGATCTCGCAGCCGAGGCCAATGGCGAAGCGCGGCTGTGGCAGCGGGTGCGGCGCGACGGGGCGGCGCACCATCTGCGCGATCGAGAAATAGCGCGTACCGTCCGGCAGCTCGATCACCTGCTTCAGCAGGCGGTCAGGCGTGTCGAAGGTCGAGTGCACGTTCCACAACGGACACGTGCCGCCGAATTTCGAGAACGGGAACGTGCCCGACGAAAATCGCTTCGAGACATTGCCTGCATTGTCGACGCGCAAGAGGAAGAACGGGATGCCGCGCGCGTTCGGCCGCTGCAGGGTGGTGAGCCGATGGCAGACCTGCTCGAAGCCGGAATTGAAGCGCTGCGCCAGCAGATGGATGTCGTAGTTCAACGCTTCTGCCGCGGCCAGGAAGGCCGGGTAGGGCATCATCACCGCGGCCGCAAAGTAGTTGCCGAGCGTGATCCGGAATAGGCGGCGCGGTGTGTCGTCGAGCGCGCCGGCGCGGCCGATGATGGTCTCCAGATGCTGCGCGCATTCAACGAGGCCGAGCTGAAAGGCGAGCTGGAACGCGCGGCCGGGCGGGTCGACCAGTTCGGAGATCAGGAGCTGGCGCCGATGGCGGTCGAAGCGCCTCAGCGTCTCGCGCATCACGTCCACCGGCATGATGCGGGTCTGGATCGAATGCTTTTCGCGCAGCCGTGCCGCCAGTGCCGCATAAAGCTCTTCGGCCGGCACGTTCAGTCCGTCGCGCAGAGTCTCCGCGGCCTGCTCGAGTTCCGGAAAGTAGTTGCGGTTGGCCTCGATCAGCTCGCGGACGCGCTCGACCGGATTGGCCTCATAGCGGGTGCCGACGTCGCGGTCGGCCATTTGCGCCGCGGCCAGCGTCTCGCCCTGGCGGGCCTCGGTATAGGCGGCATAGAGCCGTTGCAGCGCATGGGTGACGCCGGGGCAAAGCTCGGCCAGATCGCGCAGTTCCTGCTTGGGAACGTCGATCTGGCGGAACAGCGGGTCGGAGAAGATCTCGTTGAGTTCGGCGAAGAAGCGGTCCTCGTCGGCGGTCGCGAGGTCGCGCAGGTCGAGGTCGTAGGTTTCGGCCAGCCGTAGCAGGATCTGCGCAGTCACCGGACGCTGGTTGCGCTCGATCAAGTTGACATAGCTCGGCGAGATCCCGAGCCCCTCGGCGATCTGAGTCTGCGACAGCCCCAATTGCTGCCGGATCCGCCGGAAGCGCGGGCCGACGAAGAGCTTCTTACCGGATCCGGCGGGCATTCTCAGGTCTCCAAAGTCGTAAGGCAGTCTTACTGACCTATATTCTTTACAAGTTTTACAAAGTGACATTTATTACAATCACCTATGTTACATGACATCACCATTCAAATACAAGACTACTATACGAGCTAGGCTTTCTCGCGTTTAGCTTCTGACACGCATCTCGCAATGCATTGTCAAGAATGTCGATGGCGGTGCCATCGTCGTGAAAGGATCAGGCACATGAATTACCAGCCCCGCGGCATCAGCACCTTCCAGGCCCCTGCCTCGTATCAGAGTGAGGTCGAGGCGGCCCGGTCGCTCCTTGAGACCCAGCCGACCTGGAACGGGGTGTCGGCCGAGGCCGTCGCCCGCATGCGCCTGCAGAATCGCTTCAAGACCGGCCTCGACGTCGCTCGCTACACCGCGGCGCTGATGCGGGCCGACATGGCCGCCTACGACGGCGACCCCACCAAGTACACGCAGTCGTTGGGCTGCTGGCACGGCTTCATCGCCCAGCAGAAGCTGATCTCGGTCAAGAAGCACTTTGGCAAGACCGATCGCACCTATCTGTACCTGTCCGGCTGGATGATCGCGGCGCTGCGCTCCGAGTTCGGCCCGCTGCCGGACCAGTCGATGCACGAGAAGACCTCGGTGCCGGCGCTGATCGAAGAGCTCTACACCTTCCTGCGTCAGGCCGATTCGCGCGAGCTGAACGATATCTTCCGCAACCTCGATAAGGCCCGCAAGGAAGGCGACAAGACCAGAGAGAAGGAGCTGATCGAGAAGATCGATAACTTCCAGACCCATGTCGTGCCCGTCATCGCCGACATCGACGCCGGCTTCGGCAATGCGGAGGCCACCTATCTGCTCGCCAAGAAGATGATCGAGGCGGGTGCCTGCGCGCTCCAGATCGAGAACCAGGTCTCGGACGAAAAGCAGTGCGGCCACCAGGACGGCAAGGTCACCGTGCCGCACGAGGTGTTCCTGGCCAAGATCCGGGCCTGCCGTCACGCCTTCCTCGAACTCGGCGTTGAAGACGGCATCGTCGTGACCCGCACCGACTCGCTCGGTGCCGGCCTGACCCAGCAGATCGCGGTCAGCCACAAGCCCGGCGACCTCGGCGACCAGTACAACAGCTTCCTGGATTGCGAGGAAGTGACCGCGGAGAACGCCCGCAACGGCGACGTCATCATCAACCGTAACGGCAAGATGATGCGTCCGAAGCGCCTGCCCTCCAATCTCTATCAGTTCCGCCCGGGCACCGGCGAAGACCGCTGCGTGCTGGATTGCATCACCTCGCTGCAGAACGGCGCCGACCTGCTCTGGATCGAAACCGAGAAGCCGCATATCGAGCAGATCGCCAAGATGGTCGACCGGATCCGCAAGGTGGTTCCGAACGCGAAGCTGGCCTACAACAACTCGCCCTCGTTCAACTGGACCCTCAACTTCCGTTGGCAGGTCTACGACGCCATGAAGGAAGCCGGGAAGGACGTCAGCAAGTACAATCGTGCCGAGCTGATGAAGCCGGAATACGACGATACGCCGCTGGGGAAGGAAGCCGACGAGCGCATCCGTACCTTCCAGGCGGATTCGGCCAAGCGTGCCGGCATCTTCCACCACCTGATCACGTTGCCGACCTATCACACGGCGGCGCTATCGACGGACAATCTGGCGAAGGAATATTTCGGCGACCAGGGAATGCTCGGCTATGTCAAGAACGTCCAGCGCGCCGAGATCCGTCAGGGTATCGCCTGCGCCAAGCATCAGAACATGGCCGGCTCCGACATCGGCGACGACCACAAGGAATACTTCGCCGGCGAGGCTGCCCTGAAGGCGGGCGGTGCCCACAACACGATGAACCAGTTCGGCTAACGCATCACGCTAATCGACAGGAGACGACAATGACCAACAGCAATTTCTGGGTGATCGGCGGCGAGTTCGGTTCGATGAACTTCCACAAGCTCGTGGAAGGTTCGGCCCAGGTGCAGGGTCCGTTCAAGACCCGCAAGGAGGCCGAGGACGCCTGGCGCTCGGTCTCGGAAGAGAACCGCCACAAGGCGGGCGTCCGCTTCTCGATCGTGGAAGAGCCGTCGCGGGTCTCGGCGTGACAATCTGAACTTGCATGCCAATCTGAATAAGAAGACGTCCAAGGACGGAGGGTCCCATCCGGCGCAAGCCGGGTGGGACCGTCTGTTTTTGGCACAGGTGAAAGATTTGTGGGCGTCGTAAGTCACTGGAATTGTAGGCCCTTTGCGGACACTTTGGTTGCTGATAGGTTAATCCCGCCAAGTGAGGACGAGGCCGCCAATGTCAGAGCCCGAGACCAGCGGGATCCATCCCAGCCAGCCGCGCCCGGTGCGGCTGCGCGATGCGCTGTTGCGCGCGCGGATCGAGGCCGCCGACCGGACCGGCGTCGTCGTCGATTTGCGCGATGCCGAGGTGGCGCGGCTCGAGATCCTCAACGATTCGCTCGATCCCCTGTTCGCGCAGGTGCCCGATCAGATCGACCTGTTCGACCGTGGCATCAGCCAGGGCGACACGCCCAGGCTCTGGATCGACGTCGTCGCGCATATCTTGATGGGGCGTGACAAGCGAATGTACCGCTTCGTGCAGGACACCCGCTTCGGCCGCATCGTGCTCGCCGAATCGCACGACACCGCTGTCATCGTCGAGGCCGTGACTGATTATGTCGCCCGCCGCATGATCGAACGCGAGCATGCGATGGTGGTCCCGCCCGAGCCGAAGCCCGAGCTAGCGCCGCCGCGGCGCCGCTCGCGCGTGTGGCCGTTCGTGTTCGGATTTGTGCTCGGCGCCGCCGCGCTGTTCGGTGTTGCCGTGCTCGCGGCGCTGCGGAGCTGGTGAGACGTTCGCCGTCGTCATTGCGAGCAATGACGGGCGGCCTCAAATCAATCTCACATGCTTGATCTGTCCGATCTGAAGTCCAACCCCCAGGCTCCGCACCGTCTGCTCGCAACGCCAGCCGGCCTTGTCCTTCTCGATCGTGAACAGATTGTAGGCCGCAGCCGGGGTGCGGCCGTGCGCGAGCGCGGAGGCCGACGGCACGCCGAGGGCCGGAATATTGCCGTTGGGTCCCTCGAACCACATCGTCGAATGAATGTGGTCGTGTCCATGCAGGATCAACTCGACGCCGTGGCGTTTCAAAAGCGTCAGCAGCCCGGCGGAGTCAGTCATGCGCTTGTGGCGCGCGCCGGACTTCAGGGGATGATGCACCAGCAGCACGCGAAAGACGTCCTCGGTTGCGAGCCGCTCGAGCACCTCTTCGAGCGCCGCGAGCTGTTCGCGTCCGAGCGCGCCTGTCGCCATCAACGGCAAGGTGGGCACCGCCGTGGACAGGCTGATCAGTGCGAGCGGCCCGCGCCGGCGCAGGCTCGGAAAGCCGATACGGCCATCGTCGCCCGCAAGATAGGGCGCGAAGGTTTCGCCGAAGCGATGAAAGGTAGCGCGGACATAAGCGTCGTGATTGCCGGGAATCGTGGTGACGCGGTCGGGCGGACCGACGCCGTCGAGCCAGGCGCGCGCCGGCGCGAACTCCGCCTCCAGCGCCAGATTGACGAGATCGCCTGTGACCGCGATGTGGTCGGGACCTTGCGCCTTCACGTCGGCGACAAGGGCGTCGAGCACCTCGCGGCGCTGGTATTTGTGACGGTTGCGCGTCCAGTTGACATAGCCGAACGCGCGCTTGCCGGCGAGCTCGATCAGCCGCGGCTTCGGCAGCGGCGGCAGATGCGGGTCGGACAGATGGGCGAGCGTGAAGGGAGCCATGGGGGGCGATTGCCTCGCTATTCGTCCGCTGTAATGGCAAGGTCGCAGGCTAGGTGCAAGCGGGGCATCAAGGGAGCCCGATGGGGGAACGTCTGAACAGCGTCCGACGGAAATTCGAGCCGCTGCTGCGGCGAATCTTCCACGCCTATTTCCTGCTGGTCCGCGGGATGACGCTCGGCGTCCGCGCCGTGGTGGTGGATGCCGACACCAGGGTGTTCCTGGTCAGGCACAGCTACGTCACGGGCTGGTATCTGCCCGGCGGCGGCGTCGATCTCGGCGAGACCATGGAGCACGCGATGCGCCGCGAGCTCAAGGAGGAGGGGGATATCGATCTCACCGGCGACGCCGTGCTGCACGGCATCTTCCTCAACAGCCACGTCTCCCGCCGCGACCATGTCGCGGTCTACGTCGTCAGGCAGTTCAAGCAGGATCGCCTGCCCGCGCCCAACCGCGAGATCGCGGAGTGCGGATTCTTCGCGGTCACTGCGCTGCCCGAAGGGACCACGCCGGGCACGCGGCTGCGGATCGCCGAAGTGCTGGACGGCAGGCCGCGGATTGCGACGTGGCGATGATGGCTGCCCGTGCTAGTAGATCGCCGCGCCTGCAGTGTCGGCGCATGGACGAGGGATGAAGATTGTCTGAATCGACGACGTCATGGCCATTTCGGGTCGCCGTGCTGGTGCCCTGCTACAATGAGGAAGCCGCCGTCGCGACGGTCGTCGCCGATTTCCGCAAGGCCCTGCCTGCGGCCGAGGTCTACGTGTACGACAACAATTCGACCGACCGTACCGCGGCGGTCGCGCGCGAGGCGGGAGCGATCGTGCGCAGCGAACGGCGCCAGGGCAAAGGCCACGTCGTTCGCCGCATGTTCGCAGACATCGAAGCCGACATCTACGTGCTCGTCGATGGCGATGCGACCTACGACGCGCCGAGCGCGTCGCGCATGATCGACCAGCTCCTCGACGAGCATCTGGATATGGTTGTCGGCCTGCGTGTCGATCAATCGCAAGCGGCCTACCGGCGCGGTCATCGCATCGGCAATCGGCTGTTCACCGGTTTCCTGGCATCGACTTTCGGCCACACCTTCAAGGACATCTTGTCCGGTTACCGCGTGTTCTCCCGCCGCTTCGTCAAATCCTTTCCCGTCCTGTCCGGCGGTTTCGAGATCGAGACCGAGTTCGCGGTCTATGCGCTGGAATTGTCGCTGCCGGTCGCCGAGGTCGGGACGCCCTATTATGCGCGCCCGGAAGGCTCCTTCTCCAAGCTCAATACTTGGCAGGATGGGTTGCGCATCTTCAACACGATGCTGAAGCTCAACCGGTTGGAGCGGCCGCTGCGCTTCTTTTCGGCGATCGGCATCGTCTTCGCGCTGCTGTCGATCGCTTTCGGATTGCCCGTGGTGATCACCTTCCTCGAAACCGGCCTGGTACCGCGCCTGCCGACCGCCGTGCTTTCCATGGGTCTGATGATCATGGCGCTGCTTTCGGCTTCGTCGGGGCTCGTGCTCGACACCGTGACGCGCGGGCGGCGGGAAATGAAGATGCTCGCCTACCTGTCCCAACCACCGCTCGGGCGGAGCTGAAATTGCCCCGGGGGCCGGGCGCAATCGTATGGACCGCTGCCCTCCAAGGTGATATCCCGCCGACGCGATGAACGATCTTTCCCTCACCATCCGGTCGGAAGCCGTCGGCGATGCTCAGGCGATCGAGCGGCTGCACGAACGCACCTTCGGACCGGGCCGCTTCGTGCTCAGCGCGTACCGCATCCGCGAGCACGTGGACCATGTGCTCGATCTATCCTTCACCGCCCGCGTCGGTACGTTGCTGGTCGGATCCGTCCGGCAATTGCCGATTTGCGTCGGCGACACGCCGGCGTTGCTGCTCGGGCCCCTGACGGTCGAGCCTCCGTTCCGCAGCCGCGGCGTCGGCCGGCTGCTGCTCGAGCGCGCGCTGAAGGATGCCAAGGCGCAGGGCCATCGCCTGGTGCTGCTGGTCGGCGACGAACCCTATTACAGCCGCGTCGGCTTCAAGCAAGTCCCCAAGGGACGCGTCACCATGCCGGGCCCGGTCGATTACAGCCGGCTCCTCGTCATCGAGTTGGTCGAGGGCGCGTTCGAAGGCGTATCGGGGCCGGTCGGTCCCGACTGGAGCAAGACGCGAACCTGACGCGCCCTCGCTTCGAAGCTCACATGAAGGTAGGGCAGTGCCGGTCGATCAGCAATATTACCGGGAAGTGGCGTCCGGGAGCACGGCGGAAAAGCTGCTGATCGCGGCGCGCGACCGCATCTACCAGGATTTCATCGCCCAGATGCAGCCGTCCTCGGCGGACGAGATCCTGGATGTCGGCGTGTCCGACGTGATCAACGACGGCGCCAACGTGCTGGAGCGAAGCTACCCGCATCAGCACAAGATCACGGCTTGCGGGCTCGGCGAAGGTATCGGGTTCAAGGCGGCTTTTCCGCTTTGCCGTTACGTGCAGATCGAACCGAATACACGGCTGCCGTTTGACGACAATGCGTTCGACGTCGCGACGTCCAATGCCGTGCTCGAGCATGCCGGCAGCCATGAAAACCAGGTGCTCCTGGTCGAGGAGCTTGGCCGCGTCGCGCGGCGGGTCTTCATCACGGTGCCCAACAGGTTCTTTCCGGTTGAGCACCACACGGCCATCCCGCTGGCGCACTATCTGGACGGCACCTTCAGGATCGCCTGCATGATCGCCGGCAAGTCGGAATGGACCGACGAGCAGAACCTGATCCTGATGACGCGAAAACGGCTGCTGGGGCTCGCCGCGCTGGTTGCCGAGTCTGCGAGTGCCAAGTCGTCCAACCCCATGTCCGCGGCTGTGGGCTACACCGGTTTGTCGCTCGGCCCGCTATCGTCCAATCTCTATCTTGCATTCCGCTGAAGCAGCGCCTCCCGCCCCAGCATGATCCCGATGAAGAAGATCCACACCAGCAAAGCCTTCTTCGTCGTGTTGTTTCTCGCGGTGCTGGTCGGCCATTTCTGGACCATGATGCGATGGAACGAGGCGCGCGGCGTCTATGACGACATCTGCTACCTGCGGCAGGCGCATCTGTTCCAGAGATTCGGGCTGGTGGAGGGATTCGACACCAGCCTCACCCGCGACGACGATGGCTATCAGAAAGCAAAGCTGAAGGAGATCGGCTACCCCGACTGGAACGATACGACCGCGGCGCCATGTCACAATCTGATGCCGGCCACGGGGAAGGTCGTCATTCAATACCCGCCGGGCGTCGGCCTCGTGTTGGCGTTGTTTCCGCCAGGGCACCAGGTCGCGCCCATGTACATGCTGGCGACCATTGTCGTCCTGGGCTTTGCGCTGTTTGCGCTTTCTCTCGCGCGCAGCATGAGGTTGGTCCTGATGGCCGGGACGTTCGGCTGTCTTGCGATCTACCTGATGGTCAATCCGGTCAAGGCGAGCTATTCGATGGCCCCGACGGTCGTCGTGTGCGCGCTCGTAGGATGTCTCACGGCGCGATGGCTGGCGGGCCCGCGATCTCAACCGAATATCTGGCTGCTGGCGCCAATCGGTTTCCTGCTCGGATTGACCGTCGACTTTCGATTGGCCAACCTTTTCCTGGCGTCGGGCTATGGTCTCTTTCTCCTCGTCGCGTTTCTTGCGAAGCGGACGATGTCCCGGTTCTTGCAGGGGCTTGTGTTCGGCGTCGCGTTGCTGGCCGGCGTGATCCCGACCATCGTCTCTTACGCCGTCAACGCCGGCAGTCCGTTCGCATCGACCTACGGCAACAATCCCGATGTCAGGCCACTGGATTTTTCGTTCGCGGTGGTCCGGGACTATCTGGCCGATCCGCTCCAGACCTTGCTGATCGTCATCGGAATCGCAGGCTCGATCTGGCTGTTGCGGCAGGCGAACGGCATTCGCCGCGTCGCGCTGCTCACGATCGCCAATCTGGCGCTCAACCTCGCCTTCTTCTTCACCTATCCGATCGCGACGCCGTACTACACGATCCCTATTTCTCTCCTGACATTGTGGACCCTGCTGTTTGCCGTGCTGTTTCAGGAGGCATCAGAGGGGGCCCCCGAAGCGGCCGCCTCAGCCACAGCACGATGAAGTCCGGCTAGCAATCGCGCTTTCAGAACTTGAAGTTCGCGAACGCCCGTACCCCGATGCCGGGCATCAACACCTCGTCCTTGGTGTAGGACACCGAGTTGCGGATGTTTTCGTTCAACAGATTGTTGCCGACGAGGCCGAGCAGCATCTCGCGCGCGCCGAATGCATTCGGGTTGAGCTTGGTCTTGTAGCTCACCTCGGCCTTCAAGAGATTGTAGCCCGGCGTCGGCGTCTCCGCGATCACCGCGACGTTGTTCTGAGCGAAGGCGTGCAACAGATTAACGCGCATCAGCCAGTTGTCGTCGCGCCAGAACACGCCGCCGCCCAGTCTCACCGGCGGAATGCGCGGCACATTGGTGCCGTCGGTGAAGGTGGCCCGGACCACGTCGAACTGGTTCTCGATGCCCCAGATGCCGCCCTGGAATGCACCGACGTCGAGCTGCGACTGGAATTCGCCGCCGCGGAAGTTCGCGTCCCGCTGCGAATAGACCGCCTGGTTCACCTCGGCGCCGGGCGTGCCGCACGAGGCAAAGTCGTCGTCGCACATCACGCCGGTGAGACGGCGATAGATGAAGTTGTTGAAATGCGTGTAGTAGACCGTCGCCTCGAAGCGGAACGGCCCCGTTGCCTTGCGCAGGCCGACCTCCACGGATTTCGCGGTCTCGATGGTGAGGTTGGGGTTGCCGATGTCGAAGGTCGCGGTCGCATCATGTGCGCCGCGCGAGAACAGCTCCGCCGCCTTCGGCGCGCGCTCGACGTATTGCGCGGTGATGCTGCCGACCAGGCCGCCCGGCAGGTCCTGCAACAGGCCGATGCTGCCGCTCTTCGGCGTGAAGGACGGATTGCGACCGATACCCGCCTGTGGCGTGCCGTCGGGCAGGAAGTCCGCGGGAAAATCCGGCGTCGTGCCGTGCAGCTCGACATGCTCGATGCGGCCGGCGATCTGCGCCCGCGTCGCTTCCGTGAACTTGAACTCGTTGAAAGCATAGCCCGCAACGCGCGTGCTGTTGTTCGGGTCCCACAGGCCGTTAAACAGCGTGCCCGGATTGTCCGGGCTCGGCGCGCTCAATTCCTGATGGCCGACCTGGAAGCCCAGCGCCGTCGTTACCTCGGCGAAGCGCGCGTTGAACGGCATCAGCTGCACCTCGGTGCGGATCTCCTGCTCCTTGTTGGTGAAGGTTTGCCGCACGCCGTCGGTGTTGGGATCGGCGGGATCGGCAAGCCCGATCTCGTTGTGTCGGTAGTCGGTCGCGCCGGCCCAGAAGCGAACGACATCGATGGCCGTAGCGTCGGGATGGTACTCGCCCTTGACGTTGATCTTGGTCTGATGGCCGTCGATGCGCGTGTTGTGGTCGGCGCCGTCGACGCCGGGGATGTGGTAGAGCGCGTCGTTCTGCGTGATCGCCGCACCGATATAGCCGCCCTGGAAGAAGTAGGAGCCGCCGATCGAGGCGCCGTCCGAGCGCGTCGCCGAGTTGGGCTGGCGTCCGTTGGCGACGGACCGGGTCTGGTCATTCAGGTACGGGTAGCTCGGGATGCTATAGTCGGTGGTGTTGCGGCCGTAGACGTCGGCATGGAAGGCAAAATTGCCGCCGCCGGTGTCGAGCAGCACGCCGCTTTCGACGCCGCGGTCGACCGAACTGAACGCGCTGCGCGTCTCGGCGCTGACGCAAGGCGAAGTCGCGGCCGCTGCGAGCGGCGCCTTGACCGGCAGGCCGAAGCTCTGGAACGGCTGGGCACCGCAGTTCGGCAGCGCATCCGGAATCCGGTTGTTGGTGGCGCTGACGACGCCGCCGATCGAGGTCGAGCCATAGCGCAGCGCAGCCGGCCCGCGTACCACCTCGACCTGGTTGGTCGCGAGCGGATCGATTGGAACGAAGTGATCCTCGCCGAGATCGGAGGCGCCGCCGGCATTGGTGCCGTTCTCGACGATGCCGACGCGGTTGACGTCAAGTCCCCGGATGATCGGCCGGCTGGAGGCGCCGGGCGCGAAGCTCGATCCGGTGATGCCGGGTTTCGAGAACAGGAGGTCGCCGAGCTGGCCGCCGCCCTCGCGGCGGATCTCTTCGTTCGGCACCACCGTGACCGTCGCGAACTGGTTGGTCACGATGGGCAGCACGCCCTGCTGAGGTGCGGCCGGCGTGGAGGTTGCCGGCGTGGCGTCCGCAGCGCGTTGGTGGCTGCGTGCCCGCGCGGTTCGGGTGGGACGACCGGGGTTGCGGGTCGGCACCACCGCCCTGCGCACGATGGGGCTCGGAGCCGTCACGGTGACGGCGGGGATCTCGGTCGATGACTTATCCTCGGCCAGCGCCGAGGTGGCGGCGCCGAGCAGGAGCAGGCTTGCTCCGCCAAGGCGCTGCGCGCGCCGCAATTTGAATGACATGGTCCTGATTCCAGTCAGGCGCCGTCCGCATGTTCGTCTGCTGATCGGAGGCGGCCTGCCGTCGCTGCGCGACGGAATTCGACTTCAGCTGCTCCCGGGAATGCGCCTGAAAGCGGCGAGCCCGGGCGTGATCAAGCGTTGTGGAAGTCAGGACGCGGGAGGGGCGCGGGGCTGGAATGCCGTACCGGCCGATTTCAGGTGGACGAATTCGGCGTCGGTGGTGCGGTAGAGCAGGTCGATCGCCTGCGGCAGCAGCAACACAGGCGGCGCCGCGAACAAGACGGTGCCCGCCATCGCGACCAATGCGCAGATCGCGCAATTGTCCTCGCCCGGTTGCTCCCTGTCGGGAGCCAATGGCGATTGCCTCTCGACCGCGGAACGGTCGATCGAAGCGGGAGCTTGGGCGCCGTCGGTCTGCTGCAGCGAGGACTGGGCGAGGGGAGCCGCCTGGGCGAACCAATGGCTGTGGCCGAACGTCAGCGCGAACTGCACCAGCATCGCGAAGATCGCGAGCCGGGCGCCGTGCCTGATATTCGACCGGAACCACTTCATCTGGAAACGCCACCCCACATCGCGAGGTATCATCCCCTGATCCCGCGATGTTATAATGTAACATCGCGCAATCCGTCAGCGGATGTCAACCGCTGTCGAGCCGACCCGAGCGGGCCGGCTCCTTGCCGTGTCGTGCAGGCAACTGAAAGCCTAGGCTGAGGACCTGTCAAACGGCTTACGCGGACGGCGATTGGACTCAGTGTCAGCGCGAGCAGGTGGCATCAGAGCTTTTTGCTCCGGAGCCAGGTGCGGATGGCCTCGATGTGTTCTGCCTTGCGCTCCAGCGGCAGCCAATGCCCTGCGGGCATGCTCGTTACGGTCAGGTCCGGGCAGGTGGCGCGCATCGGGTCACCTTGGCGATTTCCGGTGATGCTGCAGATCTGATCAAAGTCGCCGTTAACGAACAGCACCGGCTGCGACAGGCGGCCGCCATTGAGTGCCTTGCGCGCATAGGCGATGTTGGCGTCGTCGTTCATGTACCACGCGCAGGATGGGCGGAAGCCATGAGCCTTGAACGTCTGCACCAGCACGTCGAAGTCCGCCGGCGGCCAGAGAGCCGAATCGGGCTCAGTCGGCGGAGCGCGGTGCGCGGCGCCAAAGCGCCCTCCATTGCGCGTGACCATCGCATTCGGCGAAACCTTGCCGATGCCGGCGGGGTCGCCTGGCCGAAAGATCGACGCCAGCGATGCTGCCAAGTCTGCATCGAGGTCGGCGACTGCCGCCTCGAAGTGCGTGTTGTAGTAACGGTAGTAATCCCATTGGCCATCCGGATATTGGTCGACCGGATAAATCGTCCGGTCGACCAGCGGGACGACTGTGCGCAGGGCGTGCCCGTCGGGTTGATATGCCAGCGAGGTCAGCACGACTCCGCGGCTGCGCTTTGGCTGATGCGCGACCAACTCACCGACCACAACACAGCCCCAGTCGTGGCCAACCCAGATCGCAGGCTTGCCGCCCAGGTGATCATGGAGTTCGGCCATGTCCGTCACGATTTCCTCGATGGTATAGGCGTCGTTGGCTGCAGGCGTGGAAGAGCCGCCGTAGCCGCGCAGATCGGGAGCGACGCAGTGCCAACCGTCGGCGGCAAACGCTTCCATCTGCGCGCGCCACATCAAACTGATGCTCGGCCAGCCATGGACGAAAATCATCAACGGTCTGTCGACCGGCCCGCACTCGATATAGCGCGTTGTCTGACGAGGCGAGCTGAACGTGCGCTGGTGAAGTGGGTCTGTCATGGTCGAGTAACTCCGCTTCTCATCGAACGCTCGCACTGTTTAAGTGCTGCGAAGGGCTGCGTTCAGAACTGCTCTTGTCCGCTGCGGGCGATGCCTGGACAGGGACACGCCTGCCCAGGGTCGAGGAAGAACCGCCTCCAGATTTCACAACGTGCTACATGCGACCGAGTTCGGGGTCGAAGGCGTTATGGAGCTTCCGGCGAAGAAGTGACGATGGGATTTATCCGACTAACGGGAAGCGAAGGGACGCGCGTAAGCCGCCTAGCGCCCCTCGCGCATCCACGTCGCAGCAAACGCGCCGAGCAGCAGCAACAGCCCGATCAGGCCGGCGAAGATCGGCAGCACGCCGACGCCCTTCACCACGCTGGCGTCGCGCATCCGCACGCCCATCCAGCCGTCGCCATGGAAGACGCTCGCCGAGCGGACCGGCAGAATGCGCGGCAGCTCGACGCTGGCGCCGTCGACCACGCGCACGGCGTCACCGCCGGTCGCCTGGGTCAGCGGCTTCAACGTTTCGGTGGTGGAGGTGACTTCCGAAAACTCCTTCGGATTGGTCGGGCCGACATTGATCAGCGCCTTCAGCGTGCCGTCGGTGGCCTGCCACAGCCCGAGCTCGCTCGCCGGCAGGCTGGCGCGCCATTCGCCGGGATCTCCGGCTGCAAGCGTCAGGTCGCGCGACACGCCCGACGGCGAGGTCACACTCACCGGCTGGACGCTGTCCGCCATGGTCTGGCGCACCACCACGAGATTCTTGCCCTGCACCTGCAGGCGCAACGCTTCCTCGTCCAGATCAGGCTGCTTCATCAGCCAGTGCGACATCCGCCGCAACAGGTCGAGATGCGGACCGCCGCCTTCATAGCCGCGCGCCCACAGCCAGATGTGGTCGGAGAGCAGCAGCGCGACGCGGCCCTCGCCGAAACGCGACAGGAACAGCAGCGGCTTGCCGTCGACGCCCGTCATGACGGGCGGGTTGACCGCATTGCGGGTATCGACGGTGCGGAAGAACCTGCTCCAGCGCGGCGGCTCGGAGGCGGAGCCCTCGAGGCCACGCGTGACGGGATGGCGTTTGCCGACGTCGGACAGATGCGCGTAGAACGGCTTTTCCGTCACCCCGACCGGTTCGGCGGGCAGCACCGAATCCAGCGGCGTGCGCCAGATGCTGGTGTTGGAGGCGTAGTCGGGGCCGGCCGAGACCAGCACCGCGCCGCCGGAACGCACGTAGCGTGCGATGTTGTCGAAATAAGCGATCGGCAGCACGCCCTGGCGGGCATAGCGGTCGAAGATGATCAGCTGGAATTCGTTGATCTTCTGCTGGAACAGCTCCCGGGTCGGAAACGCGATCAGCGACAATTCGTTGATCGGCGTGCCGTCCTGCTTCTCCGGCGGCCGCAGAATGGTGAAGTGGACGAGATCGACGCTGGCATCGGACTTGAGCAGATTGCGCCAGGTGCGCTCGCCGGAATGCGGCTCGCCTGAGACCAGCAGCACGCGCAGCTTGTCGCGCACACCGTCGATGGCGACGACGGCGCGGTTGTTCACCGGCGTCAATTCCCGCTCGAGCGGCGAGGCCTCGATCTCGACGATGTTCGGCCCGGAATGCTTAATGTCGACGTCGACGCTTGCGGCCTGGCCGCTCGAAAGCGTGCGCTCGTTGATGACCTCGCCGTCCCTGCGGACGGTGACCTTGGCGCGCTCGCCGCTGACGCCCTGGTCGTCGAGGCGGTAGGTGATGGTCTGGGGCTGCCCGACGATACCGAAGCGCGGCGCGGCGATGACCGCAATACGGCGGTCGCGCTCGTCCTTCTGCCCCGTGATCAGCGCATGCACCGGCGCCTGGAAGCCGAGCCCGGCGGCGTTGGCCGGAATGTCGTGGACGCGGCCGTCGGTGATCAGGAACGCACCGGCGACGCGGTCGACCGGCACGTCCGACAAGGCCGAGGCCAGCGCCCCGAACAGCTTGGTGCCGTCGGTCTCGCCGTCAGCCTGTCCGGCATCGACGACGCGGACCTCGAGCCCCTTGATCTTCTTCAGGCTGTCGACCAGCGCTTCCTGCGCCGTTGCGGCCTCGCGATTGCGATTGCCGAAATTTTGGCTCGGGCTCTTGTCGACGACGATGGCGGCGACCGAGGTGAGAGGATCGCGGTCCTCGCGGGTGAAGGAGGGATTGGCGAGCGCCAGCAGGAACAGCGCCAGCGCGGCCACGCGCACGGCAGCGCCGCGCGCACGCGCCAGCAGCAGCACCAGCGCGATGACGACGATTGCGGCCAGCGCGAGCCACAGCACGATCGTGGGAACAAGCGGCGTGAATGCGATGCCGTAATTCATATCGATCCTACTGCCCCAGCCGTTCGATCAGGGCCGGTGCGTGCACCTGGTCGGCCTTGTAGTTGCCGGTCAGCGTGTACATCACGATGTTGGCGCCGGCGCGGTAGGCGAATTCGCGCTGGCGGGGGTCGCCGCCGATCACCGGCAGCATGGACTGGCCGTCGGGCCGCACGGCCCAGGCGCCGGCCAGGTCGTTCGAGGTGATGATGATCGGCGAGACGCCGTCGCCGCCGCGTGCCGGCCGCTGCGCGCTGTCCTCGTCGTCTTCGCGCGGCAAGGTCTCGACCCAGGTCTGGCCGGTGCTGAAGCGGCCGGGGAAGTCGCGCAACAGATAGAAGGTCTTGGTCAGCACGTGCTCCCGCGGCACCGGCTCCAGCTCGGGCACGTCGAGCGAGGACAGGATCTCGCGGAGCGTCTGCATGGCCGGGGTCTGCGCGGCGCCGTTCGCGCCGGGCGGGGCTTCGACCGCGTCGCGGGTGTCGAACAGCACGGTGCCGCCCTGCTTCATATAGGCGTCGATCTTGTTGATGGCGTCCCGCGACGGCTTGGGCGCGCCCGGCACGATCGGCCAGTAGATCAGCGGGAAGAAAGCGAGTTCGTCGCGCGCCGGGTCGATGCCGACGGGATCGCCGGCCTCAAGCGCGGTGCGCTGCGCCAGGAACAGCGTCAGTCCGGATAGCCCGGCCCTGACGATGGAATCGACGTCGGCATTGCCGGTCACGACATAAGCGAGGCGGGTCTGCGACACCGCCTTCATCGCGAACTCGTCGGACCCGCTGTCCGCATGCGACGGCGTCGGCACGAACGAGGCGAGACCTGCGAGCACCAGCCCAAAGACGATCATCGCGGGCGCGGCGCGGCGGCGCACCAGCGCGGCAAGGCCGCCGCCGAGTACCGCGACGATGATGGCGTCGATCAGGAACAGCGCGAGCGCCGTCGATAGCAGCCAACCGCGCAAGTCCTGCGGCTCGGCGTTGGTGTAGGTGGCATGCCGGGCGCGCAGGCTCGCGGTGTTCAGGGCTGCGATACGGTCGGCGCTGGCAAGCGTGTTCACGGCGAGCGGTCCTTCTGCCGGACCATAGAAGCCCGGCGGATGATCGGGTGTGGCGCGGTCGCGATAATCCGCGGGCAGCGGCTTTGCGGCGGCCGGCGGCGGGCCGAAGGCGCCAAAGCCATCGAGGATGTGCAACGGCGCCACCGTTTCCGCGCTCGCCTCAGTGGCAACGCCTGGGCCCGGCTTGGCGGTATAGCCGGACATGTCGACGACACGTCGCAGGATTTCGACGAAGGTGCCCGACATCGGCAGATCCGACCAGCGCATGTCGGCGCTGACGTGGAACAGGCTGACGACGCCCTTGCCGCGATGCTCGCCTGTTACCAGCGGCGTGCCGTCTTCCAGCGACGCCCAGCTTTTGGTGGCGAGCACGGCGTCGGGCTCGGCCAGCACCTGGCGGCTTATGGTGACGTCCTTGGGGACCACGACGCCGGCAAACGGACCATCGGCGGCAAAGGAGGCAAGATGTTGCGGCTTTTCCCAGGTCAGGCTGCCGCCGAGCGTCCGGCCGCCCTTGCGCAGCTTGACCGGGACGAGATCGTCCTCGGCCTGCGCCAGCCGCGGACCGGCGAACCGCACCAGCACGCCGCCCTGGTCGATCCAGGCATTGAGACGCTCGCGGATTTCAGGGGCGATGGTGCCGACATCGGCAAGGATGATCATCGGCAGCTTCTGATCGAGGAACTGCGTGATGCCCTGCTGCGGCGAGCCCTTGTCGGCAAGCCGCACGTCGGCGAACGGCGCCAGCGCACGGGTGAGATAGAAGGTCGGCGCCAGCAGCGGCTGCGCGGTCTCGCTGGTCGAGCCCGAGACGATGCCGATGGCGCGGCGGCGCCAGCGCTTGTCGAGCAGCTGCACTGCGCCGGCGGAGCGCTCACCGGCAATTTCCAGCCGCGTGATGTCGTTGCGCAGCTCGACCGGCAGATCGAACGACGCTTCGGTTTCCTTGTCCTGCGGGCCGAACGAATAACGCGCCTCGCCGATCGGCGAGGCCTTCTGGTCCAGCGCGCGCACGGTGCCGATGGCGATGCCGCCGTCGGTGCGCAGCACCTTCACCGTCATCCTGGCTGCGGCGTTCTCGGCCGCGACCAGGGCTAGGGCTGAGGAGGTGCCGCCTTCGAACACGGTCAGGCTGCGATCGCCGATGGTCTTGCCGAGGCCAGTCACGAATTCCTCGCCGCGACCGGTATCGACGCTGTCGGAGAGCCAGGCGATCTCGCAGTCGCCGGTTGCTTTCAGGAAGCGATCGATTGCGGTCAGGGTCTCGACGCGTTCGATCGAATACGGCTTTGGCGTCAGCTGCCGCAGCGCGACGCGCGCGGCGCCCGCCGGCATCAATGTGATATCGCGGTTCGGCTCGGACAGCGGCACCAGCGCGATCGCACGGCGGTCGTTCTCGGCACTGGCGATCAATTCGTCGGCGGCCCTGATCCGGATGTCCCAGTTCGAGGCCGCGCTCCAGCCGTCGTCGAACATGATCATCAGCGGCGCCTTGCTGGCGGCCGCGCCTGTTTGCGGATTCCAGATCGGACCGGCGGCGGCGAAAATGACCAGTGCCGCAGCCAGCAGCCGCAATGCGGTCAACCACCACGGCGTTCGCGACGGGGTCTCTTCGCGCGGTGCGATGTCGAACAGCAGGCGCGTCGGCGGAAACTCGATCCGGCGCGGCCGCGGCGGCATCACGCGCAACAGCCACCACAGCACCGGCAGGCTGACGAGGCCGATCAGGAGCAGCGGTTCGGTGAAGGCGAGCGGCAGTCCCATCATGCTGCCGGCCCCGCCTTGATCGTTGTGGTGCGCGCGCCCGATTTGCTCACCTGCATGCCGGCATGCAGGAACAGCAAGAGCTCGGCGGCCGAGCGGTCGGTCGCATGCGTCGTGAACAGCCAGTCGAGCTTGTTGGTCTCGGCGCGGATCTGGTCGCGGTGCAGCGCGAGCCGCGCGGTGTAATCCTGCGCCCAGCTCTCGGCGCGGCCGGCGGTGATCACGCCGAACCCCTCGGGCTCGACGAACTCGACGCGGCCGGAATAGGGAAATGATTCCTCGGCGGGATCGACGACCTGCACCAGCGTGCCATGCGCGCCGGAGCCGGACAGGCCGGCGAGCGTGGTCCTGATCTCGGAGAGCGGCGACCAGAAGTCCGACAGCACGATCGTCTCGGCCAGCGCCGCGGGCACGAAGGAGGGCGGCAGGCTCAAGCGATCGGCATCGTCATGCAGCATCGCCTGCGCCATCTTGTCGATGACGCTGCGGCTCGCGGTCGGTGCCATCAGCCCGGGAATGCCGACGCGTTCACCGCCGGAGACCAGCAGCTCGGCCAGCGCGAAGGCGACGATCAGCGTCCGCTCGAGCTTGGATTCACGCGCCTGCTTTGACGCGAACGCCATCGACGGCGAGCGGTCGGGCCAGATCCAGACCGTGTGCGAGGCTTCCCATTCGAGCTCGCGGACATAGAGGAGATCGTCGCGCGCCGAGCGCCGCCAGTCGACATTCTGCGACGGTTCGCCGGAGACGAAGCGGCGGTATTGCCAGAAATTTTCGCCGGAGCCGGCGCGGCGGCGGCCGTGCAGGCCGTGGATGACGTTGGCGGCGATACGGCGGGCCTCGAGCACCAGGCGCGGCAGCGAAGCGGCGAGCGTGCGGCTTTCGCCATCGGCACGTCGGATCGCGATGACCTCCTTTGCTGTGTGCCCGTTCTCCGCCGCCATCAACCGATCCGTGTCTTCAATTGCCGGATCACGTCCGGAATCGTGCGGCCTTCGGCGCGCGCCTGGAACGTCAGCGCCATGCGGTGCTTCAGCACGGGCTCGGCGAGGTCGAGCACGTCGTCGATTGAGGGCGCGAGGCGGCCGTCGATCAGCGCGCGAGCGCGCACCGCGAGCATCAGCGATTGGCTGGCGCGCGGGCCCGGTCCCCAGGCGATGAACTTGCTGGTGTCGCCGCCGTCCGGACCCGGACGGGCCGAGCGCACCAGCGACAGGATCGCCTCGACCACGGAATCGCCGACCGGCAGGCGCCGGATCAGTCGCTGCGCGGTGATGAGTGCATCAGGTGTCATCGAGCCCTTCGCCAGCGTCTCGTCGGCGCCGGTGGTCTCGAACAGGATGCGGCGCTCGGCGTCGCGGTCGGGATAGTCGACGTCGATCTCCATCAGGAAACGGTCGAGCTGGGCTTCAGGCAGCGGATAGGTGCCTTCCTGCTCCAGCGGGTTTTGCGTGGCGAGCACGTGGAACGGCTTCGGCAGATCGTGACGCGCGCCGGCAACGGTGATGTGCTGCTCCTGCATCGCCTGCAGCAGCGCCGACTGCGTGCGCGGGCTGGCGCGGTTGATCTCGTCGGCCATCAGCAGTTGCGCGAACACGGGGCCGGAGATGAAGCGGAAGGCACGCTTGCCGGAGGTGCTCTCGTCCAGCACTTCGGCGCCGAGAATGTCCGACGGCATCAGATCGGGCGTGAACTGGATGCGCTTGGCATCGAGGCCGAGCGTGATGCCGAGCGTCTCGACCAGCTTGGTCTTGGCGAGACCGGGGACGCCGATCAGCAGCGCATGGCCGCCGGAGAGGATCGTAACCAGCGTGTTCTCGATCACGCGATCCTGGCCGAAGATGACGGACGCGATCGCATCCTTTGCCGCGCGAATCTGGCTCGACACCTGCTCGGCCGAACGGACGATTCCGTCTTCGAGCTTCTCGACACTCTCCGCCATCCGTTAGCTCCTTCAGCCTGCCATGCAGCTCGCTTGCGTCGTCATGTCATCACGTCCTCAACTCAAGACGTGGGCCCTATGCTAGACTTGCAGGAAGGCCATGTATTCGTTGAATTAACCTATCCCCACCTTATCGGCTTAGGGATATGTAGGGCATCACGAAGTGGCGACCTCCACACCGGACGAATGCGGGGTGGAACCGAGTACCCGGATACAACGTAAACCTGCACCAATCGTGCCAAATGACCGATCGTGCCAAATGACAAAGTCAGGGCAAACCATGGCGAACCAAGGGCAGAGCGCCGATCGCGGTCTTGATGGGCTGACTGCCGCTGCCAAAACTGCTGCCGATGCCGAAGGCGCCAAAAAGGGCCTGCCTCCGGTGCATTTGTGGAATCCGCCGTTTTGCGGCGATCTCGACATTCGAATCGCGTCAGATGGTACTTGGTTCTATTTGGGGACGCCAATCGGCCGTCATGCCTTGGTTCGCCTGTTCTCGACCATCCTCAAGCGCGAAGGCGACAAGCATTTCCTCGTCACGCCGGTGGAGAAGGTCGGCATTCGCGTCGACGACGCGCCGTTCATGGCGGTCGAGATGCAGAAGGACGGCGATGCCAACCATCGCGTGCTCCGCTTCCGCACCAATGTCGACGACTGGGTCACCTGCGATGCGGCGCACCGGCTGCGCTTCGAGCAGGCCAAGGACGGCGGGCTGACGCCCTATCTGCATATCCGCGCCGAGCTCTGGGCCAAGGTCACCCGCGCGCTCTATTACGATCTGGTTGACATGGGTGAGGAGCGGATGGTCGATGGCCAGCCGATGTTCGGTGTCGAGTCGGCCGGCGAGTTCTTCGCCATGGCCGATGCGGAGCAGGTGAGGGCCGCGCTTTGAACAAGCCTATCTCCAGGAACGATCCCGCCGTGATCGGTGCGGCGGATTTCTTCGCCCGCTCCGCCGCGCGGCTCGGCTTCGACGTTCCGCCCGGCCTCTACGATCCCAACATCATTCCGGCCTCGGGCGATCCCGGCACCGACAAGATGCTCGAGATCATCGCGCGCGAGCAGCCGGTGCGGCCGGCGGCGGTCTTGATCGCGGTGGTCGATCATCCCGAGCCGACCATTCTGCTGACGCAGCGTTCGGCGCATCTGAACGACCATGCCGGCCAGATCGCATTCCCCGGCGGCAAGATCGACGCAACCGACCGCTCGCCGCTCGATGCGGCGCTGCGCGAGGCCGAGGAGGAGGTCGGGCTGTCGCGCGACTTCGTCGAGCCGATCGGCTATCTCGATCTCTACGGCACCGGCTTCGGCTTCCGCATCCTGCCGACGGTGGCCAGGGTGCGCCCGGGCTTTGAGCTGACGATCAACCATTCCGAGGTTGATGATGCGTTCGAAGTGCCGCTATCCTTCCTGATGAACCCGGCCAACCACCAGGTGCACAGCAAGGAATTCCGCGGCATGGAGCGGTCCTACTACGCGATGCCGTTTGCCGAACGCTACATCTGGGGCGCGACGGCCGGCATGCTCCGTGTGCTCTATGAGCGGATCTATTCGTCATGATTCGGCCGATCCTGACCGAGATCGGAATCTTCCTCGTTCCCTTTGCCGTCTATGCGCTGTTCCTGGCCGCCACGCGTTCCGGCCTGTTCGTGCAATCGTCCTGGCCGATCACCATCGTCGCGCGTCTCATGCTGGCGGCGCTCGTGCTGGTGATCGCCGGGCTGATCGGCTTTGCGCATTTCTCCGGCGCCGCACCGGATTCGACCTATGTCCCCGCCCATGTCGAGAACGGCAAGCTCGTGCCGGGCGTGGAAAGATAGGGCCGGCCGATGAGCGCGGTGCCCATGCTCGCCGATGCGCCCTGGCTGATTTCGGGTGGCACCGCGCGCGTCCTGCAATTGCTCAATGCGGATGGCGAGGAGGCGCGGGTTGTCGGCGGCGCCGTGCGCAACGCGCTGCTCGGCCTCGTCCCCGGCGACATCGACATCGCGACCACGGCGCTCCCGCACGAGGTGATGCGGCGCGCCAAAGCTGCCGGCATCAAGGCTGTGCCGACCGGCATCGACCACGGCACCGTCACCCTCGTCATCGACGGGCAACCTTACGAAGTCACGACGTTGCGCGAGGATACCGAGACCTTCGGCCGCAAGGCCAAGGTCGCGTTCGGCCGCGACTGGGTGAAGGACGCCGAGCGCCGCGACTTCACGATGAACGGGCTCTCGGTCGATGCCGACGGCGTCGTCCACGATTACGTCGGAGGCATCGCGGATGCGGCCGCGCGGCGCGTGCGCTTCATCGGTGATCCCGACCAGCGCATCGCCGAGGATTTCCTGCGCATCCTGCGCTTCTTCCGCATCCACGCCGCCTTCGGCGCCGGCGATCCCGACCGCGACGGCTATCTCGCCTGCATCCGGGGACGCGCCGGCCTCGCGAGCCTCTCGGCCGAGCGGCTGCGCATGGAGACGCTGAAGCTTCTGGTCGCTCCCGGCGCGTCCGCCGCCGCGCTTGCGATGGCCGATGGCGGATTGCTGCAGGCGCTGACCGGCGGCGTGGTCTACACCGGACCGCTCGCGGCGATGATCGTGATCGAGCGCGAGCTCGGCCTCACCGCAAGCAGCACGCGGCGCCTCGCCGCGCTGGCGATCGCGGTGACTGAAGACGCCAAGCGCGTCGCCACGCGCCTGAGGCTCTCCAATGCGGAAACCAAGGCGCTGGATTCGATGGGGCACCGCTGGTGGCGCTTGGCCACCAAGGACGAAGCCGATGCGCGGCGGCTGCTCTACCGGCTCGGTGCGGATCGCTATCACGATCGCGTGTTGCTGGGCTGGGCGAGAGCCGGCGGTGACGTCGGCTCGTCGCGATGGCGTGCGCTCGCCGAGCTGCCGCAGCGCTGGACTGCGCCGAAATTTCCGCTTCGCGCCGCCGACTTCATCGCGCGCGGCATGGCGGAAGGACCCTCGCTCGGACATGTGTTGACGCTCGCGGAGGACGCTTGGCTTGCGGCGGATTTTCCCCTAGAGGAAGCCGCACTCGCTTCCATCGCCGATCAAGCTGCGGCACGCGTCAGCCGCGATGAGAGAACGTGACCATCGTCTCAGGCTTCGCCGACATCTCGATCTTTCAGCTCCTGCTGGTCGCGTTGATGGCGTTGTTTGCTTCGATTATCGGTGGTCTCGCCGGCTACGGCACCGGCGCCTTGATGCCGCTGGTGCTGGTGCCTCTCGTCGGCGCCGAACCGGTGGTGCCGATCATCGCGATCTCCGCGATCTTCACCAATTCCAGCCGCGCGCTCGCCTATCTCCGCTATGCCGATCGCCGCCGCGCGCTGATCGTGCTGGCCTGTGCCGCACTGACGACAGCGCTTGGTGCCTACGGCTACACACGGCTGACCAATGCGGGCGCGGCGCTGGTGATCGGCTCCATGCTGATCCTGAGCGTGCCGCTGCGCCGTGTGCTCCGCCGCCGCCAGGTCAAGATCGGCGACACTGGGCTTGCGGCCGGCTCGGTCGGCTATGGCGTGCTGGTCGGCGGCACCTCCGGCTCCGGCGTGATCCTGCTGTCGCTGCTGATGGCCGCGGGCCTGGAAGGCGCGGCCGTGATCGCGACCGATGCCATGATCTCGCTCGGCACCGGCCTCATCAAGATCTCGGTGTTCGGCCTCGCCGGCGCCGTGACCGCACAGGTGCTCGCCTTTGCGCTGCTGATCGGAGCAATCGCAATCCCCGGCGCGTTCCTGGCAAAAGCCTTCGTCGAGCGGATGCCGGTGCACATCCACACCGCGATCCTCGACGTCGCGGTGATCACCGGCGGCGTAGTGATGATCTCGGCTGCGGCGAGGCAGCTCATCTAATCAATCGGATGTGGCGCTGTCCCGCTGCCAGTTTGGTTCACGCCGCGGGTCTAGTGTGAGGGACTGCAGTCCAGTTCCTTGATCCTGCCGGCGGCGTCAAATGCCAAAAGTGCACTCATGACGCCAGCACTGGTGAGGTACGAGATAATGGTGCCGTCGTTGCGCCAGGGATTGAGATCATCCAACGTGCCTGCCGGATATTTCCGGAGGTGATCGACCCAATAGGCACGAAGTGCTTCGCGGCCGGTGATGGTTTGGCTGCCGGCGCAGCCGCAGTGGACCACGGCGTCCTCGGCATGAAGTTCCAAAATCGCTTCGATATCGCCCGCGCGATAGGCATCAAGCCAGTCGACCGCAACGGCCATCGGGTCAAAGGACATATTTTTCACTCGCATCGCGTCCAAATCTGGGTCAGGCTCTGGAACCGCCAGGCCTTTTTTGATTTTAATATCCCACCCGGGCACGGCCATATGGCGAACGACATAGGGGACCGGGCCGAGGGCCAAAGTCGATGTTGGACACGTCCGCCAGGCAGGGGATACTCAAGCCCATCCGGCTCGTGATCGTCGATCCACAGCCGATCGTTCTGCAGGGACTGAGGTCGGTCCTCGGGACGCAGCCGGACTTCGACGTTGTCGCATCGTCCAGCGATCGGACAAGCTGCCTCGAAGCAATTCGGAAGCTGACACCTGACGTCGCGCTTCTTGCCGACAAGGTGCCGGATCTGACGGTCTCCGAGATCCTCGCGATTGTGAAGGCGGAGAAGCTCTCCACGCGCCTGGTGTTCTTCACCGAGTCCGATACCGACCACGATCTGACTTCAGCCATCGCAGCCGGCGCCTGCAGCGCAATTTCGAAGTATGCCTCTCCCGCCACGATGCTGCGATCGCTGCGGCTGATGACGAAGAGCGGCGTGGCACTGGAGAAGTCCGATCTCTCCGCACCCGGCAAGGAGGCGGACGGCGATAGCAAAGTCGAAGGGATGCTGGAGCTGTTGACGCAACGGGAACGTCAAATCGCACGACTCGTGGCGGAAGGAATGTCGAACAAGGAGATCGCGCGTCAGCTCAACGTTTCCGACGGGACGGTCAAGGTCCACTTGTACAATATTTTCCAGAAGCTTGAGATCACCAACAGAACTGTGCTCGCGACCATCGCATTGCTGCAACGGCCCTCCGGTCTGGCCGCGCTCTCCCTGGCATTTCTGGCGCTCGCAATTGCGGACGAACTCAAGGCGTCGGAAGCGAACGACATCTTCCCGGATGAGAACGGCGTCGGCCACGTGGACGAGCACGCGGGGTACGAGCCCTGGAAAAAAGGGATTCTCCGGCACCTCGTCGTCTGGGAATCCGGCGAGCCGCCCACGCAGGCCCAGAGAGACTTGTTCGCCAAGGCCGCCCAAATCACCAACCCGGCGGCGGCAATGGAAGCGCTACGCGCGGCCGAGCAATCCGGGGGCGCGAAAGCGTGGACGCACCACGCTCCTGCTGGATCGGGCGCGCCCGATCTTCCCGTGCCCTTACTGCGAGGAGCAAACGACATACAGGTCGGAGTTGACCCGGCCCCGGAACATCAATTCCCGCGGCTTCTTTCCAATGCGATGTCGATGCATGGAGGGTATGGCAACTTTGCTATTCTCACCGGTGCGTTGATCTACGCACTGGAGGATCCCCATCTCGCCGCCCACGCGCATGACCTTCGTCAAGCGTCGATCGACAGCATCCTGGCCGTCACTGAAGAGAGTGCGACCACAAAACTGGCCGCGATCACCCATGCTGCCGCCAATCATGCCGACAATTCAGCCCCGGGTTTCCTTTCGCACGATGTCCGCCTGTCTTTCGCCGCTGTGACCACTGGAAACGGCAACCTCGCTGAAGGCGCTCTGGGCGAAAAGGGCCCGGGCGATGCGGGTGACAATCTCCATAAATTTGTTGGCGCGGACCCTGGTCACGATGCCGGTGTCGGCGGGGGCGGCGACGTTGAAAAAATTGTTTATCGCTCCCCGATTGACTCCGAGTCTAACCAGTTCAAGTCGACCTCTTCCGACGCCGTGTTCGATTTCGCATCTGGGCCGGGCAGGATCAATCTTGCGGCTTTCGGAGCGCTTGCCTGGCTGCACATGACGGCGGCAACCAAGTCTATACCGCCACATACACTCGCCTGGGTCTACGACTCCGCAAGCAACGAGACGATCGTCTATGTGAATGCGACCGATCATATCCTTGATATCGGCGATCGCGGCCTGCTGGAAATCCATCTCGAGGGGATTGTGGCCGTTGCGGAGGCGGATGTCGGCTCCGAGCCAGATGGCGCGGCTGTTGCGACCACCTTGGAGCAGCTCGAAGCCGCGCTGATACCGGCGATCGCAACCGATGAGGCCGCTCTGACGAAGGATCATGTCCAAACCAGTATCGAGGGGAGCGAGAGCACCCTCGGGACGGCTGGAGCCTGGGCCCTTCTGGCCAACAACGGCTCGGGTTTCCATTTCGGGCAGGGCCGGACCGGCTTGGGAACGTCGACGAGGCTCAGAAGCTCCAGCGACGCGTCGGCGGATGCAACGGAAGAGAGCGATGGTGCGTCTGCCGCGTCGGCTCACGCATCATCCATCGAGCTTGCTCATAGCGCGACGGCCCCGGCAGCGGCAAATGTCGCATCGAACAGTGGTCCGACCAACGCGGGCAACGGCGTTTCGCCGACGGGGCCCAACGAGATCGGCCAACCCAGCGTCGTAACCGCCGACAGCGCGGGGCACGGCAACTCGCAGCACGCTTCGGACCCATCGACTGAAGCTGGCTCCAAACCGGGCAACGGCGTCGGCCATGACGCCGAGCATCACGATAAGGCCTCGGACGCTCCAGGAGGGTCAGCGAAGAACGCAGAACCAGACGGCGCGGAACACGGCAAAGCGGGGCACTCAAATGCTGCAAAAGCACCGGACGCAGCCGAGACCGATCCGGACGTCGCAACGGCCGCCGACGCGGGTCACGGCAACTCGAAGCACGCTTCGGAGCCGGGGTCTGCAAAGGCGGCAGCCGACGAATCGACTGAAGCTGGCTCCAAAGCGGGCCACGGCGTCGGCAATGGCGCCGAGCATCACGCTTCGGCTTCGGAAGCTCCGGGAGGGCCAGCGAAGAAGGCCGACCCAGGCGGCGCCGAACACGGCAAATCCGGGCACTCCGCCGCCCCAAACGCACCAGACGCAGGCGAGATCGATCCGGGCGCCGCGATAGCCGCCGGTGCAGGCCACGGCAACCCGCAGCACGCATCGGAGCCAGGATCTGCAAAGGCGGCAAGCACGGGGTCGACGGAAGATGGGGGCAAACCCGGCAACGGCGTCGGCAATGGCGCCGAGCATCACACTAAGGACCCGGAGGCTCAGGGAGGGGCAGCGCAGAAGGCAGAACCAGACGGCGCGGAACACGGCAAATCCGGGCACTCAACCGCTGCAAACGCACCAGACGCAACCGAGATCGATCCGGGCGCCGCAACGGCCGCCAGCACGGGTCACGGCAATGCGCAGCACGCTTCAGAACCAGAATCTTCGAAGGCGGCAGCCAGCGAATCGACTGGAGCTGGCTCCAAAGCGGGCAACGCCGCCGACCGTGGTGGCGAGCATCACGCTTCGGCTTCCGAAGGCGCGCAAACACCAGCGACAACGGCAGAACCAGACGGCGCGGAACACGGAAAATCCGGGCACTCAGCCGCTGCAAGCCCGCTGGACGGAGCAGCGATCGATCCGGCCGCCGCAACGCCCGCCAGCGCGGGCCACGGCAACTCGCAACGCGCTTCGGAGCCAGGATCTGCAAAGGCGGCAAGCACGGAATCGACGGAACATGGAGGCAAACCGGGCAACGGCGCCGGCGATGGCGCCGAGCATCCCTCTTCGGCTTCGCAGGCTGCGGGGACCGTGAAGACAGCAGAACCAGCCACCGTGGACCACGGTAACTCGCAGCACGCTGCGCAATCTGCAGCAATCGCAGACGACGCACACGCGGCCAAGGCTGCGTTCGAAACCGGCGGCGCAGACCAGGGACCGGTATTCCGGTTCGATAGCGGCGTAGCTCCTTCTGCTTTCGTCGAGATAGTCGGACTGAAAGAGTTCAATCATCCGCTGGATGCGCACGTTCCGCCCGGTCAGGAAGAAGGCCTCGGGTTCAACGTCAAGCTCGTCCCTCATGCACTGAACGGACACGCGGACGATCACGGCACCAACAGCCCGCACCAAGCGATTCTACCTGCGCATCATGATTTGCTGATCTGAACCGCTGCATCGTCATTGACCGAAAATGGCAACTGTCACCGTAGCCACGGCTCAGGAACGCGACGCCTTTGGCGGATCAGCCTGATGGGGAGCAGTTGTTCAGGGTTGCAGCCGTGAGAGCAGACGTTGCCGATCCTGATCGCGACCTCGCTGCTCCATGCGCATCCGTTCAAGTTCGCCTTCAGCTTTGGTTGTGTCCTCGTTCTGGCGCTTCATTTCGATGATCAGCGCCTCCTGCTCGGCGAGCCGGCGTTCTCCTTCGACGACGTCGCGCTCGATCTGCCTCAGCTCATCGTATATCGCCGTCGTGTACATCGCGATCCTCGCGCGGCCGTGCTGCGAAGCACGCCGCAGAGTAGGTTTCGCTTCGTGCAGGGCCTTTATCGGGCGCGCGGTGCGGCTATGACCACAGCGCGACGCGTATGGCTTTTAACTCAGCCAGCTTCGCGAACGTTCCGGCTGATGCCATTTTTTCCCGGGCTTTGATCGATCGCACGAGAGGCCATGTTGTTAACCGATCCCCTTGGCGGAAGCGGATCGCCAACTGCCCGGAACGGATCTCGTCAAGCGAGCGCACCCGTTGTCGGCGACAGTGCACTCGGCCCAGGGCTGCGCGTCAGCCAAGTTGCAAACAAGCGGTCGGCACAATATCGTCGATCGTCCGCGCCGATGTCTGACGTTCAATCTCCCTCAGGAACCAACCCTATGAATGTGGTCTCACTGCCCAGCGGGATCCATCGCCCTCCAGGGAAGGTCGATATCCCATCCGCCTGGGAGGGGGCTGAGATGAAAGCCAATCCTGATCGATGGTTGATATCGCTTGCTGCCGGCGAAATCGCCGAACTCGAGGGCGTGGCTGAAACATATCTTGGCAGAAACAAAAAAATCGCCGAGATCACGAAGGAAAGCTTTCCGCTTCCCCATCTCGGCGCGCACCTGGAAGATCTCAAGAAGAAGCTCCTGGTAGGCATTGGCTTCGAAGTGATCCGCGGCCTCCCGGTGGCAAAATACAGTCAGGAGTTTGCCGCTACGATCTTTTCCGGAGTGGGCGCCCATCTTGGATCGGCGCGGTCTCAGAATGCAGCGGGCCACATTCTCGGTCACGTCCGTGACACCGGCGCCGATGCTAAGGATCCGAACACCCGAATTTATCAAACCTCGGAACGGCAAACATTCCACACGGATTCGTCCGACGTGGTTGGATTGTTATGCATTCGCGAGGCGAGGGAGGGAGGGGATTCTCTCCTTGTCAGTACGACGACAATCTACAACGAGATGTTTGACAGACGTCCCGACCTTGCCGCTCTCTTGTTTGATCCGATCGCGACGGACCGACGAGGCGAGGTGCCGGAGAACGAAAAGCCATATCTTGAAATCCCGGTGCTGAATTGGCATGCGGGGTTCCTGACCGGGTTTTATCAGCGCCAATATATCGATAGTGCGCAGCGCTTTCCCGATGCGCCGAGACTGACGCCGGCTCACGTCGAGGCGCTCGATCTTTTTGACGCGCTCGCAAATGATCCCGCGCTGCATTTCGGCATGCGGCTTCAGCCGGGCGACATGCAGTTCGTTTACAATCATGCCTTGCTGCATGACCGGACCGGATTCCGCGATTGGCCCGATGCAGGCCAGAAGCGTCATTTATTGCGCCTTTGGCTCAGCATGGAAGGCGACCGGCCGTTGCCCGATTGCTTCAAGCAGCGCTATGGCTCGATCGAGATCGGTAACCGTGGCGGCATCATCACCAAAGGGACCAGTTTGAACGTTCCGTTGGATTGACGTTCGAGCATCCAGCGATGTCCGCTCTCGTGCCGATATGGACAGAGGAGCGGACACCAAGTTGGGCGGAGCCGAGCACCCCGACCTAATGAGGACGCGGCCTCAGCCGCGCTTACTCCTCGTCTTCGTCGTCTTCATCCTCGTCTTCGTCGTCGAGCTCTTCCAGGTGCTCGAGCACCGCAAGCGGGAGCGTCTCGCGAAACAGATCGCCCTCCGCGCCCATCCAGAGACAGATCACGTCGTCGCCCTTCACGTCCGCGACGGTGAGCGGCTGCCCGCCGGATTTCAGCATGACGATATCGCCGGCTTTTAGTTCCATGGATGGTCCTTTCGGGTTGATTGACGGCGAAGCTAGCAAACCGGCATGACATGCCGATCACGGGCTACTCGGTCAGTGGATGTGTTGCGGTAGCGCGCATCCGCCGGCCAGACTGCTGAAACGTCGATCAGAGAGCTTTAGGCCGGAGCGATCCCATCACGAGAGGCAATGGTGCCTGTTCGATGGATGGCACAAGGGCTCTTCCGTCCCGTGCGTCGCGACCATGACACCATGCGCCTGTTTTGCCCGACGGCGCAAATGATTTCGTCAGATCCGCAGTTTGCGCTTGCCGCAAGTCTTTGATTTTGCTGCGGCCGTCTACTGTGCATGGGGTTGTTTTCGACGTTTTTGTTTGCGCACCCCGATTGCAGTCAGTCCGGCACCAGTTCTGTCAGCGAGCGGATGATGCGGTCGGGCTTGACGATCGTGCCTTCGGGCAGGCCGTCGCCATGCACGTCGATCCAGATCGCATAGATGCCGAGACGCTGCGGCGTCACGACTTCCCATTCCAGATTGTCGCCGATCATCCATGTGTCCTTGGCGGTGACGCCGAGCGCCTCCATCGCGTGCAGATAGGCACGCTCCTCGGGCTTGCCGAAACCGTGCTCGCCCTCGATCTGGATGTGGTGGAAGCGGTGCGCCAGCTCGAAGCGTTCGACCTTGGCGCGCTGGGTGTCCGCGGCGCCGTTGGTCACCAATGCGAGCTTGATGCCGAGCGCCTTGAGCCTGTCGATAGCGTCATGCGCGCCGGGGAAGACGAACATCTCCTCCTCGCGATAGGCGGTGAAGCGGTCGGCCAGGCGAATGGCGAGGTCGTCGGGCAGGGCGCGATGACCGGCGGCCGCGAGCGAGGCGAAACCGCCCTTGACGGTGAGATGCCGGGCCTCGGCGAGCTTCATCCGCCAGGAAGCGTCCGCATTGGCCCAGAAATTCTTCGCGAAGGCCAGGACGGTGCTCGCGACCAGTTGCGGCGGCAGCGGCGCGAGTTCCTCGGCGAACTCCGCTGTGATCGTGTTCCAGGCGATCTCGGGCCGCGCATAGGCCGACAGGATGGTATCGTCCATGTCGATCAGCATGGCGCGCGGCAGCGGTCTCATCGCGGGCTTCATCGTCGTCATGGCCATTTCACCACCGGTGGCAGCGACGACAGGATCGAATCCACATTGCCGCCGGTCTTGAGACCGAAGATGGTGCCGCGGTCGTAGAGCAGGTTGAACTCGACATAGCGGCCGCGCCGGATCAATTGCTCCTCGCGATCCTCCGCGGTCCAGCTTGTCGCGAAATTGCGCCGCACGATGTCGGGATAGACCTTCAGGAAGGCGCGGCCGACATCCCGGGTGAAGGCGAGGTCAGCGTCCCAGTCGCCGCTGTCGTGCCAGTCGTAGAAGATGCCGCCGATGCCGCGCGCCTCTTTGCGGTGCGGCAGGTGGAAATACTCGTCGCACCACTTCTTGTACTTGTCGTAATCGGCGATGCCGTTCGGCTGGGTGCAGGCCTGTTTCATTGCGGCGTGGAAGGCGATGCTATCGGCATCGTCCTGCGTGCGCCGGCGGTCGAGCACCGGCGTAAGATCGGCGCCGCCGCCGAACCAGGCTTTGGTGGTGACGACGAAGCGCGTGTTCATGTGCACCGCCGGCACGTGCGGATTGCGCAGATGCGCAATCAGCGAGATGCCGGAGGCCCAGAACTTCGGGTCGTCCGCCGCGCCCGGAATTTGCGCGCGAAACTCTGGTGCGAATTCGCCGTGCACGGTGGAGCAATGCACGCCGACCTTCTCGAACAGGCGGCCGGACATCATCGACATCACGCCGCCGCCGCCGGCCGCGCCGGTATGATCGGTGCGCTGCCAGGGTGTGCGTTTGAAGCGGCCGGCCTCACCGGGATAAAGGCTCTCGGGGGCATCGTCCTCCAGCCGCTCGAAGCTCGCGCAGATGTCGTCGCGCAAGGCTTCGAACCAGGCGCGTGCGCGCGTCTTGCGGTCTTCGATCGAGCTCGGGTCCAATGTGGATGTCATTCCGTCAGCCCTGCGGACCGTAATAGGTGCAGCTCTCGTTGCAACTGTCGCGATGGATGCTGACGCGGGTGAGCTTGCCGATAGGGGCCAGCCGCTCCCAGACGAAGCGCGAGAGGTTTTCCAGCGTCGGTGTGCCCAGCGCCTCGATCTTGTTGAGGTACTTGTGATCCAGCGTCATGCGCACATCCTCGATGGCGCGCTGGACCAGGCCGAGATCGACCACCATGCCGGTTTTGGGATCGGGCGTGCCGCGCAGCGTCACCTCGGCGCGGAAGGAGTGGCCGTGGATCTCTTCGCTGGCCGCGCCGAATGTCGTTCCCGACAATGAGTGCGCCGCCTCGAAGCGAAACGATTTCGTCAATTCCCACATCTGTTCGAAAACCAATCCTATCTGATACCAAGCGACTTATGCGTCTGCACGCTGAGCCGCCATTGCGGATGATTGAGGCAATAGTCGATGGCGCCCGCGGTGTTTTGGGCGACCTCGGGCCCGTCCATCGGCTGCAACGAGAAGCGCTCGAAGGCGAGATCCGCGAAGGCCTCCGGCATGGCGAGCGGTTGTGGATAGACCAGCTTCAGCTCGTGGCCGCGCCGGATCACCAGATCGCTGCCGCCCTTTGGGCTGACGCAGATCCAGTCGAGCCCCTCGGGCGGGGCGATGGTGCCGTTGGTCTCGACGCCGATCTCGAAGCCGCGGGCATGGAGCGCGTCGACCAGCGCGGTATCGACCTGGAGCAGCGGCTCGCCGCCGGTGAGCACCACATAGCGGTTGTCGGTGGAGGCTGTCCATTGCGCGGCGATGGTGTCTGCGAGTTCCGCGGCCGAGCCATAGCGACCGCCGAGGGTGCCGTTGGTGCCGACGAAATCGGTGTCGCAGAATTTGCAAGTGGCCTCCTGACGGTCGGCCTCGCGCCCGCTCCAGAGGTTGCAGCCGGCAAAACGGCAAAACACGGACGCGCGCCCGGCATGGGCGCCTTCGCCTTGCAAGGTCAGGAAGATTTCCTTGACCGCGTAACTCAACCGTCTCTCCTCAACATTTCAAACTTGCGGGTTCCGGAGCTGCCTTAGCGCTTCGCCTGCGGCCATCGCCGCGGTCATGGCGACATTGAGCGACCTCAGCCCCGGAGCGATCGGGATCACCAGCCGCGCGTCCGCCGCCTCGACCACCGCCTCGGTGACGCCGGCGCTCTCGCGCCCGAATAGCAGGATGTCCGCCGTCTGGTAACGGAAATCGCGGTAGTCGGTCGCCCCCTTGGTGGTGAACAGCAGCAGGCGAGCGCCTTGCGCCGCCCGCCATTGCTCGAACTTTGACCAGGAGTCATGCCTGACGATGCTGACCTGATCGAGGTAGTCCATTCCCGCCCTGCGGAAATGCCGGTCGGAGACCGGGAAGCCCGCCGGTTCGATGATATGGGCGGCCATGCCCAGACAGGCGCAGAGCCTGAGAATCGTGCCGGTGTTCTGGGGGATGTCGGGTTGGAAAAGCGCTATCTGCATGGGCTGTGCATGGGTTGTATCGGTTCGGTGCGGGCCGGAAATGTCTCAATAAAACATCGCTGGCCGCGGAATTCGTGCATTGCACGCTCCCGCGCCGATAGCGGGCTTGCGCTCGCCCGGCAAGGGTGCCAATAGAACGATTCTGGACTGCTGTTTTCGCCTTGTTTTGGTGGGGGCACGTGAAGTTCTGCCGCCGCGGGGGGCCGCGGGCGCCGGCAGGCTGTTCCGGGGACCTTGGGGGCTCCCGGAGCGGTTCCGCCGGCTGCATAAGAAGAAAGGGTTGGAATCGTGACGACAGCGTCTTCGGCGGACCATCCGACACGCCGTGATTTCTTATTCGTTGCAACGGGGGCAGCTGCAGCAGTAGGGGGCGCAGCCGCGCTCTGGCCCTTTATCTCCCAAATGAATCCCGATGCGTCGACCATCGCCGCTGGTGCGCCGATCGAGGTCGATCTCAGCCCGGTTGCCGAGGGGCAGGACATCAAGGTGTTCTGGCGCGGCAAGCCGATCTATATCAGCCACCGCACCAAGAAGCAGATCGACGAGGCGCGCGCCGTCAACGTGGCGAGCCTGCCCGATCCGCAGTCCGACGAGGCCCGGGTCAAGTCCGGCCATGAGCAGTGGCTGGTCGTGATCGGCATCTGCACCCATCTCGGCTGCATCCCGATCGCCCATGAAGGCAATTACGACGGGTTCTTCTGCCCCTGCCATGGTTCGCAGTACGATTCGTCCGGCCGCATCCGCCAGGGGCCCGCGCCCGCGAACCTGCCGGTGCCGCCGTACCAGTTCGTTTCCGACACCAAAATCCAGATCGGCTGAGCTTCGGGCCCTCGTCCGAAGCTTCGCGCCGTCTCGTCGTATTATTTCCTCAGGATCGCATCATGAGCGGACCATCCGACTACCAGCCGAGCAATCCGGCCCTGCAATGGATCGAGCGACGTCTGCCGATCCTCGGCCTCATGCACTCCTCCTTCGTGGTCTATCCCACCCCGCGCAACCTGAACTATTGGTGGACCTTCGGCGCCATCCTCTCCTTCATGCTGGGGATCCAGATCCTGACCGGCGTGATCCTGGCGATGCACTACACGCCGCATGCCGACCTCGCCTTCAAGTCGGTCGAGCTGCTCGTCCGTGACGTCAATTACGGCTGGCTGCTGCGCAACATGCATGCCGTCGGCGCCTCGATGTTCTTCGTCGCTGTCTACGTCCACATGCTGCGCGGCCTCTATTACGGCTCCTACAAGGAGCCGCGCGAGGTGCTGTGGATCCTTGGCGTCATCATCTACCTCCTGATGATGGCGACGGGCTTCATGGGCTACGTGCTGCCGTGGGGCCAGATGAGCTTCTGGGGCGCCACCGTCATCACCAATCTGTTCTCCGCCATCCCCTATGTCGGCGAGAGCATCGTGACGCTCTTGTGGGGCGGTTATTCGGTCGGCAACCCGACGCTGAACCGCTTCTTCTCGCTGCACTATCTACTGCCGTTCCTGATCGCGGGCGTCGTCGTGCTCCACGTCTGGGCGCTGCATGTCTCCGGCCAGAACAACCCTGATGGCGTCGAGCCCAAGACGGAAAAGGACACTGTTCCGTTCACGCCGCATGCAACCATCAAGGATATGTTCGGCGTCTCCTGCTTCATGCTGCTCTACGCCTGGTTCATCTTCTACATGCCGAATTATCTCGGCGACGCCGACAATTACATTCCGGCGAACCCGGGCGTGACGCCGCCGCACATCGTGCCGGAATGGTATTACCTGCCTTTCTACGCGATCCTGCGCTCGATCCCGAACAAGCTCGCGGGCGTGATCGGGATGTTCTCGGCGATCATCATCCTGTGCTTCCTGCCCTGGCTCGACGCCGCCAGGACGAAGTCGTCGAAGTACCGTCCGCTGGCCAAGCAGTTCTTCTGGATCTTCGTCGCGGTCTGCATCCTGCTCGGCTATCTCGGCGCGCAGCCGCCGGAAGGCATCTATGTGATCGCCGGCCGGGTCCTGACGTTCTGCTATTTCGCCTACTTCCTGATCGTGCTGCCGCTGCTCTCGCGGATCGAGAAGCCGCGTCCGGTGCCGAACTCGATCTCGGATGCCGTCCTGGCCAAAACCGGGAGCAGGTCGACGCCGATGGTGTCGAGCGCGATCGTGCTTGCGCTGGCGGGCGCGTTGTTTGCGGGCTCAGCCGACAGCGCGCGCGCCTCCGAAGGCAGCGACAAGCCGCCGGGCAACAAATGGTCGTTCGCCGGTCCGTTCGGCAAGTACGATCGCGGCGCATTGCAACGCGGCCTGAAGGTCTACAAGGAAGTCTGCGCCAACTGTCACGGCCTGTCCTACGTCGCCTTCCGCAATCTCGCGGAAGCCGGCGGTCCCGGCTATTCGGTCGCGCAGGCTGCAGCCTTCGCCTCCGACTACAAGGTCAAGGATGGTCCGAACGACGCCGGCGACATGTTCGAACGCGCGGGCCGGCCGGCGGATTATTTCCCCTCGCCATTCCCGAACGAGCAGGCGGCGCGTGCGGCGAACGGCGGCGCGGCGCCGCCGGATCTGTCGCTGATCACCAAGGCGCGTTCCTACGGCCGCGGCTTCCCGATGTTCATCGTCGACTTCTTCACCCAGTATCAGGAGCAGGGTCCGGACTACGTCTCGGCGCTGCTCCAGGGCTTTGAGGACAAGGCGCCCGAAGGTGTGACCATCCCGGAGGGCTCCTACTACAACAAGTACTTCCCGGGCCACGCCATCAAGATGCCGAAGCCGCTCAGCGACGGCCAGGTCACCTATGACGACGGCTCGCCGACCACTGTCGCGCAGTATTCCAAGGACGTCACCACGTTCCTGATGTGGACCGCCGAACCGCATATGGAAGCGCGCAAGCGCCTCGGTTTCCAGGTGTTCATCTTCCTGATCATCTTCGCCGGCCTGATGTACTTCACCAAGAAGAAGGTCTGGGCAGACTCGCACTGAGGGGCCCGAGGCGAGAATGAAGAGGCCCCCGCAAGGGGGCTTTTTTGTTGGGCACGAGAGTGTGTTGTCAGGCGCGATTGCCTATCGCCCGCTCAAACGCCAAAATGCCGCCAACCGCTCCCCAAAAACTCGTCGGAGGACACCATGGGAACCGCCATCACCTTCAAGCGCCCGGACGGCAAGGACGCATCGGGCTATCTCGCCAATGCCGCGCGCGGCAACGCGCCGGGCGTGGTGGTGATCCAAGAATGGTGGGGCCTTTCGGACCAGATCAAGGGCCTCTGCGACCGCTTCGCGCTCGCCGGTTTCGATGCGCTGGCGCCAGATCTCTACAAGGGCAAGGTGGTGCCGTATCACGACACCGACGCCGCCGGCAAAGAGATGAACTCGCTCGACTTCATGGACGCCACCACGCAGACGGTGCGCGGCGCCACGCAATATCTGTCGCGCAACGGCGCCAAGGTGGGCCTGACCGGCTTCTGCCTCGGCGGCGCCGTCACCATCATCGGCGCGGTGCATGTGCCGGAGCTCGCCGCCGGCGTGGTGTTCTACGGCATCCCGCCAGAGCAGGCGGCCAAGGCCGCCGACGTCAAGATCCCGCTTCAGGCCCATTTCGCCAACAAGGACGATTGGTGCACGCCGGAGCTGGTCAACGGTTTCGAAAAGGCCATGAAGGCCGCCGGCAAGTCGCTGGAGCTGTTCCGCTATGACGCCGAGCACGCTTTCGTCAACGAGCAGCGCCAGGCCGTGCACGACCGGGAAGCCGCCGAGCTCGCCTGGGGCAGGGCGACGGAGTTTTTCAGGAAGCATCTGGGGTAGGTGTGCTGCGCCAGTCGCGCTACCATTTCAGTGTCGCCCCGGCCTGGTGCGCAATTGCCCGGCCTTCGCCGGGACGACTGTGGTGATCGGCGTTGAGCAGCCAGCCCAGCCAGCCTTGACGTCGTCCCCGCGCCATGGTGAGTATCCGCCCATGAGCACCGCCGTCCGCCCATCCCGTCTTTGGTGGCGCACCTCCTGAGAGGTGGCCGGTGCGATTTATTCTCCCAAAATCGTCTGAGGTCGCCCACGCAGTGCGGCGGCCTGATCGTTTGTCCTGTGTGGCGTTCCCTCGACAAGTTTCGTAAGAGGACCCCATGAACAGGACCGTCTTTGCCCTTCCGGCTCGAAGCGACTACGTGACCCGCGCAGGGCTTGCGATCACGCGCGTGGCGGAACAGTTTTCCGGCGGCGCCAACCGGCTCGACGATCTCGTCAGCCTGCTCGACCGTCGCCGCGGCGTGGTGCTGTCGTCGGGGACGACCGTGCCCGGCCGCTACGAGAGTTTTGACCTCGGCTTCTCCGATCCGCCGCTCAAGCTCGAGACCACCGGCGTCAATTTCAAGCTGGAAGCGCTGAACGCGCGCGGGGAGGTCCTGATCGCCTTCCTTGCGGATGTCTTGCGCGAGCCCTGCGTCGTGATCTCCGAGAAGACGCCCACGCGCCTTGCGGGTCATATCGTCCGCGGCGAAGCCCCGATCGACGAAGACCAGCGCACGCGGCGCGCCAGCGTGATGTCGCTGGTGCGCGATCTCGTCGCCGCTTTCTCCGCCAATGACGACGGCGTGCTCGGCCTGTTCGGCGCCTTCGCCTACGACCTCGTGTTCCAGATCGAGGACCTCGTGCAGAAGCGCGCGCGCGAGAGCGACCAGCGCGACATCGTGCTCTACGTCCCCGATCGCCTGCTCGCCTATGACCGCGCCACCGGCCGCGGCGTCGTGCTCACATACGATTTCGCGTGGAAGGGCAAGTCCACCGCGGGCCTGCCGCACGAGACCGCCGAGAGCCCCTACCTCAAGACACCGCGCCAGGGTTTTGCCGATCACGCCCCCGGCGAATATCAGGCCACTGTCGAGACCGCGCGCGCTGCCTTTGCGCGTGGCGATCTGTTCGAGGCGGTGCCGGGGCAGCTCTTCGCCGAGCCCTGCGACCGCTCGCCGGCGGAAGTGTTCCAGCGGCTCTGTGTCATCAATCCGTCGCCCTACGGCGCGCTGATGAATCTCGGCGAGGGCGAATTTCTCGTCTCGGCCTCTCCGGAAATGTTCGTGCGCTCGGACGGACGCCGGGTCGAGACCTGCCCGATCTCGGGGACGATCGCGCGCGGTACCGATGCGATCGGCGATGCCGAGCAGATCCGCCAGCTCCTGAACTCCGAGAAGGACGAGTTCGAGCTCAACATGTGCACCGACGTCGACCGCAACGACAAGGCGCGCGTCTGCGTTCCCGGCACCATCAAGGTGCTGGCGCGCCGGCAGATCGAGACCTATTCAAAACTGTTCCACACCGTCGACCATGTCGAAGGCATGCTGCGTCCCGGCTTCGATGCGCTCGACGCCTTTCTCACCCACGCCTGGGCCGTCACCGTCACTGGCGCACCAAAACTCTGGGCGATGCAGTTCGTCGAGGATCACGAGCGCTCGCCCCGCCGCTGGTATGCCGGCGCGATCGGGGCGGTGAATTTCGACGGCAGCATCAACACCGGCCTCACCATCCGGACCATCCGGATGAAGGAGGGCCTCGCGGAAGTGCGTGTCGGCGCCACCTGTCTGTTCGACTCCGATCCCGCCGCCGAGGACCGCGAATGCCAGGTCAAGGCCGCGGCCCTGTTCCAGGCGCTGCGCGGCGATCCGCCGAAGCCGCTGTCGGCCTTTGCGCCCGACGCCACCGGAAGCGGCAAGCGGGTACTGCTGATCGACCATGACGACAGCTTCGTCCATATGCTGGCCGATTACTTCCGCCAGGTCGGCGCCGACGTCACCGTGGTCCGCCATGTGCATGCGCTCGACATGCTCAAGCAGAAGCGGTGGGATTTGCTGGTGCTGTCGCCAGGGCCGGGCAGGCCCGAGGATTTTGGGATCAAGAAGACCATCGACGCGGCGCTGGAGGACAAGCTGCCGGTGTTCGGCGTCTGCCTCGGCGTCCAGGCGATCGGCGAGTATTTCGGCGGCGAGCTCGGGCAGCTCACGCATCCCGCCCATGGCCGGCCCTCGCGGGTTCAGGTACGTGGCGGGCGGCTGATGCGCAATCTGCCGAACGAGATCGTCATCGGCCGCTATCACTCGCTGTATGTCGAGCGCGACAGCATGCCGGAGGTGCTATCCGTCACCGCCAGCACCGAGGACGGCGTCGCCATGGCGCTCGAGCACAAGACCCTGCCGGTCGCCGGCGTGCAATTCCATCCGGAATCGCTGATGTCGCTGAGCGGCGAGGTGGGCTTACGAATTGTCGAGAACGCGTTCCGCCTGGATGCGTCGCGCTGATTGAGAGGCACCATGACTTTTGACCATGATCTGAAGGCGAGCGTCCGCACCATCCCGGACTATCCGAAACCCGGGATCTTGTTCCGCGACATCACCACGTTGCTCGCAGATGCGCGTGCGTTCCGCCGTGCGGTCGACGAACTCGTCAATCCCTGGGCCGGCAACAAGATCGACAAGGTCGCTGGCATGGAAGCGCGCGGCTTCATCATCGGTGGCGCGGTGGCGCACCAGGTTTCGGCCGGCTTCGTGCCGATCCGGAAAAAAGGCAAGCTGCCGCACACCACCGTGCGGATCGCTTACTCTCTCGAATACGGCATCGACGAGATGGAGATGCATGTCGACGCCATCCAGCCGGGTGAGCGTGTGATCCTGGTCGACGACCTCATCGCCACCGGCGGCACCGCGGAAGGTGCGGTGAAGCTGCTGCGCCAGATCGGCGCCAATGTGGTCGCCGCCTGCTTCATCATCGATCTGCCCGATCTCGGCGGCGCCGCCAAGCTGCGCGCGATGGACGTGCCGGTGCGCACGCTGATGACGTTCGAGGGGCACTGAGGGCACGGCACGGCTGGCGACGTTCAGATCGGCTCGGCCTTTAGCTCCGACAGCCAATGCAGCATGCGCTCTTTGAGGAGCGCATCCTGACATAGTCGCTCGCCTCATCTTTCAGCCGCTCGCATTCGCCGAGTGTCAGGCCTGCCTCACCGTGCATGTTCCACGCAGTCTGGAGTCTACGGCAGGTGTGGCTACCCTGGCGCAGCGAGAACCAGATGCGATTCTGGATTGTCTCGAGGTTCGAGGCTTGGCCGACCCAGGCCTCGCCCGAGGCCGCGCAGCGGACGACGTAGATGCCGGCAACGGTCTTCCGCTCCTTATAGGCGGCGATTGCTGCTTTACGGTCGATGCTCACGGTGAAGAGGCCTTGCTGAGGAACGATGGTGCGTACACTCAGTAACCGCAACGTCGCTGGGCGTCAATATTATCCGGGTAAAATGTTCAGGACCGTTGCAGGATCAGGCTGAGCTCGAGTTCGCGGAAGGCGAGGTAATTGCGCCGGGTCCATTGGTGCAGCTCGGTCGAGGCATCCTTCTCCTGGCGAAGATAGCCGGTGAAGGAGAAATTCAGGCGGCTGATATAGGTCTTCAGGAATCCGGGCAGCGCCGGCAGGCGCAGCAGCCGGCCGCCGGCCATCGCTTCCGGCAGCTCGCCGCGCACGATGTGCTCGTTGTCCACCGTGATCAGGTTGATCCGCGGGATCTGTTCGCGCAGCATCTCGTGGGCGCGGGCCGAGACGCGGTCGGTGTCGGCGACGAACAGGATCATCGGCGCGACGTGGCGGCGCGCAGCCTCTTTCAAGAGGCCGATCTCCTCCGTCATCTTGAAGAACTCGTCAAAGGCGTGGAAGCCGAGGTCGATCACCTTGGCAAGCCCGTCATCGACGATGACACGATCCATCAGCTGCATCTTGCCGTAGGTGTCGATCACGTCGGCGGTCTCGGTGATCGTTGGCAGATAGTCGAGCAGCGACGGCTCCTTCAGGTTGACGTCGAAGGCCACGACGTTGCCGTTCTTGAGCAGCAAAAATTCGCTCAAAAGCCGCGCCAGCAGGGTCTTGCCGACCTGCGGGCGGGGCGAGCAAATGATGTAGAGGGGCGTTGCGGACATCGATAGCTATATCAGTCGAACTTGGCGACCAATCCAGCCGTATCCGCCCGGCTTGCGCAACTATTTTTCGCTGTTGCGGGCCCCGGATTTCGTCGAGCCGACGATATCGGTCAGCCGGATCCGATCGAACTCACTCCAGACGTTCGCCAGCCAGTGTCGGACATAACCACGCAGCACGAAGGAGTAGTTGGCGGCCTCGTCGTTGACGCCCTTGTTGGCGACGAATTTCAGGAATGGGACGGAGGACACCTCGACCTGCTCATAGGCCATTTCGTTGAGCTTGGGGATGGTCAGCTCGGTCGCGTCCTTGATGCGGTTGAAATACGATTGGTAAGTCGACTGATCCCACTGGAAGAACTGAGTATCGTTGATGAAGTTCTTCACCAGGAAATATTTCGCGCCGCCCATGAAGCCCGCGGTCTCGGCGATCTCGTCCAGCGAGGCGATCGAGGGTCCGAGGATGTGGAACACGGCAAAGGTGATCTGGCCGGCCTTGGCGGCGTCGAGGAATCCGATGTCGCGCAAGGAGGCGAGCGCCGGCGAGAGCAGGCCGGCCCGGACGTCGATCACGGTGACCGACGGGCTCGTCGCGTTGAGCGTATCGAAGATCTTCATCTGATCCGACGTCGTCGTCATGTCGACGATCTCGGTGATGTCAGGATGGAAGCGCTTCAGGGTTCCGCGCGGCGATTCGGTGTCGAAAGCGCGCGTCGGCACGTTGTTGGCGGAAAAATAATCGAGCAGGGTGCGCGACACCGTGGTCTTGCCGACCCCACCCTTGTCCGCGCCCACCACAACCACTGCCGGCTTTGCCATTGCTGTCCCCTAACGCGCGCCCCCGATCGCGAGGTTGCAATCGGACGGGCCCCAAATCGATGTCGCAGACATGTCCCAAGTCTGCTGTTGGGCGCGAACATGGCAGAAACAAGGGAGAATTCAATTCCGCAGGGCCCAGTTATGGCAATTCCCGAGGTTTTTCCCAAGCACGACGAATCCTGCCGGGCATGGCGTCAAATCACGCTCAATGGCGGCCCCAAGGACCCAAGGAATTGCCCAAGGGATTGCTTACTCGATTGCCTATCGGGTTGCTGCTGGCGGTTCCGGCGGAGCTGGGTGCGGGCAGGGGCGGCGGACTGGCCGCGCCGCCTACGTCGTTCCAGGGCCCCTGGCGCGGTGGCGGTCGGACGCCCTGCTGGTCGGCTTGCGTGTCTGGCTCCTCGGCCTCGTCGGCGGAAAGCGGCAGCGGGCCGGGATCATGGCCGCCGGCGAACTTGACCAACGCGTCGACTCGCGACTGCACCGAGGGGTGGGTCGCGAACAAATCGGCAAAACCCTCGCGCGGATTGTCGACGCAGAGCTCCATCACTGCCGAGGTTGCGCCCGGCAGCTCGCCGCGGTTCTCGATCTTGCGCAGTGCCGAGATCATGGCGTCCGGATTTTTCGTCAGCTCGACGGAGCCTGCGTCCGCGAGATATTCGCGCGAGCGCGACAGCGCGAGCTTCACCACCTGAGACAACAGCCAGGCCACCACGATCAGCACGACCGCGATGATGATGACGATCACCGCGCCGCCGCCCGAACTCTTGCTGTCGTTCGACGACGAGGACGATCGTGACGAGGAGGAGCCCGACGACCATGAGCCGCCGGAGCCGGAGCTCCAGCTGAAATTCGTGAACAGGCGGAAGAACAGTTCGCCGAAGAATCCGACCACGCCCGCGATGATGACGGCGACCACCATGAGCTGCACGTCGCCGTTCTTGATATGGGTCAGCTCGTGACCCAGCACCGCCTCGATTTCCTGGTCGTCCAGCGCATTGAGGAGACCGGTGGTGACGGTGACCGAATATTGCCGCGGGTTGAGGCCGGTCGCGAACGCGTTCAGCGCCGGGCTTTCCATGATCTTCAGCTTCGGCATCGTGATGCCGCGCGAGATGCAGAGATTTTCAAGCAGATTATAGAGCCGCGGCTGCTCCTGCCGGGTGACGTCGTGGCCGCCGGTCACCGCATCGATCATCGACTGGTGGAAGAAATAGGCGATCACGATCCAGGTCGCTGCCACGACGGTCGCAACCGGTGCGGCGACTTTCAGATCATAGAAGGCGCGTCTCAGATAATGGAGGACGGTCTCGTCGCCATTGATGACGGCTTCGGCGATCAGCGCGCCGGCATAGACCAGCACGTAGACCAGCGCGAACAGACCGGCGAGCAGGAGCATCGAACGAAACTTGTTCGAGGCGATGTGCGTGTAGAGACCATACGCGGCCATGACGCGATGCCCTGCCGGCCTATCGGCTCAACTCAGAATTTCACCTGCGGCGTGGCCTCGACCTCGGTGCGGCTGGCGCCGAGATCGAAGAAGTCCTTTTTGGTGAAGCCGAACATGCCGGCGAACAAGGCTGCCGGCATCTGCTGGATGCCGGTGTTGTATTCCTGGACCGCGCTGTTGAAGAAGCGTCGGCTGGCCGCGATCTTGTTCTCGAGATCGGACAGCTCGCTGGCGAGCTGCTGGAAATTGGCGTTGGCCTTGAGGTCGGGATAGGCCTCCGACAGCGCGATCAGTCGGCCGAGCGCGCCGGAGAGCTGGGTCTCGGCCGCGGACACCTGCGCCGGTCCCTGCGCCGACATCGCCGAATTGCGCGCCTTGATGACGTCGTCGAGCGTGCCGCGCTCATGCGAGGCATAGCCCTTCACCGTCTCGACCAGGTTCGGGATCAGATCGTGGCGCTGCTTGAGCTGCACGTCGACGTCGGCAAAGGCCTGGCCGACGCGCTGGCCCAGCGCCACCAGCCGATTGTAGGCGGCGAAGGCAAAGAACACGAGGACGACGATAACGCCGAGAACGATCCAGCCGGTCGACATGGAGAACTCCTGAAGGGGGAAGAAGGCGGGCGCTAGGGTAGACCAAATTGACGCCGAGCGAGAGCCCGGTACAGACGAGAGGTAAGACTTGGTCGGATGAGGGACTATCCGAGTTCAAGGCGAAAGCGCCGGAGCAGGTTAACTTTCGGACAGGATGGCATCACCCCAGCGCCAGCGGCGGGCGCTTGCATAGGCGACCTTGTCCCGCCGTGGGACTTTGGCGAGTTCGACGCCTTGCTCGGTGCAGAGCTTTGCCGTGATCTCGGCCTTGCCGAGATCCGGCGGCGCCAACACGCGCGCGGCGCGGGTGGCGGGAGGCCTACGGGTTAGCGCCACGTAGATGAATCGCTCGTCCTCGAACGGCACCTCGGCGCCCTTGATTTGGCGGTGAGCCTGCGAGCGCGGCAAGCGCTGGGAGAAATGGCACCAGTCGGGCGCCGTCAGCGGACACGGCTTTTCGTGCGGGCAGGGTGCGGCGACATAGGCGCCCGCCGCGATCAGTTGCTGGCGCAAGGTGAGGATGCGGGCGTAGCCGGCGGGCGTGCCGGGCTCGATCACGACCAGCACGTGGCGCGCTTTCGCCCACATCGCTTCCGCGAGCTTGCGTTGATCGCCCTCGCTGAGCTCGCCGATGACATAGCTCGCGACGACGAGATCGGCTTGCGAAACCTCAGCGAGGTTCGCGCCGGCATCGCCCGGCAGATAGCGGCAATTCGCCAGACGCGTGCTGTCGCGCGCCAGTTCGAGCGCGAGACGGCTCAGCGTGGCGTTGGCATCGAGCAGGGTGAAGGATTGCAGCGACGGAAAAGCTTCCGCAGCGGCCCAGCTCGCGGTGCCCGGACCTGCGCCGACGTCGAGCAGCGTTTCCGGACCGAGGTCCGGTGCGACCTCGGTCAGCGCATTCAGACTTGCCGCCACCGCAGCGTAGGTCGCCGGCATCCTCGCGAGCGCATAGGCGAGCGCATCGGCCTCGGACTTGATCGTGCCGGAGCCGCCCCCTGCACGATAGGTGGTCGAGATTTTCTGCGATCGCTGCGCAGCGTCGGTGCGCGAGAACCCCTGGAGCTTGCCGTCGAGGGCCGCTTTCAGTTCGGCGGGGAGGGTGGGTGAGATCATCATTCGTGGTCATCATCCGCTTGCGCGGATGACGACGTCAATGGGTGCGTGACGGGAGCGGACTCACGCCACGTTCTGGTCGAGAATGTCCACCGCCTCTTGCAGGTTCACCGACACCAGTTGCGAGACCCCGCGTTCGGCCATGGTGACGCCGAACAGGCGGTTCATCCTCGCCATCGTGATCGGGTTGTGGGTGATGATGATGAAGCGCGTGTCGGTCGAGGCGGTCATCTCGTGCAACAGGTTGCAATAGCGCTCGACGTTGTGGTCGTCGAGCGGCGCGTCGACTTCGTCCAGCACGCAGATCGGCGAGGGATTGGTGAGGAACACCGCGAAGATCAGCGCCATCGCGGTCAGCGCCTGCTCACCGCCGGAGAGCAGCGATAGCGTCTGCGGCTTCTTGCCCGGCGGCTTGGCGATGATTTCGAGGCCGGCTTCAAGAGGGTCATCGCTCTCGATCAAATGCAACGCGGCTTCGCCGCCACCGAACAGCTCGACGAACAGGCGCTTGAAGTGGTTGTTGACGACCTCGAACGAGGTCAGGAGCCGCTCGCGAGCTTCCTTGTTGAGGCTCTGGATACCCTGGCGCAACCGCTTGATGGCCTCGACGAGGTCGTCGCGCTCGGTGACCAGACCATTATGCTGGGTCTCGACCTCGCGCAGCTCTTCCTCGGCGCGCAAATTGACCGCGCCCAGGCGCTCGCGATCGCGGCGCATCTTTTCGAGGTCTTCCTCGATGTCGTGCAGCGGCGGCAGCTCGGCGCCGGGCTCGATCTCGGCGAGCCCGGCAACGGCCTGCGGCTCGACTTCGAGCATGTCGCGGATCTCGCGCTCGATGTCATCGAGCCTACGCCGCGCGCTTTCCATGCGCTCCTCGGCGCGGGCGGTGGCCTCGCGCGAGCTCGACAGCGCCTCGAGCGTCAGCTTGGCGACGCGATCGGTTTCGGCCATCGCGGTTTCCGCGCTGGCGAGCGCGTCGGCGGCCATGCGGCGGTCGTTTTCGGCATATTCGATCTCGGTGATCAGCGCGCTGCGCTTCTCCGCGAACACGGCCGGCGCGTTCTCGAGATCGCTGCGCTCGATTGAGACTTCGGCGATGCGCGCCTGGATGGTGTCGATGTGGGAGGCCGCGCTCTCCTTGCGGTTCTGCCACTCGGTGCGTTCGGCGAGGATCGCCTGCACGCGGCGGTCGGCCAGCTCGGCTTCGCGCGCCAGCGCCTGTGCCTCGGCCCGGACCTGGGCGGCCATGCGACGATGACCTTCGATGTCGCTGCGGACAGCGGCGAGACGGGTTTCGGTGTCCTCGCTCGACGGCAGCTCGGAGATCCCGGCTTCGGCGTATTCGTAGGCGGCTTCGGCCTCGGCGCGGTCGGCGGCCAGACGGCTGTGCGCTTCCGACAGCGTCGCCTTGCGTGCAGCGTGGCGGCTGATCTCGCGCTCGACCGTGGCATGGCGCTCGCGCGCGACGTTGAGTTCGCGCTGCGCAGCGCGCCAGGCTTCGCGGCTCGCACCTTCGGTGCTGGCGGCCATCTGCAGCTCGGCCTCGGCGTTCTCCAGCGCCTGACGCTTGATCTGCGCGTCGATGCGGGCCTGCTCCAGCTCGTTCTCGATGTCGATGAGGCGGGCGCGCTCGGCAAGCCGCCTTGCTGCGCCGGTCGGCGCGTGGGCGGCTGCGACAAAACCGTCCCAGCGCCAGACGTCGCCTTCGGGCGAGACCAGCCGCTGGCCGGTCTTGAGCTGCGAGACCAGCTCGGCGCCGCGCTCGCGCGGCACCACGCCGATCTGCGCCAGGCGGCGGGTCAGCTCGGCCGGGGCCTGCACGTGGCTGGCGAGAGGCACGACGCCTTCGGGCAGTTCCGGATCGCCGTCGGTGACGCCGGCATTGGTCCAGCGCATCGGCGCGGACGGATCGACCGGGGCGTCCAGATCGTCCCCAAGGGCTGCGCCGATCGCCTTTTCAAATCCCTTGTCGACGGTGATGCCGTCGATGATCGGCGGCCACAAATTCTTGGTCTCGCCGTTGAGGATCTTGGAGATCGTGCGCGCCTCGGTATCGAGCCGCTGCACGCGCTTGTCGGCTTCGACCAGCGGCGAGCGCGAGGATTCCAGCGTCTGCCGCGCGGCGACGTGCGCGGCTTCGCTGGCCTGAGCGGCGGCTTCCGAGGCCGCCAGCGTCTGCTCGGCGCTCTCGACCGTCGCGGTCAGCTCGTCGAGATCGCCGAAGCCGCCGGTCTCCTCGGTGAGCTTCTGCTCTTCCGCCGCGACGTTCGAAATCTCCTGGTCGAGCCGGGCGAGCTTGTCGCGGTGGGTGCGAACGTTGGCTTCGAGTTGGTTGCGCTTGGCGGTGAGGTCTGCGAGCGCGGTGGTGAGTTCGGCGAACTGCTGCTCGGTTTCGGTCAGCACCGCCTCGGCTTCGGCGACACGTTCATCGACGCCGGAGCGTTTCTCGACGCGCGACTTGATCTCTTCCTTCAGCTCGGCATCTTCGGCGTCGAGGCGCTGCAGCGCGACATCGGCATCCATGGTCTGCTGCTGGGCACGCGAGATATCGCCTTCGAACTGGGCGAGGCGCCGCTCGAGCTCCGCGACGCGCTCCTTGGCGCGCTCTTCCTCGCGGTCGAGCAGCTCGCGGGCGTTGGTCAGGCGCTGAAGCCCCGCCGCGGCGCGCGCTTCGGCATCGCGCAGCGCCGGCATTTCGGCGGCACGGATCGCCTGGATGCGGGCGGCCTCGGCCTGGTGCTGGGTACGCTCCGCCATCTCCCGGACGGCGAGATCGTGGGTGTGGCCAGATTCGTTGACGTCGGCATGGGCGCCGATCCAGCGCAGATGGAACAGGGTTGCTTCGGCCTTGCGGACCTTGGCCGCAACTTCGCGGTAGCGCACGGCCTGGCGGGCCTGCTTCTTCAGGCCTTCCATTTGCCCTGCGAGCTGGCCGATCACGTCCTCAACGCGGGTGAGGTTGGTTTCGGCCGCCTTGAGCCGCAGCTCGGCTTCGTGACGGCGGGCGTGCAGGCCGGCGACGCCGGCGGCGTCTTCCAGGACGCGGCGGCGCTGCTCGGGCTTGGCCTGAATGATCTCGCCGATCTTGCCCTGGTGGACGAGGGCCGGCGAGCGCGCGCCGGTGGCGGCGTCGGCGAACAGAATCTGCACGTCGCGCGCGCGCACGTCGCGGCCGTTGATGCGGTAGACCGAACCGGCCTCGCGCTCGATGCGGCGGGAAATTTCCAGAAGCTGGCTGTCGTTCATCGCCGCCGGCGCGGTGCGATCGGAATTGTCGATCGTCATCGTTACTTCGGCGTGGTTGCGCGCGGGGCGATTGCCGGAGCCGGCGAAGATCACCGCGTCCATGTCGGCGGCGCGCAACGACTTGTAGGAGGTCTCGCCCATCGCCCAGCGCAGCGCCTCGACGAGATTCGACTTGCCGCAGCCGTTGGGCCCGACCACGCCGGTCAGGCCGGGCTCGATGACGAAGTCGGTGGCCTCAACGAAGGACTTGAAGCCGTGAAGGCGCAGGCGGGTGATTTTCATAAGCACGCATCTCTGTTGGCAGGCGCGAATCCCCCTGCCGGGACAATACCATGGAAGGCAATGTCGGTATCCGGGCGAGTCGCGCGAGGCGCCTCATGCGGCTGGACAATGGCCGCGGTGCGCTGCGAGGGCAACCGGCGAAAGCCGCTTTTCCCAAGGGATTTATGCCGGGAAAGATACGGCTATCGAGATGCGAATCAGGATTGCGCCGTGCGAATCAGCTCTTGAGCAGCGGATTGATCTTCTTGGCGAATTCCTCGAACGAGGTCTCGCCCTTGATCTTCTCGCCGTTGACGAAGAACGTCGGCGTCGAATCGACCTTCAGAACGTCGCTGGCATATTTCTGGTCGGCGGCGATCTTGTCGAGCAGCGCCTGGTCCTTCAGGCAGGCCTCGACCTGCTGCTGGGTGAGACCGGCCTGCTTGCCGATCCGCGTCAGGGTCTCCGTGGTGTTCTTCACGACCCAATCGTTCTGCTGGCGGAACAGCATGTCGGTGACGGCAAAGTATTTCGGCGCGTCGCCATTGGCGATGCAGCGCGACAGCATCGAGCCGGCGGCGGCTTTGATGTCGAGCGGGAACTCGCGGAAGACGTAACGCACCTTGCCGGTGTCGATGTATTCCGACTTGATCTTGGGAAACACTTGCTCATTGAAGGCCGCGCAATGCGGGCAGGTCATCGAGGCGTATTCGGTGATGGTGACGGCGGCGTCCGTCGGGCCCAGCGCCATGTCGGGCAGCGACACCGGTTTGGCCACGTCACCAGCCGCTGCCTGCGCCATGGCTTCAGGGATCATGGCATCGGAGATGAATCGCAGCGGAGAGAACCCGGCGAGCGCGGCAAGCCCGGTCAGCGACAGCATCGAGGTGAAGGCGCGGCGGGTGATGATCAAGGTCGGCTCCCGGATTGGCGTGGTCTCGCCCGAATTCCCATTCAGACGGCCTGTCGCTAGCTTGAAACGTCGTTTGAGGCAATGGCGAGCGGCAAGGACAGGTCCAGTTTGGCCGCAGAATAAGGCTCAATTTCGCTTGATGGCGGCCCCGAGGCGCGCCAGCGCCGACTTCAATTGTTCATCTTCGATATCGCCCAGGCGCTCAGCCACCTCGGCCACCGATTTGGCGTCCGGCGGGCCGGGCCGGGTCGGCCGGCGGGCGCGTGATAGCGGAGCCTGGCGAAAGGCCAGCTTGCCGACCGCGCTCCAGCCGAAGAAGCGGTTGACCCGCTGCAGGATCACATCGGCGGAGTGCTGGATCTCGAGCGCCATCGGCCCCTCGACCCGCAGCACCAGCGTCGCCGGCTCCTGCGGCTGACCCTCGACCGGCCGCGGCCATTGCATCTTGAGCGGCTCGGCGTGCGCCGCGATCTCCGGCCCGGCAATCTGCGCCCATCGCGTCACCAGCTCGCGCGCGGCAAATCCCTGCTTGGCATAGGCCTCGGCAAAGACGTCGTTGAGCAGGAGCGATAGCGGCTTGGCGCTGATGGGACCGGGTTTGATGGGTCGAAGCTTGGACATGGGACCTTATAGCACTCCGGGGCGTCGGCCGCAGGCTCTTCACCGCGAAGAAAAACGTGGATGCCCGCGACAAGCGTGGGCACGACGTGGAGAGATCGACGCATTGCCGTTACAGTGCGGACATGAGCCCCAAATCCGCCCTCAAGGCGAAATCGGAACCAGTTCCGCCGGAGACCCCATCGCGTCCGCTCGCGCTGCTCCAATGGTATGACCGCCACCGCCGCCGATTACCCTGGCGGGCTCCGCCCGGCGAAGCATCCGACCCTTACCGCGTCTGGCTGTCCGAGATCATGCTGCAGCAGACCACAGTGAAGGCGGTCGGGCCCTATTTCGAAAAATTCGTCTCGCGCTGGCCTGATGTCACCGCGCTCGGACGGGCCTCGCAGGAGGACGTGCTGCGGATGTGGGCCGGGCTGGGCTATTATTCTCGCGCCCGTAATCTCCATGCCTGCGCGGTCGCGGTGACGCGCGAGCATGGCGGCACCTTTCCCGACACCGAAGTGCGTCTGCGCGCGCTGCCGGGCGTCGGGCCCTATACGGCGGCAGCGATCGCGGCGATAGCGTTCGATCGACGCACCATGCCGGTCGACGGCAATATCGAGCGCGTGGTCTCGCGGCTCTTTGCAGTTGAGGAAGAGCTCCCGCAGGCCAAGCCGCTGATTCAGGAGTTGGCTGCGACGCTGCTTGCCGATTCTCGCGCCGGTGATAGCGCGCAGGCGCTGATGGATCTGGGCGCCTCGATCTGCACGCCGAAAAAGCCGGCCTGCTCGCTATGCCCGCTGAACGAGGGCTGCACGGCGCGCGGGCTGGGAACGCAGGACACGTTTCCGCGCAAGGCCGCGAAGAAGAGCGGCGCGCTACGGCGCGGCGCCGCTTTCGTTGTCACGCGCGGCGACGAGCTTCTCGTCCGCACCCGTCCCGAAAAGGGGTTGCTCGGCGGCATGACCGAAGTACCGGGGTCGGACTGGCTGGCCGGGCAGGACGACGCCAAGGCAAAACGGCAGGCGCCCGAGTTGAAGGGGCTGTCGCGCTGGCAGCGCAAGGTCGGCGTGGTCACCCACGTCTTCACGCATTTTCCGCTGGAACTGGTGGTCTACACGGCGAGGGTGGAAGCGCGGACGCGGGCACCCGCCAGCATGCGCTGGGTGCCGATCGCCACGCTCGCCGATGAAGCATTGCCCAACGTCATGCGTAAGGTGATTGCGCATGGATTGGACCCTAGCAGCCCATCCTGCTGACAAAATGCTGGCAGCAGGCCTGCGTTAGCTGTGGTAGGCAACGGAGGCTCGCATGATCAAGACCGCGCTCGACAACTTTCCCAGGCCGCCCTGTGCCGAGCTATTGGGGTGGCGCCTGCTCGATGCCCGACCCAGGGAAGGCTGGATCAAGCTCGCCTTCGACGGCAAGCCGGAGTTCTGCAATCCGGCCGGCTTCATCCAGGGCGGCATGCTCTCGGCCATGCTCGACGACACGATGGGCCCCGCCGTGCTGGTGATGAGCGAGGGCAGGCTCTACACCACCACCATCAGCATGACCGTGAATTTCCTGGCGCCCGCAAAGCCCGGACCGATCATCGGCGAGGCCAAGGTGACGCAGCTCGGCAAGACGATTGCGTTCGTCGAGGCAAAGCTGATGGCAGAGGACGGAACGCTGCTGGCGACGGCGACGGCGAGCGAGCGGCTGCTGGAGGCGGCGAGGGTGGTGGGCAAATAGCTGCCGCGCAGTCTTTTTTCCTTCTCCCCTTGCGGGAGAAGGTGGCGCGAAGCGCCGGATGAGGGGTTTGTCTCGGCGAGTTCAAATGAGAGTTAGACTCGCGGAGACAGACCCCTCATCCGAGTGAGCTTGCGTCTAGCGGCGTCGCTGCCCTCTCCCGCAAGGGGCGAGGGCGCATCAACGTGCGTCTCGCTTCGTGCGAATACTCATTTCGTCGCGCGCGCGTCCTTGCTCACGATCGGCGGCTTCGCATTCAGCGCTTCCACCTGGAAGCCGGCGACGCGCTTGTAATTGGCGGCAACATCCTCGAGCTCCTGTTGCGACAGCACGTCAGTGACGACCTTGTAGCCGTCGGGCGCGCGCTCCTCGACCAGCTGCATCACCTGCTCGGGGCCGTTCTTGCGGTTGAGCAGGACGAGACTGGTGGTTGCAGGCCGCCGCTCGGCCTCATAGGCGAGCAGGGCCGCTTGCGTCGGGCCGTGCGCCAGGATCTCGCGCGTGATGGTGCGCGCATCGAGGATCGCCTGCGAGGCGCCGTTGGATCCGATCGGATACATTGGATGTGCGGCGTCGCCCATCAGCGTGACGCGGCCGAAAGTCCATTGCGATACCGGATCGCGGTCGACCAGCGGATATTCATAGGCGTGCGGGCAGTTCTTGATCAGGCCGGGCACGTCGAGCCAGTCGAACTGCCAGCTCTCGAACCAGGGTAAGAACTCCTCCAGCCGCGCGGTGCGGTTATAGTCCTCGCGCCGCCATTGATAGGTCGGCGGCATGTGGCGCTCGGCAACCCAGTTGATCAGATGGTTGCCCGCGGCGTCCGGTTCCTTCGAGATCGGATAGCAGACGAATTTCAGGATCTCGTGACCGGCCATGATCATGGTGCGGCCGCTGAGGAAGGCTTTTGCGGGCGTGACGCCGCGCCAGAGGATGCGGCCGTTCCAGATCGGCGGGCCTTCGTCGGGATAGAGTTTTTCTCGCGCGGCGGAATGGATGCCGTCCGCGGCGATCAGGATCGTGCCGTCGTAAGTCCCCGCGGCCTTGCCGGTGGCCTTGTCGACGAAATCGGCGCGCACGCCGTCGGCGGTTTCGCTCCAGCCGGTAAGATGATGGCTGGTGAGGATGTTGTCGCGGCCGAGGCGCTCGATGGCGGTGTCGAGCAGCAATTGCTGGAGCGTGCCGCGATGGATCGAAAACTGCGGCCATTTATAGCCGGCCTCCAGCCCGCGCGGCTCGCTCCAGATCGGCTTGCCGTGCTTGGAGAAATAGGCAAGCTCGCGGGTGCGCACGCCGCTGGCATCGAGCTTGTCCATCAACCCGAGCTCGATCAGCTCGCGCACCGCATGCGGCAGCACGTTGATGCCGACGCCGAGCGGCCGCAGTTCGGCGACGCTCTCGAACACTTTTACGGGAATGCCGATTCCGTGCAGGCTGAGTGCAAGCGTCAGCCCGCCGATGCCGCCACCGGCGATGAGTACGGTCATGGGAAAGCCCCTCCAACTCGGGGCGTCTTGGCACAGCCGGGCGCCGGTGGGCAACTGCGAAGAGAGGTTCGTGCTATGGACCTCGGGGCCCGCAGCCGTTACCTTCCGGCTTTCCGATGAGGTCCGACATGCTCAAGCTCTACTACGCCACCGGCACCTGCGCGCTCGCCACCTACATCACCCTGGAAGAAGCCGGCGCCGACTACGCGGCGGAGCGGCTGAGCTTCAAGGACAACCAGCAGAACAGCGTGGAGTACCTCGCGATCAACCCGAAAGGCCGCGTGCCCGCGCTGGTGACCGATCGCGGCGTTTTGACCGAGACCCCGGCGATGCTCGCCTATCTCGCGCAGACCTTCCCCAAGGCGAAGCTCGCGCCGCTCGACGATCCCTTCGACTTCGCCCAGGTCCAGTCGTTCAACTCCTACCTCTGCTCGACCGTGCACATCAACCATGCCCACAAGATGCGCGGCGCACGCTGGGCGAGCGAAGAGAGCTCGTTCGCCGATATGAAGGCGATGATCCCGAAGACCATGGGCGCCTGCTTCGCCCTGATCGAGCAGAAGATGTACAAGGGCCCCTGGGTGATGGGTGAGCAATACACGATCTGCGATCCCTATCTTTACACCCTGTCGACCTGGCTCGAAGGCGACAGCGTCGACATCAACGCGACGCCCAAGATCGCCGACCATTTCAAGCGCATGTCCGACCGCCCCGCCGTGCGCAAGGTGATGGACGCGCAGAAGGCGTAGGGCTCTTCTTGTAGGGCGGGCAAAGGCGCGAAGCGCCGTGCCCATCATCTTCACTTCAAAAGGAGTGGTGGGCACGCTTCCGCCTTCGCTCTTCGAGCTACGGCGGACAAGTCGCTTTGCCCACCCTACGAAGCCTTCCGCTTCTCCAATTCCCGTCCCGCCTCCAGCATTAGCCGCCGCAACCAGATCGAGCCCGGATCCATCTGGGCGCGGGTCGGGTAGAACATGAACTGCTCGTCGATGCCGGGGTCGAGCGGCGGCGTCACCGTGACGAGACCGAGCTGCTTGGACAGCGCCGCGATCAGCCGGCGCGGCACGAAGGCGACGAGGTCGGTGCGGGCGGCGACGTGCATCGCTTCGAGATAACCCGGGACGACCAGAGCGATGTGCCGGTCGATGCCCTTGCTGCGCAGCCAAGTGTCGATCAGGTCCTCCGGCTGGCCCCGGATGATCACGCCGACATGGCGCGCGGCCAGGAACGTCTCGCGCCGCCTCAGCTTCGTGGCCATCGGATGGCCGCGCCGCACCGCCAGCGCGTCGCTGTCGGTGTAGAGCAACTGGCGGTGAAATCCCTTGAAGACGTTGCCGATCGAGATCACGAGATCGATGGTGCGGGCGAACTCGGCGTGGAAAATCGCCGGTCCTCGCCACGGCACCACGTCGATGCGGACGTTGGGGGCGGCCTGCGTCACCTTTTCCATCAAGGGCGGCATCAACAGCTCGACCGCGAGGTCCGGCATCATCAGTCGGAATTGCCGCTCGCTGCGCGCCGCATCGAATTCATCCGATACGAACAGCCCGCGCACCTGGTCGAGCGCCTGCGCCAGCGGCGCGCGCAAGGCTTGCGCCCGCGGCGTCAACTCCATCCGCGCGCCTGTGCGTACCAAGAGCGGATCGCCAAGGATGTCGCGCAGACGCTGGAGCGCATGACTCGCCGCCGGCTGCGACAGCCCGATCCGCAATGCGGCGCGGCTGACGCTGGCCTCGCGCAGCAGCGCGTCGAGCGCGGTCAGGAGATTGAGGTCGAGCGAATTCAAATTCATGAGGCGAATAGATATCATATCCACTATCGATTTGAAGAATTTAGCACCGGCGGCGATGATTTCCGTGTTCTCACCAAAGGAGATGCCGCCATGAGCGCGAGCGCCAACAAGAAACTGATGCAGGATATCTTTGCAGCCGCCGCCAGCCCCGATCCGGCTGCGCGCGACCGTGGCTTGTTCACCGAAAGTCTTGCCGACGACGCCAAATGGATCGTGACCGGCCAGTATTCCTGGTCCCGCACCTTTTCGGGCAAACAGGCGATCCTCAACGATCTGCACGGCTATGTGCGGACCCGCCTTGTCGACCGGACGCGGACGGTCGCTCATCGCTTCATCGCCGACGGCGATATCGTCGTCGTCGAAGCAAAGGGCGACAATGTCACGCCAGAAGGCGTGCGCTACGACAACGACTATTGTCTCGTGTTTCGTCTCGAGGACGGCAAGATCAAGGAGATCCGGGAATATTGCGACTCGGTGCTGACCGAGAAGGCCCTTGGTCCGTTTCCACAAACGGCCGTGAGGGCCGCGAGCTGAGCGGATCGAGCAGCGTCGCCTCCGTCGACCGGTGCCGTCCGCCGCGGTCCGCGAGGGGCGTGTTGGTCTGGCGCAGGCCGGACCAGCTGCAGCGGCCTGCATGCCGCTGCGGGCTTCTCGCTAAAACCTTGCTCACCTGCCGATAAAATCAGCAGATGTTGTACCATCCGACGGATGCGCGCGCGAAAAATTTGAAGGTTCAATTAACGAGTGTCCCCCATTGTGTCGCGGTGCAGCGTGGGTCGCGAACAACGCGACGCGCGGCTGCCAGAGTGGCCGGTGACGATCGCCGGATTAGGCCGGCCGCTCGAATTGACACGCATCTGGGTGGACAGTGGGAATGCCGAGTTTTCGTTTGCGGATCAGGGGACGCCTGTACGCAGGTTTCATGGCCTTGGTGGCGGTTGGTCTTGTGATGGCGGTGGTCGCCATCTGGAATTTGCGATCCGTCCAGGATCAGGTCGCAAAACTCTCCGCGTTGTCGGACAGCACGGCGCGCGTCCTGGAGATATCGACCCATCTTCAGGCCATCCAGCGGGCCAATCTGCGCTACATTTACGACGCCAACGAGCCTGCGATGCGGGAGGCTGCCGAGCGAGAGGCCGCGGCGACCGGGCTGTTGCAGCTGGGAGCAAAGGGCACCCTCTCGGAGGAGCGGCGGAAGCTCTACGACGATCTGATCGCCGACATCGCCAAAATGAAAAGCCTGCGCGACAGTCTCGGCGACGCCGTCAACGAGGCGCGGACCGGCAAGGCGACGCTGTTGCCGAGTGGCGAAGAGCTGACCGTCAAGATGGCCAAGCTGGTCGATGTGGCCCGTGCCGCCGCCGACGACGACACGGTGTCGCTCGTCGCGGACCTCGAGTCCCGGGTCCTGCTGGTTCGAATCGCGAACTGGCGCTTCCTCGCTCTGCGCGACGCCAACGGGCCCACCGCCTTCAGAACCAATGTCGACAGGGCGGTGCAGCGGCTGGCGGCCGTCGAAAGGAGCCCGCAGGCGGCGGACCTTCGCTCGTCTCTGACGCCTGTGAAGACCGTCCTTGGTATCTACAAATCCGCGTTCGAAACCACCTCTGCGGCGATGCTGCGGTCCGACGAGATCTACCACAAGGATCTCGCACCGCTCATCTCCGCCAGCATAGCCAAGCTCAAGGTCGCGGAAACCGCCTTGAAGACGGATTACAATGATTCGCGTACCGCGGCCGATGCTGTGATCGACGGCACGACCTCGCTGCAGGAGATCGCGGGCGGCCTCGCCGTCCTGTTCGGACTGATCGTCGCCTTCCTGACCGCCCGCAGCATCGTGCGGCCGCTGACCTCGATGACGCGCGCAATGGGGCTGCTTGCCGGCGGCAATCTCGCCGTCGAGATCCCCTCGCGCGGCAAGGTCGACGAGATCGGCGACATGGCCAAGGCGATCGACGTCTTCAAGACAAACATGATCGAGACCGAACGGCTGCGCCAAGAGCAGACCGCAACCGAGGCCCGGCAGGCCGAGAGCCGCAAGGCCGACATGGCCCGGCTCGCCAGTCAGTTCGAGCAGGCGGTGGGCGAGATCGTCGATACCGTATCCTCGGCATCGCACGAGCTCGAGGGCTCGGCCGGCACCCTGACCGCGACCGCGAGGCGCGCTCAGGATCTCTCCACCGAAGTGCAATCCGCCTCCCAGGAAGCCTCGGCCAATGTGCAGGCGGTCGCCTCCGCGACCGAGGAGTTGTCCTCCTCGGTGACGGAGATCGCGCGCCAGGTGCAGGAATCGGCGCGCATAGCGGGCGAAGCCGTCGGTCAGGTGAGCAAGACCAACGCGCGCGTCAGCGAGCTCTCCAAGGCTGCAGCCCGCATCGGCGACGTGGTCGAGCTGATCAGCACCATCGCCGGCCAGACCAACCTCCTGGCGCTGAACGCCACCATCGAGGCGGCGCGCGCGGGTGAAGCCGGCCGCGGCTTCGCCGTAGTCGCCTCGGAGGTCAAGGCGCTCGCCGAGCAGACCGCGAGGGCCACCGGTGAGATCGCCCAGCAGGTCTCGGGCATCCAGGCTGCGACGGAGGAGTCGGTCGGCTCGATCAGGGAAATCAGCGGCACCATCGAGCGGCTGTCGGAGATCTCGTCGACGGTCGCCGCCGCCGTGGAGGAGCAGGGTGCGGCGACGCAGGAGATCTCCCGCAACGTCCAGCAGGCGGCCCAAGGCACGCAACTCGTGTCGTCCAACATCGGCGACGTGCAGCGCGGGGCGTCCGAGACCGGCTCGGCGTCTTCGCAGGTGCTCTCGGCGGCACACTCGCTGTCGGCCGACAGCAATCGCTTGAAGCAGGAAGTCGCCAACTTCCTGAGCTCGGTCCACGCCGCCTGAGCCTCAAGAAGCAAAAGGCCACGCGCATGCGCGTGGCCTCGCATTGTGACCTGAGACGATCAGGCGACTTTCGTCGTCATGTGCTTGAACATGTTGCTGCGCGCCTCGTCGTCCATTTCCGCCTTGAAGGTGAACTTGTCCTTCAGCGCGATCGCGCGCGTCGCCGCAGGCCGCGCCGAGATCTCGTCCACCAGCCGCTTCACGTTCGGGTATCGCGCGAAGGCATCGTCGCCGAGCTTGAACGGCACCATCCGCGCCCACCCCCACAGCGCCATGTCGACGATCGAATAGCTCTCGCCGACCATATAGCGGCGGCCTTTGAGGTGGCCGTCGAGAATCTTGTAATGGCGATCGGTCTCGAACTGATAGCGGTTATGCGCGTAGTCGTGGTTCTGGTCTTTCGGCGCAAAATGCTTGAAGTGCACGGCCTGGCCCGAATACGGCCCGACGCCGGTGGCGACGAACATCAGCCATGACAGCATCTCGCCGCGAACATTGGCGGCCGGCAGGAATTTGCCGGTCTTCTCGGCGAGATACAGCAGGATGGCGTTGGAATCGAACACGATGGTGCCGTTGTCGTCGATCGCCGGCACCTTGCCGTTCGGATTGATCTTCAGGTAGTCCGGCGTGAACTGCTCGCCCGTGCGGGTGTCGATCTTCACCGGCTCGAAGGGCAGGCCGGCCTCTTCGAGATAAAGCGCGACCTTGGTCGGGTTCGGCGAACCGTTGAAATAGAATTTGAGCATCGGGCATCTCCCCTGTGTTTGTTGGCTGAGAGTGGAGTCAGCAACATGTCCGCAAGCGGCCTTGTCTTGCCTGAACCTTATCGGGGAGGGCAACCGGCGAGTTTGCCGGGCGGCGTCTGCGCGTCACGCAGATCAGCCGGCGTAACAAAGGCCGATCGCCGCCGTAATGACCATGGCCGCGCCCACGACCTCCAGGCGCAACCCGAGCCGGGTAGCGATATGCATGTCGGAGGCCCGCGCCGCGCGCTCCGATCCGCGCGCGTAGCCGTGAACGATGACGTCGTGATTGAAGCTGTCGTGGGCCTCGTTGCTGCTGGCGAGCCCGACACAGACCACGAGCACGCCGAACAAGGCGAGGCCGAAAAATCCCAGCAGCGCGATCAGGAACATCGGAAACATGCCGACCAGAAAGATCGGCAGCAGCGGCACCAGCAGCAATGTCTCGGACTGTCGTCGCATGGCTCGACCGGTCAAGACGGGGCGTAGGCGGTCAATCTAGTCCCGCCGGCCGCTGTATTCAACCAGTCTCGTCATCCGGGGCCGCGCCAGGAGGCGCGCTCCGGGACGACGAAAGGAAGGCTACCCCGCCGCCATGCCGGCGCGGATCTCGGCGCGCAGCTCGTCGATCAGCTTAAGACCCTTCTTGGTCTCGATGTGCCAGAAGGTCCAGCCGTTGCAGGCTTGCGCGCCCTGCGCCACTGCGCCCATGCGGTGGATGGAGCCGACCTTGTCGCCGAACATGATGGCGCCGTCGGCACGCACCAGCGCGCCGAGTTTCTTCTTCGCGTCGAACAGCTTGGTGCCGGGCATGATCATGCCACGCTCGATCAGCTCGGAGAACGCCACACGCGGCGCTTCGCGCGCCGTCATGAACGGGGCGAGGCTTGCCTCCGGAAGCGGCTCGATCGCGGCGATGCGCGCTTCGGCCGCTTTCGCATAGGTCTTGTCGCGCTCGAAGCCGATATAGGAGCGGCCGAGGCGCTTTGCGACCGCGCCGGTGGTGCCGGTGCCATTGAAGGGATCGATCACGAGATCGCCGGGTTTGGAGGACGACAGCAGCACGCGCGCCAGCAGGCCTTCCGGTTTCTGCGTCGGGTGCACTTTCTTGCCGTCGGCGCCCTTGAGGCGCTCCTCGCCGGTGCAAAGCGGGATCAGCCAGTCGGACCGTGCCTGCACGTCCTCGTTGGCGGCCTTCAGCGCCTCGTAGTTGAACGTGTAGCCCTTGGCCTTCTCGTCCCGCGCGGCCCAGATCATGGTCTCGTGCGCATTGGTGAAGCGGCGGCCGCGGAAATTCGGCATCGGGTTGGTCTTGCGCCAGACGATGTCGTTCAGCAGCCAGAAGCCGAGGTCCTGCATGATCGCGCCGACGCGGAAGATGTTGTGATAGGAGCCGATCACCCAGATCGTCGCCGACGGCTTCATCGCGCGGCGGGCGGCGAGCAGCCAGGCGCGGGTGAAATCGTCATAGGCGGAGAACGAATCGAACTTGTCCCAGTCGTCGTCGACCGCATCGACATGAGATTCGTCGGGGCGCTTGAGATCGCCCTTAAGCTGGAGATTGTAGGGTGGATCGGCGAACACCAGGTCGACCGAACCAGCCTGAAGCTTCGACATCTCGGCGACGCAATCGCCGAGGACGATGCTGTGCGAAGGAGACTCAAAATTTGTGCGGGGCGCCCTTGCAGACGCCCCGCGACGCGACTCTACCATGACTCAAGAACTCTGACTCAGGCGACGCTGTCGGCGACGCGGGACCAAACAACCGACTGACCGTTACATTGAAGCGGCAAAGTAAAAATCGACTTAACCCGTGGCTTTCGTGAACAGCCCTCACATCGCGCCTTGCACGCGGCTCGCTCCGCGCATTCTCCATGTTTTGCAGTGTATTTCGCGTTTCTTCGCGTTGCGGCTGTGATCGGAGCGCAAAAAGACTCAAAATTCCTCTCGGAAAAAATTGCTCGATGCCCGGAAAAAATTGCTGGCATTGCCATGCTGTCGCACTAGGCAATAATTGCCGAGCGGGATATTGATTAACGCAACGGAAACGTATGTGGCGCGTTGAGCTTTCGCGCTTTCGCGCCGAATTGAGCTAGGACCGAGGGAAGCCGCCATGCGCTACGATGATTTCCGCCGCAGCGACGACATCGAGGATCGTCGCGACGATGGTGGCGGCGGCGGTGGAGGAGGCGGGTTCGGCCTCCCCATGGGCGGCGGCGGGCTTGGGATCGGTACCATCATCGTGCTCGGCTTGGTCGGCTACGCCTTCGGCATCGATCCGCGCATCCTGATCGGCGGCGCCGAGATACTCACCGGCGGCGGCCAGGCGCCGTCCTACCAGACCGATCGCCAATCGTCGTCCAACGCCAAGCGCGGCGCGCCGACCGACGAGATGGGCAGCATGATCTCCGGCATCCTCGGCGAGATCGACGATCGCTGGAGCGAGATCTTCCAGGCCTCCGGCCAGTCCTTTACCGGTCCAAAGGTCGTGCTGTTCCGCAACGTCACCAATGGCGGGCGCTGCGGCCGGGCGGAGTCGGCGATGGGACCGTTCTATTGTCCGCCCGACAGGACCATCTTCCTCGACACCGGTTTCTTCCGAGAGGTCGAGACGCGTTTTCGCGGCTGCTCCGGCAAGTCGGCCTGTAACTTCACCACCGCCTACATCATCGCCCATGAGGCCGGCCATCACATCCAGAACCTGCTCGGCATCATTCCGCGCGTGACGCGGCTGCAGCAGCAGGCCGGCAGCAAGGCGGAGGCCAATGCGCTGCAGGTGAAGGTCGAATTGCAGGCCGACTGCCTGTCCGGTGTCTGGGTCAATCGCGAGGCGAAGAAGCGGCCGAACTTCCTGGAGCCGGGCGACATCGACGCCGCACTCACCACGGCGAGCGCGATCGGCGACGACACGCTGCAGCGCCAGTCCACAGGCCGCGTCGTGCCCGATTCCTTCACCCACGGCTCGGCGGCGCAACGCAAACAATGGTTCATGACCGGCTACCAGCAGGGCACCGTCCAGGCCTGCAACACGTTTGGGGGCGGACAGTAGGGGTTATCCGTCATCCTGAGGTGCTCGCCAATTGGCGAGCCTCGAAGGATGGCGAGCCCGTGGCCCATCCTTCGAGGGCGCAAGAGCGCGCACCTCAGGATGACGTCAGTGGTCTGTGAAGAAGGTGCGTTGCAATGACCTCCATCGACGAAACAAAACAGTTCGTCCCGCTCAACATCGCGGTGCTCACCGTGTCGGACACGCGCGCGCTGGCGGATGATAAATCCGGCCAGACCCTGGCCGACCGTCTCACCGCTGCCGGCCATCATCTCGCCGCGCGCGAGATCGTCACCGATGACGTCGAGGCGATCCGCACCGTCATCCGCCGCTGGATTGCGGACGCAGGTGTCGACGTCGTCATCACCACCGGCGGCACCGGTTTCACCGGGCGCGACGTCACGCCGGAGGCGATCGAGCCCTTGTTCGAGAAGCGCATGGACGGTTTCTCGATCTCATTCCACATGCTGAGCCACGCCAAGATCGGAACGTCGACGATCCAGAGCCGCGCCACGGCCGGCGTCGCGGGCGCAACCTACATCTTCTGCCTCCCAGGTTCGCCCGGTGCCTGCCGCGACGGCTGGGACGGCATTCTCAAAGCCCAGCTCGACTACCGCACCCGCCCCTGCAATTTCGTCGAGATCATGCCACGGCTGGACGAGCATCTGCGCCGGCCGAAGGCCCAGGGCGCGACGGTGTAGTTGGACATTTCTTCTCCGCTCATGTCGGCCGAAGCTTTAGCGAAGGCGGATGCGGGGAAGGTGGCATAGGCCGCCTTCGGCCGCCCGTCCTTAAAGAATGCCGAAGCGAAGCTTGGGTATCTATCGGCACGGAGTGCTCGGAGACATACCCCTCGCCCTAGTGAGTGTGCGTCTGGCAGCATCGCTGCCCTCTCCCACAAGGGGCGAGGGCGCATACATGCGCCTCTCGCTCGTTGCGAGAGTTCTACAGATCCCGCTCCCACGTTTCCCCAAGCAGATCCTGCCCGAAGCTGTGATGCGGCTCGCTCTTCACGAGCTTGAAGCCTGCGCTTTGATAGATGCCACGCGCGGCGACCAGGATGCTTTGCGTCCACAGCGTCATCTTGCTGTAGCCCCTCTCGCGCGCACCCTGGATGCATTGGTCGACCAGCGCGCGGCCGACACCGAGTCCCCGCGCTTTCTTTTCCACCTGCAACAGGCGCAGCTTGGCGATCTGGTCCGTGGCCTTGACCAGAAAGATAGAGCCGACCGGCTCTCCGCCCACTTCCGCAATCCAGCAGTGCTCGCGGGCGGCGTCATAGTTCTTGATGAACTGTGCGCAGATCTCGGCGACCAGGGCCTCGTAGCTGATATCCCAGTTGTAGTCGGCCGCATAGGCGGCGGCCTGCCGGGAGATGACCCAGCCCATGTCGCCGACGCGATGGCTGCGCAGCATGAAAGCCGCGGGGTGGCTTCGATGCTCCAGCACGGCCTCGATGGTCGCCATAGCCTGCGTGAGCCGCGTTGCATCGCTGATCGAAAGCTGAGCCAGCATTGCGGCGACCTCATTTTGCGAGCCCAGGTTCAGCTTGGCAAAGGCCTGGCGCCCCTTGGCGGTGAGGCTGAGCTGGTATTGCCTGCGATCCGCGGGCAGGGCCCTGCGGGTGATCAGGCCCTTTTCGTCGAAGCTTTGCACGATCCGGCTGAGATAGCCGGGGTCGAGGCCAAGCTCGTTGCCGATCTCCTTGGCGGCAAGGTCGTCCCGTTGCGCGAGCTCGTAGAGCACGCGGGCCTCGCTGAGCGAGAACGGGCTCTTGCCAAGGTGCTGGTCGAGCACGCCAAGCTTGCGGGTGTAGAAGCGGTTGAAGGCGCGGACCGCTGCGATGTGGTCGTCGGTAGGATTGAACGACATGGGTCACCTCCGATATTTGCCATTGTCAAATAATTATTTGACCTTGGCAAGTATCGAGGTGCCTCAGCCGACCATGACGATCCGGCTGCGCAGCATGATCCGCGACGAGCGGCCGAGCCGCCGGAGCAGCCGTGCCTCGGAGTGGCGGGCTTGGGGCGGGTAGCCGCCAATGCGGTCGTAGTGATCACGCGCGATCAAAAGTCCCTGATCGCCGAAGGGACCGACGAGCTTGCGCATCAGGGCCCGGAGGATGTGGCGGAAGCCGGCATCGGCGTAGGGCGAGCGCGCATAGCGGAAGACGGCCGCACGATCCCGGCCGCTGGTCGAGACGGACTGGATGAACTGGGTGGTTTCCTCGATCCAGCCGGTTTCCAGCACGGCGCCCGCGGGCAGGAACATCAGCCAGGACGAACGGGCCTGGAGTGCGCCGGCGGCGAGCGCGGCGCCTTGAGTGGATCCTTCGAAGCCGATGAAACGGCAGCCCGCGACGTCGGCAACGCGCTCGATGACGCCATTGCGGGTGCCGTCGACCAGGAGCACTTCCCGGATGACGCCTGCGGCGGCACCGGGTACCAGCGCGGCCAGAGTTGCGACGGCCGTCTGCTCGACGCCTTCGGTCGGAATGATGACGCTCAGCATGATGGAAGCTTCACTGTCCACACTTCGGGAGAAGCGTAGCTCATTATGAGGGCGTCATAAAACATGGCGCTGCCGAGTGCAACTTTCCGGCCGCGCCTCGGCAGACGATGGTAAACCGCTGCAGCCCTCGCATCCAAATATGTCCCGTACGGGGCGGCGATATTGCCGAATGTGTCGCCCCAGCCTGTCCTGTCCGTATTAATCCGGAGGTGAGCGGCAATATTGCGCGGCGCGCCGGCCGTTCGCAATCATGCAAGAGGAGGATGCGATAGCGGACGAGCGCGAGGACGGGAAAACGTGCAACCACGCTGCTGACGAGGGCTTCGAATGAACGCCGGTCAACTCGCTGTTCGCAGCACCGCCGCACAATGTCGTGCGATCATCAGTTCCTCATTCGTTGGAATGACGAAGACATCGACTGCGCTATCGCCATCGTTGATGCGCTCGCGCGCCGCATCATTCGCAGCGGCATCGATGCGCACGCCGAGCCAGTCGAGACGCTCACCGATCGCGCTGCGGATTTCGCTGGCATGCTCGCCGATGCCGCCGGTGAAGACCAGGCAGTCTAGCCCTGCAAGCGTTGTCGCCATCGCCGCCACCTCCTGCGCGGCGCGGAAGGTGAAGAGCTCGACCGCCTCCCGCGCCGCAGCTTCGCGGCTCGCAAGCAGCATGCGCATATCCGACGCGATGCCGGAGACGCCGAGCAGGCCCGATTCGTGGTAGAGCAGGTGCTGGACATCTTCGACCGACATCTTCTCGTACTGTTGCAGATAGAGCAGCACGCCCGGGTCGAGCCTGCCGCAGCGCGTGCCCATCACCAGCCCGTCGAGCGGCGTCAGTCCCATCGTGGTGTCGATGCTGCGGCCGTCGCGCAAGCCGCACAGGCTCGCGCCGTTGCCGAGATGCGCGATCACAGTGCGCTTCGCCACGAGCTGCGGCGCGATTCGGGCGAGCCGTCCCGCGACATATTCGAACGAGAGGCCATGAAATCCGTAGCGCCGGATGCCGCGCTCTTCATAACGTCGCGGAATGGCGAAGCGGCTGGCGGGCGGCGCAATGCCGTGGTGGAAAGCGGTATCGAAGCAGGCGATCTGCGTCAGGTCGGGCCTGATCGCCGTGATAGTGCGGACCGGAGCCAGGCAGCGCGGCTGGTGTAGGGGCGCCAGCGGCGTCAGCGCTTGCAGCTTTGCGGTGACATCCTCCGTCAGCTCGACCGGAGCGGAATAGTCCGGACCGCCATGGACGACGCGATGGCCGACGGCGCGCAAGCGATGGTCGCCGAAACGATCCTCGATGAAGCCGAGCACGTCGGCGAACAGATGATCGCTGGCCGCATCCGATGCTTCCCTCCGTTTCTCGAACAGGTCTTCGCCCGCGGGACTCTTCACGACGAGCCGCGGCTTCGTCTCGTGCTCGTCAAGCAGGCCCTTGCAGAGCAGGGCGGGCTCGGCCGCCGAGATATCGAACAGGCCGAATTTGATGCTCGACGATCCCGAGTTGAGAACGAGAACCGTGTTCGACATGGCTCCCCTCAGTCGCCTGCCTCTGCCGGCGTGTTGCCGCCGGCGCTGTTCTGCCAGACCCATTCCTGGATTTCCGGCATGTCCTCGCCGTATTCGCGCACATAGCGCGAATGCTCGATCAGCTTGTCGCGGAATTGCTGCTTCACCTGCGCCGCCCTGGTCGCGAGCCCCGGCACGCGCTCGATCGCCTCGATCGCGAGGTGATAGCGGTCGAGCTCGTTGAGCACGACCATGTCGAACGGCGTCGTCGTGGTGCCTTCCTCGGCAAAGCCGCGGACGTGCATGCCGGCGTGGTTGGTGCGGTTATAGGTCAGCCGGTGGATCAGATAGGGATAGCCATGATAGGCGAAGATCACCGGCTTGTCGCGCGTGAACAGGCCGTCGAAGTCGCGGTCGGACAAACCGTGCGGGTGCTGCTCCCTGGGTTGCAGCGTCATGAGGTCGACGACGTTGACGACGCGGATCTTCAGCTCGGGCAGAGCCTTGCGCAGCAGGTCGACGGCAGCGAGCGTTTCCAGTGTCGGCACGTCGCCGGCGCAGGCCATCACGACATCGGGCTCGCCATTCGTGTCTTCCGTGCCGGCCCAGTTCCAGATGCCGATGCCGGCATCGCAGTGCGTGGCTGCCTCCTGCATCGACAGCCATTGCGGCGCCGGCTGCTTGCCGGCCACGATGACGTTGATGCGGTCATAGGTGCGCAGGCAATGATCGGCGATCCACAGCAGCGTGTTGGCATCCGGCGGGAAGTAGATGCGGACGATGTCGGCCTTCTTGTTGGCGACGAGATCGACGAAACCGGGATCCTGATGGCTGAAGCCGTTGTGGTCCTGACGCCAGACATGCGAGGTGAGCAGATAGTTGAGCGAGGCGATCGGTCGCCGCCACGGCAGATGCCGGGTCACCTTCAGCCATTTGGCGTGCTGGTTGAACATGGAATCCACGATGTGGATGAACGCCTCGTAGCAGGAGAAGAAGCCGTGTCGGCCCGTGAGCAGGTAACCCTCTAACCAGCCCTGGCAGAGATGCTCGCTCAGGACTTCCATCACGCGTCCGTCCTGGGCGAGATGCACGTCGTAAGGTTTTGTCGGCTCCATCCAGACGCGTTCGGTGGCCTCGAACACCGCATCGAGCCGGTTCGACGCAGTCTCGTCCGGGCCCATGATGCGGAAGTTGCGGGCCTCGGTGTTGAGGCGGATGACGTCGCGCAGGAATTTCCCGAGCTCGCGGGTTGCCTCCGCCACGACGCCGCCCGGCTGCGCTACTTCGACGGCGAAACTGCGGAAGTCCGGCAGCTTCAGCTCCTTCTTCAGAAGGCCGCCATTGGCGTGCGGATTGGCGCCCATGCGGCGATTGCCTTCGGGCGCGAGCGCCTGGAGCTCGGCAATGAGCGCGCCGTTCGCGTCGAACAGCTTTTCCGGCTCGTAGCTGCGCATCCAGTCTTCGAGAATCTTCAGATGCGCCGGGTTCTCGCGACAGTTCGCGACGGGCACCTGATGCGCCCGCCAAAAGCCCTCCACCTTCTTGCCGTCGACTTCCTTGGGGCCGGTCCAGCCCTTCGGGCTGCGCAGCACGATCATCGGCCAGCGCGGACGTTCGACGCTCTTGCGGCCGTCGCGGGCGTGCTGCTGGATCGACCGGATGCTGACGAGCGCGACGTCGAGCGCGTCTGCCATGGCCCGGTGCATCAATTTGGGATCGTCGCCCTCGACGAACAGCGGCTCGTGGCCGAGCCCGCGGAAGAGATCGCGGATCTCGTCGTCGCGCATCCGGCCGAGCACGGTCGGATTGGCAATCTTGTAACCGTTGAGATGCAGGATCGGCAGCACCGCGCCGTCATGCGCAGGATTGAGGAATTTGTTTGAGTGCCAGGACGCGGCGAGCGGGCCGGTCTCGGCCTCGCCGTCACCGACGACACAGGCGACGATCAGGTCGGGATTGTCGAAGGCCGCGCCATAGGCATGCACCAGCGCGTAACCGAGCTCACCGCCTTCGTGGATCGAGCCCGGCGTTTCCGGCGCCGCGTGACTCGGGATGCCGCCGGGGAAGGAGAATTGCCTGAACAGCTTGCGCAACCCCTCGGTATCGCGCGCGATATCGGGATAGAGCTCGCTGTAGCTGCCTTCGAGATAGGTGTTGGCGACCATGCCGGGGCCGCCGTGCCCGGGACCGCAGACATAGATCACGTTCAGGTCCAGCGCGCGGATGACGCGGTTGAGATGGGCATAAATGAAGTTCAAACCGGGCGTCGTGCCCCAATGGCCGAGCAAACGCGGCTTGATGTGCTCGGGCCGTAAGGGCTCGCGCAGCAGCGGATTGTCGAGGAGATAGATTTGCCCAACGGAGAGATAGTTCGCGGCGCGCCAATAGCGGTCGAGCAGATCGAGGTTGCTGCTCGCTGCGGCCAATTGTTGTTGATTTGTCATGTTCTTGCCGACCTTCACCCAACGATCGTCATCAACCATGTTCCGCGACGATCGATCCCTCCCGTGACCAAACGGAATCGTGGTCACGCTGGTGTTGCGTGAAGTCAAAAACCCCCGCCCGAAATTTGGGCAGCTCGACTGTGCATGGGGTTGTTTTCACGTTTTTTGTTTGTGTTCTTGATTTGTTCCTTTGACATGCTATCTTGGCTTCATGAGTCCAGCATCCTCTCATGCTCTCAAGCACCCGCCGGTCACGGCGCCCTCCGAGCCGGCGGGTGCGCCTTCTGACTTCCCTGAGCTGGCGGTCGCCATCGACCGCCAGCGCAGGCGAGGCCGGGGCGCGCAGTCCAACGCCAGCGGCCGGTTTGAGGCCGAGGCGCGCGTCGCATTCGACGATGGCTGGCAGAGCCTTGAAGAACTGCCCCCGTTCAAGACCACGGTCGGGATCGACACCTCGCGCAAGGTGATCACCCGCAACGAATCTCCCGACATCGGCTTCGATCGTTCGATCAATCCCTACCGCGGTTGCGAGCACGGCTGCGTCTATTGCTTCGCGCGGCCGACGCATGCCTATCTTGGCCTGTCGCCGGGGCTCGACTTTGAGTCGAAGCTGTTCGTGAAGCCCGAGGCGCCGGCGTTGCTCGAGAAGGAGCTTGCGGCGCCGGGCTACGAGCCGCGGATGATCGCGATCGGCACCAACACCGATCCCTATCAGCCGATCGAGCGCGAGCGCAAAATCATGCGCGGCATTCTGGAGGTGCTGGAGCGCGCCGGCCATCCCGTCGGGATCGTCACCAAGTCGGCGCTGGTCGTGCGCGACATCGACATTCTCGCGCGAATGGCCAAACGCAACCTCGCCAAGGTCGGGATCTCCGTGACCTCGCTCGATCCGAAACTAGCGCGCACCATGGAGCCGCGGGCGTCCACGCCGCCGAAGCGGCTGGAGGCACTGAAGCAGCTTTCCGAGGCTGGCATTCCGACCACCGTCATGGTCGCGCCCGTGATCCCCGCGCTGAACGATTCCGAGATCGAGCGCATCCTGGATGCCGCCGCCCATGCCGGCGTCAAGGAGGCCTCCTACGTGTTGCTGCGGTTGCCGCTCGAGGTGCGCGATCTCTTTCGGGAATGGCTGATGGCGAACTATCCGGACCGGTATCGCCACGTCTTCACGCTGATCCGCGACATGCGCGGCGGCCGTGACTACGATGCGAAATGGGGCGAGCGCATGAAGGGCACCGGCCCGATGGCCTGGACCATCGGCCGCCGCTTCGAGATCGCTTGCGACAGGCTCGGGCTGAACAAACGGCGCGCCAAGCTGACGACGGATCATTTTGCCAAGCCGAAGCGGAACGGCGATCAGCTCAGCCTGTTCTGAGGGACGAAGTGAGAGAGGCGTCTATGAGTAAGGAACCGCCAGCTCCTATCCCGCGGCTGACCGTCATCACGCTGGGCGTGAACGACATCCGCGCCAGCATTGCCTTTTACGACGCGCTCGGTTTCTCGCGCCGGCTCAAGGTAACCGGCGAGACCGTTGCGTTCTATGACACCGGCGGTCCGGTGCTCGCGTTGTTTCCCTGGGATCAACTCGCGGTCGACGCCAAATTGCCTGATCATCCGAGGCCATCGACGTTCCGCGGCATGACGCTCGCCTGGAATTGCCGCGCGCGTGAGGAGGTGGATGCGGTGCTGGTCTTCGCCGTCAGCAAGGGAGCCGCGTTGCTGAAGGCAGCACATGAGACCGACTACGGCGGCTATTCCGGCTATTTCGCCGATCCTGACGGCCATCCCTGGGAGGTCGTGGTCGCGCCCGGCATCGACGTCGGCGAGGACCGGCGGGTGCATCTGGCGGAATAGGGCGGCTGGCTTGAATAACGGGAATTGTTCGAGGTTCCCGATTGCGCAGGCCATGCCGCTTGCGCACGATCCCGGCCATGATTCGGGATCAATCCGCAAAGAAGCCGGCCAAAGGCGCGCCCAAAAAGGCTGCGCCTAAGAGCGAGAAGGCTGCGCCTGAGAACAAGAAAGCTGCGCCCAAAAAAATCGCCAAGGCGCTGGCCGGCACAAAGAGCGCCATCATCGTTGCCCCAAGCTTCCGCCGTGAGCGCGCGCTGATCAAGCGCGGCGTTTGGCCGGTAGCGGGCTGCGATGAGGAGGGCCGCGGGCCACTGGCCGGTCCGGTGGTGGCGGCGGCGGTGATTCTCGATCCCGACCGCATCCCGCGCGGCATCGACGATTCCAAGCGCCTGACGGCCGAGGAGCGCGAAAGGCTGTTCGGCAAGATCTGCGCGACCGCCCAGGTCTCGGTGGCCGTCGCCTCGCGCTCCCGCATCGACCGCGACAACATCCTGCGCGCCTCGCTGTGGGCGCTGAAGCGCGCCGTGGTGGCGCTGCCCCAGCAGCCGCGGCACGTCTTCGTCGACGGCCGCGACCGGCTCGACACGGAATGCGATTGCGAGGCCGTGATCGGCGGCGACGGCATCGTCCTGTCGATCGCAGCGGCCTCGATCATCGCCAAGGTAACGCGGGACCGCCTGATGTGCGCGTTGGCGCAGGACTGTCCCGGCTACGGTTTCGAGCAGCATAAGGGCTACGCCGTGCCCGAGCACCTCGACGCGCTCAACCGCCTCGGTCCCACCGTCCACCACCGCAGCTTCTTCGCCCCCGTCGCCGCCGCACGCGCCAAGCACATGCCCTGGACGGTCGAGCCGGCGCAGGATCTGCTTGCGGTGACCGAGATCGAGCTGCAGGTGGACGCGAGCCTGGAAGTCGACGCGTCGGCAAATCTCTAGACGAGACTCAGTTGCCACGACGCGTCACGCCCTTTATCAAAACAGTCGTGAGCGAATAGGGCCGGCTTCACGGGTTGGCTGCATCTTTCGGACGTTGCATGCGGTTTACCTCCCTGGTCATCGAGCTCATTCGCGCGCGGCCGCGGCTGATCGTCTGGATCGCCGTGCTGCTCCAGGCCGCGATGTGGCTGTTCGTGGCGCTGGTGTTTTATCGCAGCCCGCCCGGCAGTCTCGCGACCCTGCTGGCCTTCGGCCGCGAATACCAGGTCGGCACCGATCTCGGGCCGCCCTTGCCGGTCTGGCTCGCCGACATCGCCTATCGCGCTGCCGGCGGCCACCTGTTCGGTGTCTACGTGCTGGCCGAGCTCTGCGGGATCGCGACGTTGATCACGCTCTATCATCTGTCCCGCGCGGTGGTCGGCCCCCAGCAGGCAGTGCTGGCCGTGCTGCTGACCATGACGCTGCTGGCCTTCTCCTCGCCCACACTCGACTTCGGCCCTCTGGTGCTGGCGCGACCGCTCTGGGCGCTGCTGCTGCTGCATTCCTGGCAGATCATCGGACAGCGCCGCGGCAACGCCTGGTTTGCCTGGTCGATCGAGGCCGGCCTCTTGCTGTTGACGACGCCGGCTGCGATCTTCCTGCTGCTGCTGATCGTCGTCTTCGCGCTCGCAACCGCGGACGGCCGCCGCACGTTGCGTGCCTTCGACCCGCTGTTTGCGCTGGTGGTCGTCGCCGTGCTGGCATTGCCCTATGCCGTCTGGCTGACGCGCGCCGAGGCGCTCGTCCTGCCGGCCCTGCCTGAGGTCGCCCAGCTCAATGCCCGTGCGCTGCACGCGGCCTGGCTGCTCGGGGGGCTCCTGCTCGGTGCGGCGGCGATCCCGGCGCTGACCGTCCTCAACACCGGCCTGTTCGTGCCCAAGAGCGAGGAGGCGCCGATCATCTACCGCCCGCCGGTCGAGCCGCTCGCACGTAGTTTCGTCTATTTCTTCGCGCTGGCGCCGGCGCTCGGCGCGGTGCTGATCTCCGGCCTGCTGGGCCTCGACGCCGTCGTCGGCGGCGCCGGCGTCGTGCTGGTGTTGTCGGGGCTTGCCGTGGTCGTGGGGGCCGGCGATCTCATCGCGATGCGCCGCGCGAGGATGCTGCGGATGGTCTGGGCGGCTGCCGTCGTGGCGCCCGCAATCGGCGTCGTGCTCGCCGTCCTGCTGCTGCCGTGGACCGGTGCCAACGAGATCGCGACCTCGATGCCGGCCCGCGCGATTTCGGACTTCTTCGACGAGAGCTTTGCCCGCCGCACCAATCATCGCCTGCGCGCGGTCGCCGGCGAGACCCAGCTTGCGAGCTTGATCACGCTGCATTCCGGCCGGCCGCATCTCTTCATCGATGCCGAGCCCGCGCGTACACCCTGGATCAATCAGGCCAAATTCAGCGAGACCGGCGGCGTCGTGGTCTGGCGCGCTTCCGATACCGCCGGCACGCCGCCGCCGGACATCCTCGCGCGCTTTCCCGGCATCGTGCCGGAAGTCCCGCGCGCCTTCGAATGGCTGGTGACCGGACGCCAGCAACTCCTGCGCATCGGCTGGGCCATCGTGCGGCCGAAGGGGACTTAGTTGCTCGCTCTTTCGGTGGTCATTGCGAGGAGCCCTTGCGACGAAGCAATCCACAGCCCCTCCGCGGAAAGATTCTGGATTGCTTCGCTGCGCCCGCAATGACGGCGAAAGGCTGTACGGCCCCTCACGCCTCCGCCAGCACCTTCGCGATCGCGCGCAGATCCTGCCAGGCCAGCCGCTTGTACGACGGCGAGCGCAACAGATAGGCGGGATGGAAGGTCGGCAGCGCGCGAATGGTGCGCCCGCCCGTCTCGTAGTCGAACCAGCGGCCGCGGGTACGCATGATGCCTTCGCGGGTCGACAGCAGCGTCTGCGTCGAGGGATTGCCGAGTGTCACCAGCACCTCCGGATTCACCAGCTCGATCTGGCGCTGGATGAACGGCAGGCAGATTTGCGTCTCCTGCGGCGTCGGCGTGCGGTTGCCGGGCGGCCGCCAGGGAATCACGTTGGCGATGTAGGCCGTGGTGCGGTTGAGGCCTATGGCTCCTATCATCAAATCGAGCAGCTTGCCGCTGCGCCCGACGAAGGGCAGCCCCTCGATGTCCTCGTCGCGGCCCGGTGCCTCGCCGACGAACATGATGCGTGCCTGCGGATTGCCGTCGGCGAAAACCAAACGTGTCGCCGTGTGCTTCAGCGCGCAGCCGTCAAAGCTCTGCATCAGCTCGCGCAGCGCCTCCAAGCTTGGCGCGGTGCGTGCGGCCTCGCGCGCCGAGGCGATCGCGATGTCGGGCGCAGGTGCCGCCTCGCCGCGCATCACCGCGGGCGCGGCGACCGGCCGTGGGGCCTCGACTGGAGGTGGCGCGCGCGGGGCCGGAGGTGGAACATCCAATTCCGCCAGGCGGTCGATCGGTTCCTCCGCGAGCGTGCAATCGACTCCGGCCTCCAGATAGAAGGCGAGCAGCTCTCGGACCGTGGGTGCGGGTTCTGGGATCATCGGAAAGTCTGACTATTAGTCCAGTTTGGGGCGCCTTGCACCCCGGCGAAACGCATTTCCGAGGTTGTCCTACCCGGAAAAATCGGAAACAAGAGGGCGCAATCGACCAAGGACCGTCTCAAGGGCTGAGATCAGATGAGCACCGAAGAACTTCCCCCGCGCGAATCCATGGAATTCGACGTCGTCATCGTCGGCGCCGGTCCCTCGGGCCTGGCTGCGGCGATCCGGCTGAAGCAGATCAATGCCGATCTCAATGTCGTGGTGGTGGAGAAGGGCTCCGAGGTCGGTGCGCATATTCTCTCCGGCGCCGTGATCGATCCGGCCGGGCTCGACAAGCTGATCCCGGACTGGCGCGAGGATTCCGATTGTCCGCTTAAGACGCAGGTCAAGGACGACCGCTTCTTCTGGTTCACCGAGACCAGCGCGATCAAGCTGCCGAACTTCATCATGCCGCCGCTGATGGACAATCATCACTGCTATATCGGCTCGCTCGGCAATGTCTGCCGCTGGCTGGCGCGCAAAGCGGAAGCGCTAGGCGTCGAGATCTATCCCGGTTTTGCCGCGGCCGAAGTGCTCTATGACGACAATGGCGCGGTGCGCGGCATCGCCACCGGCGACATGGGGATCGGCCGGGACGGCAAGCCGAAGGACTCCTTTACCCGTGGCATGGAATTGCTCGGCAAGTACACGCTGTTCGCCGAAGGTGCGCGCGGCAGCCTGACCAAGCAGCTGATCTCGAAATACGCGCTCGACACCAAAAGTGAGCCGCCGAAATTTGGCATCGGGCTCAAGGAAGTCTGGCAGATCGATCCGGCCAAGCATCAGAAGGGCCTCGTGCAGCACGCGGTTGGCTGGCCCTTGAACAACAACACCGGCGGCGGCCTGTTCTTCTACCATTATGACGAGAACCTGGTGTCGATCGGTTTCGTCGTTCATCTCAACTACAACGACCCCTATTTGTCGCCATTCGACGAATTCCAGCGCGTCAAGAACCATCCGGCCGTCCGCGCGACGCTTGAAGGCGGCAAGCGGCTGGCTTACGGCGCGCGCGCCATCACCGAAGGCGGGTACCAGTCGGTGCCGCGGCTGAGCTTCCCGGGCGGTGCGCTAATCGGCTGCGCGGCCGGCTTCGTCAACGTGCCCCGGATCAAGGGCGTGCACAATGCCATGGGCACCGGCATGCTCGCGGCCGAACATGTTAACGTGGCTCTCGCTGCGGGCCGCGCCAATGATGAGCTGGTCGAATACGAGAACGGTTGGCGCGATTCCGTCGTCGGTAAGGACCTCTATCCTGTCCGCAATGCCAAGCCGTTGTTGTCGAAGTTCGGCACCTTCATCGGCGCCGGGCTCGGCATCTTCGACATGTGGTGCAACACGCTGTTCGGCGGCTCGCTATTTGGCACCCAGTCGCACGCGAAGCCCGATCGCGCGACGCTCGATCCGGCCAAGGCCCACGCGCCGAGAACCTACCCGAAGCCGGACGGCAAGATTTCCTTCGACAAGCTCTCGTCGGTGTTCCTGTCCAATACCAATCATGAGGAGGACCAGCCGGTCCATCTCAAGGTCACGGACATGAACCTCCAGAAGACCTCCGAGCACGACGTGTTTGCCGGTCCCTCGAATCGCTATTGCCCGGCCGGCGTCTATGAGTGGATCGAGGAAGGTTCGGGCCCGCGCTTCCAGATCAATGCCCAGAACTGCGTTCACTGCAAAACCTGCGACGTGAAGGACCCCAACGGCAACATCACCTGGGTTCCCCCGGAGGGCGGCGGCGGTCCGAACTACGAGGCCATGTAGGCTGGGGTCAGCAAGTCACGATCCATGTGACCGAGGCCAATGTGACCAGAGTTGCGTGATCTTCGCCCTGTGACGCACGTTCGCGTGAGAACCCGGCCGCGGTCCCCGTGGTCACGATAAGGCCATACTGGCGGCGTCTTGGGGCGCTCTTGACGGGTCACTTGGCCGATTTGTGCCGTGCGGAGGGGATCGCCCGGCCCGAATCCTTGCGGTGAAGCGCCAAAAGCGGCATTGTCGGCCTGACGGTTCCGGGTCCCCATGCCACCGGCCGCGTTCGCTTGCGATACGGCCTTCTGCAAACCCAGGCACTACCAACTCAAGGCGAGCCCCGATGCTTTCAAATCGTTTCAACCGTTGGACTGTTGCCGCCATTGCCCTCATGGGCTCAGCGATGGCGACGGTCCCCGGCGCGGTCCGGGCGCAGACGCCGGACCATCCGTCCGACACGGCGGCGCAGTTTCCGACCCGAAACGATCTGAAGGCGCTGACCACCTCCGGCAGCTATCTCGCCGCCCGCCACGCCAGCGTCGAGCGCGACGCGGCCTCCGCCGCTGCATTCTATCGCTCGGCCCTGCGCACCGACCCCAAGAACAACGAGCTGCTCGACCGCGCCTTCATCTCCTCGGTCGCCGACGGTGACATCGACGAGGCTGTCAAGCTCGCCGAGCGCATCCTGACCATCGACAAGACCAACCGCGTTGCACGGCTCGTCGTTGGCGTGCACGATCTCAAGTTCAAGAAGTACGCGACCGCGCAGACCAACATCAACCAGTCGATCCGCGGTCCGATCACCGATCTCGTCGCCACGCTGCTGTCGGGCTGGGCCGCCTATGGTGCGGGGGATGCCAAGGGCGGCGTCGCCACCATCGACAAGCTGGCCGGTCCTGAATGGTATCCGCTGTTCAAGGATCTCCATGCCGGCATGATCCTCGAACTCGCCGGCAAGGAGAAAGACGCTGGCACCCGGTTCGAGCGTGCCTACAAGCTCGACGATTCCATGTTGCGTGTCACCGAGGCCTATGCGCGCTGGCTATCTCGCAACAAGGACTCGGCCGCCGCGACCACGGTCTACCAGGCTTTCGACAAGAAGCTCGCCCGCCATCCGCTGATCGTGGAAGGGTTGCGCGACACCAAGGCCGGCAAGAAGATGCCGCCGCTGGTCGATAGCGCGCAAGCCGGCGCCGCAGAAGCACTCTACGGCATCGGCGCCACACTGACCCGCCGCGGCGGCGAGGATCTGGCGCTGGTCTACCTCCAGCTCTCGCTCTACCTGCAGCCCACCCATCCCCTGGCGCTGCTCTCGCTCGCCGATCTCTATGAATCGGTGAAGCGGCCGCAGATGGCGATCAAGGTCTACGAGCGGGTGCCGTCGTCCTCTCCACTCAAGCGCAACGCCCAAATCCAGCTCGCCATCGATCTGGATTCCGCCGACCGCACCGACGAGGCGATCAAGATCCTCAAGGGCGTCACCACTGAGGATCCCAAGGATCTCGAAGCCATCATGGCGCTCGGCAACATCGAGCGCGGCCGCAAGAAGTTCGGCGAATGCGGCGCGACCTATTCGCAAGGCGTCGACGTGCTGCCGGCCGGCAACGATAAGGCCAACAGCGTCTGGTATTATTATCGCGGCATCTGCGAGGAGCGCTCCAAGCAGTGGGGCAAGGCCGAAGCCGACATGAAGAAGGCGCTCGAGCTGCAACCCGACCAGCCGCACGTCCTCAACTATCTCGGCTATTCCTGGATCGACCAGGGCATCAATCTCGACGAAGGCATGAAGATGATCAAGCGGGCAGTCGAGCAGCGCCCGGATGACGGCTACATCGTCGACTCCCTTGGCTGGGCCTATTACCGCATCGGCAATTACGAGGACGCGGTGAAGAACCTCGAGCGCGCCATTGATCTCAAGCCCGAGGATCCCACTATCAACGATCACCTTGGCGACGCCTATTGGCGCGTCGGCCGCACGCTGGAAGCCAAGTTCCAGTGGGCCCACGCCCGCGATCTCAAGCCCGAAGCGGATGAGCTTCCGAAGATCGAGGCCAAGATTGCAAACGGTATGACCGACGACAATTCGAACTCCTCGGCTGCGCAGGCGGAGAAGGAGAAGAAGAAGGACGACGGCAAGGGCGGCTGAGTGAGTTGAAGTTGGGGGCGTGTCGTCAATGCCGGCGTTGATTGAAGAAGGGCGCGCGAAGGTCAATCTGAGCCTTCGCGTGGTCGGCCGTCGTGCCGATGGCTATCATGATCTCGAAAGCGTGGTCGCCTTTGCCGACTGCGCCGACCGGCTCACGCTGGAGCCCGGCGGCGAGCTGAAGCTCACCACGACGGGGCCGCTCGCCGCGGCCTGCGGCAATATGGCCGACAACCTCGTGTTCAAGGCGGCCAAGCTCCTGGCCGAAGCCGTCCCGAACCTGAAGCTGGGCGCCTTCGCGCTCGACAAGGTGCTCCCGGTCGCCGCCGGCATCGGCGGCGGCTCGGCCGACGCCGCGGCGGCGCTGCGGTTGCTGGCGCGCCTCAACGATCTGTCGCTCGACGACGCCCGCCTCCAGAAGGTTGCGCTTGCGACCGGCGCCGACGTGCCGGTGTGTCTGTTCTCGCGCGCCTGCGACATGACCGGTGTCGGCGAGCAGCTGCTGCCCTTGATGCTGCCGAGCATGCCCTGCGTGATGGTCAATCCACGCGTGCCGGTCGCGACAAAGGACGTGTTCCAGGAGCTGGGCCTGCGCAACGGCGAACTCCTGGTCGGCGCCACGTCCGTCTTCGACGGCCCGGCCTGGCCAGGCGAGGGCGCCTCCATCGCCGACTGGATCGATACTCTCGAGACCGTCGCCAATGATCTCGAAGCGCCTGCGATGCGCATCAAGCCGGTGATTGGCGACGTGCTGGAAGCCTTGCGTGGCTCCGCCGGCGTCAAGCTCGCCCGCATGTCCGGCTCGGGGGCGACGTGCTTTGCGATCTATGGCGCATCTGCCGAGGCGCATGCCGCCGCCGAGAATATCCGCAGGGATCATTCCGGCTGGTGGGTGCACTCGGGAACGCTGAGCTAGATCTGCAATGACGCGGATGTTGCGGAGCTAGCCCGCAGCGTCCTCGCCAAGCCCGAGAAACCGCCGGATCTCACCCAACACCTCCTGCGGCTTGTCATGCTGCAGCCAGTGTCCGGCCCCTGCAATGGTCTCGACGCGCGCCTGCGGAAAGTAGCGCTCCAGCCCCGCGGCCCTCGCGCCAGCCAGAAAGCTTTCGCCGGCATTCAAGAGCAGCGTCGGACAGGTGATGCGCGACCACAGCGCGATGTGATCGTCCGGCCAGAGCCGGTGCGGCGCAGAGGCGCGCTGGTAGGGATCGAACTTCCAGCTATAGGTGCCGTCCTCGTTCTGCCGCGCGCCGTGGGTGGCGAGGTGCAGCGCGAGCTCGCGAGACAGCCGCTTGTTGTGAAGGACCATCTGCGCCGCCGCGTCTTCGAGGGTCGAATAGCGGCGCGGTGCGCGGTCGTGCAACTTGTCGAGCTGACCGATCCACTTGCCGATCCGCTCATGCACCGGCGGTTTTGGTGTATCCGGCAACATCGTCACGCCGTCGAGCACGACCAGCTTCGAGACCTGTTCGGGGAATGCCCCTGTAAAGATCAGGCTGACCATGCCGCCCATAGAATGGCCGATGAGAGTGACTTGAGGCGCCGCGATGGCACGGACGAGCTGGGCCAGATCGTACACATACTCCGTCAGCGCGTAGCTGCCGCCCCTGGTCCAGTCGGAATCGCCGTGACCGCGCAGGTCCGGTGCGAGCACGTGAAAATGCGGCTGCAGCGACCGGGCGATGACGTCCCAGCTCCGGCAGTGATCGCGGCCGCCGTGAACCAGGATGGCGACCGGCGCGCCGTCGTTGCCCCAGTCGGCATAGTGCAGCCGCAGGCCGTGAGACTCGTAAATGCGGCTTTGCGGGGCGGGCATGGTGGCGCTATCCATTCACGGGCCGCCGCGCCAGTGCGAGCGACAGGCCGAGCCCTGCGATGAAGACGCCGGAGCCCTGGGTGAGACGTCGCATCAAATGCGGGCGTCCGATCAACTGCGTACGTGTCGCGGAGGCCATCAGCACCACCACGATATCGGCGAGCGTGTTCAGCGTCACCGAGAGCGCGCCCAACGTGATGAATTGCAGTGTCGGGTTCGATCCCGCCGGGTCAAGGAACTGCGGAATGAAGGCGAGGAAGAAGGCGGCGGTCTTCGGGTTCAGCGCCTCGACCAGCACGCCGTCGCGAAAGGCGCGCTTGTCGCCGACGGGCTTGCTGTCGAATGACGGCGCGCGGCTGGCGCTGCGAAAAGTCCTGATGCCGAGCCAGACGAGATAAAGTGCGCCGACGAATTTCACGGCGGCAAACAGCTCGGCGCTGGCAAGAATGATCGCGGAGATGCCGAAGCTGCCCGCGACCACATGAACCAGCCCGCCGAGTGCGGTGCCCGCGGTCGATGCAAAACCGCTGCCGCGCCCTTCCGATAGGGTCCGTGCCGCGACGTAGAAAATGCCGGGGCCGGGAACGGCGGCGATGAGACAAGCGGCGGCCAGGAACAGCCAGAAATTCGTGTTGATCATCCTGCTTTGGTAGCGATGCTTGCCGCGATTGCAAGGCCCGTCGACTAAGGCCCGTCGTTCAGCCCATCCGGCGGAAGATCACGCTGGCATTCACCCCGCCGAAGCCGAACCCGTTCGAGATCGCGTGCTGCATCGGCATCGGTCGCGCCACACCGGCGACGATGTCGATGCCGTCAGCGGCGGGATCAGGGTTTTCGAGATTGAGCGTCGGCGGCGCGATCTGGTCGCGCAGGGCGAGCGCGGTGAAGACCGCTTCGAGGCCACCGGCGGCGCCGAGCAGATGCCCGGTGGCCGATTTGGTCGCGCTCACCGCGATGCCGCGGTGGCGGCCGAATAGCGCGGCGATGGCGCCAAGCTCGCTCTCGTCGCCGGCCGGCGTCGACGTCGCATGCGCGTTCAGGTGCTGTAAATCCGCGGGCGCAAGCTTGGCCTGCCGGAGCGCGATCTCCATGGCGCGCCGGGCGCCGTCGCCGTCAGGCGGACCCGATGTCATGTGATAGGCGTCCGCGGTCGTACCGTATCCGACGATCTCCGCGATCGGCCTCGCGCCGCGCGCCAATGCATGCTCCAGCTCCTCGATCACCAGGATGCCGGCGCCTTCGCCCATGACAAAACCGTCGCGGTCGCGATCGAACGGGCGCGAGGCGCGGGCGTCATTGAATCCGCTCGACAGTGCGCGGGCCGCCGCAAAGCCGCCGAGGCTGACGATGTCGATGCAGGCTTCCGCGCCGCCGCAGATCGCCACATCAGTCTCGCCCGCGCGGATCATGCGCGCGGCATCGCCGATCGCCTGAACGCCGGCAGCGCAGGCCGTGACCGGTGTGCCCAGCGCTCCCTTGTAGCCGTATTTGATCGAGACGTGGCCGGCGGCGAGATTGGCGAGGAAGGAGGGGATCGTGAACGGCGACAGCCGGCGCGGGCCGCGCTGTTCGGTGATGCGCACCGCCTCCGCCATTGCCGGAAAACCGCCGACGCCGGAGGCGATGATCGTCGCAGTTCGTTCCTGCGCCGCCGCGTCCTGCGGCGTCCAACCGGCCTGCGCAACCGCTTCCGCGGTGGCGAGCAGCGCGAACAGGATGAAGCGGTCCATCTTGCGCTGGTCTTTCGGCGCGGCGGCCTGCGCGGGATCGAAGCCGCCCTCCGCGTCATCGGCCTTGTCGGGCACGAGGCCGGCAATACGTGCGGGCAGCGCCTGCGACCATTCCGGCAGCGGGCGCAGCCCGCTTTGGCCGGCCAGCAGCCGGCGCCACGAAAGTTCGACACCGCAGCCAAGCGGCGACACCGCGCCCATTCCCGTCACGACGATACGACGCATGTCAGTCTCCAGCCGGCGCGACGGCCGGGTTCATGGCTTTGAGCGAGGTCAGCCGTTTACGCATGACACGGCTGGCGCGGGGGCCTGCGACGACGACCGCATTGGTGAGCGTGATCGGCTGCATGTCGGCGGCATCGACCACGACCGGATTGAACGGACGACAATCGTGCCGGTTCGCGAGCAGGATCGCTTCGCCCATCGGTGCGAGATGCTTGTTGCCCCAAGCGAGCAGGGTTGCGACCACGGGGAAGAAGTCCCGGGCCTTGTCCGTCAGCACATATTCGTAGCGCGGCGGCCGTTCATTGTAGCGGCGGCGGACGAACATGCCGCTTTCGGTGAGATGGGCCAACCGCCGCGACAGGATGTTCGGCGCGATCCCGAGGCTTTGCGAAAATTCGTCGAACCTCGTTGCGCCCTGGAATGCATCCCGCAGGATCAAAATGCTCCACCATTCGCCGACCGTCTCCACGGCGCGGCCGACCGGACATTCCTGAATGGAGGGGGATTTGGGCTGCATGAGGGGAAGGTAGGTGAGTAGCTTGCAAAATGCAAGTTAGTAGGCGAACCGTTAGAACACTCCGACGGAGGTGTGCCGCAAGATGGCGCACAGGATTTGAATGCAAGTTGGAAGGCGGCCCTCGCACACCTAGCTCGTCATTGCGAGCGAAGCGAAACAATCTAGAGTCCCTTTGCGGGAAGATTCTGGATTGCTTCGCTGCGCTCGCAATGACGCTGTTAATGCGGTGGTGGCGCGTATCTCAACGATGTCGTCCCGGCGAAGGCCGGGACCCAATAGCCACGACTGTTGTTGTGGTGCACGATGGTTGCTACAGGCGCTAAGACAACGCTGACCGAGGTAATGGGTCCCGGCCTTCGCCGGGACGACACTGAGGGTGTGGCTACCAGCAAGCGCTAAGGATGCAGGTAGCTAATGCGACCGAGCCAGGCAGAACGCCACGACCTGCTCCAGCGCGCTCTTCATCGGCGAGGACGGGAACAGCGCCAGCGCGTCCACGGCCATGGCGCCGTAGTGCTGGGCGCGGCTGCGCGTGTCTTCGAGCGCGCGATGCTTGTTCATCAACCCGATGGCGTGGTCGAGGTCGGTGTCGCCGATCTCACCGCGCTCCAGCGCGCGGATCCAGAAGGCGCGCTCGGTGTCGTTGCCGCGGCGGAAGGCGAGCACGACGGGCAGCGTGATCTTGCCCTCGCGGAAATCGTCGCCGGTGTTCTTGCCGAGCTTGGCGCTCTTGCCGCCATAGTCGAGCACGTCGTCGACGAGCTGGAAGGCGATGCCGAGATTCATGCCGACCGAGCGGCAGGCGGTCTGCTCCGCCTTCGGGCGGTTGGCGATCACGGGCCCGACCTCGCAGGCGGCCGCGAACAGCTCGGCGGTCTTGCCGCGGATTACGGCGAGATATTCGTCTTCGGTGGTTGCGGTGTTCTTGGCGGCGGCAAGCTGCATCACCTCGCCCTCGGCGATGGTGGCGGCGGCCGCGGAGAGAATGTCGAGCGCGCGGAGCGAGCCGACCTCGACCATCATGCGGAAGGCCTGGCCGAGCAGGAAGTCGCCGACCAGCACGCTCGCCTCATTGCCCCAGAGCATGCGCGCCGACAGCTTGCCGCGGCGCATCTCGCTCTCGTCGACGACGTCGTCATGGAGCAGCGTGGCGGTATGCATGAACTCGACGCTGGCGGCGAGTTTGATATGGCCGTCGCCGGTGTAGCCGGCGAGGTTGGCCATGGCCAACGTCAGCATCGGCCGCAGGCGCTTGCCCCCGGAGGAGATCAAATGGTTGGCGACCTCCGGGATCATGGTCACGTCCGAACCGGTCCGCGACAGGATCGTGGCGTTGACGCGCTCCATGTCACCGGCGACAAGGGCAACCAGCTCTTCGATCGACGCGCCGGGAGTTTCGAAAGGTACGATGACGGCCACGTCGGTCTCCAATATTTGCCCCGGAAGGGCTATTCTGATGGAAAGACAATAGAAACTGGACGGGGATGCGGCAAGGGCAGTGGAACCATTGACATTTGGCGCTTAGTCCCCGTCAGGCAGGAGGCTGTGTTTTGCGAGAACTGGTTCGGACCAACGATATGGTGCTGGTGTCGGCGATCGGCGCGCTGCTCGACGGCGCCAACATCCATCATCTGGTGCTGGACCAGAACATGAGCATCATCGAGGGCTCGCTCGGCATTTTGCCGCGGCGGATCCTGGTCCACGAAGACGACGCCATCGAGGCCCGGCAGCTTCTGACCGAGGCCGGCCTCAGCCACGAACTGCGCGGCGATGAGTGAAGCCCTGGCAGACCTCACCGAGGACGCCTTCCTCGGCGGGCAATTGCGGCTGAAGCAGAAGCGGTCTGGCCATCGCGCCGGGCACGATGCCATTCTGCTCGCGGCGGCGACGGAGGCGAGGGCGGGCGACCGCGTGGTCGATCTCGGCGCAGGTATCGGCACGGCCGGGCTTGCGTTGGCGCGGCGCGTCGCCGGGATCAGGCTCGGCCTGGTCGAGATCGATCCCGAGCTGGCGGAGCTTGCGCGCGCCAATGCGGCAGCGAATGCGATTGCCGCCGAGACGATCGTGCTCGACGTCACCGCGGACGCGCAGGCCTTCGCGGCCAGCGGGCTCGCGCCCGACAGCGTCGACGTCGTGCTGATGAACCCGCCCTTCAACGATCCCGCTCGCCATCGCGGTTCGCCCGATCAGGCGCGCCAGATCGCGCATGTGGCGACGGATGAGACGCTGAATGCCTGGGTGCATGCGGCGCGGCGCATCCTCCGATCGCATGGCGCGCTGACATTGATTTGGCGCGCAGATGGGATCGCTGAGGTTTTGGCGGCGCTGTCGCGCGGCTTCGGCAGTCTCGCGATTCTGCCGGTTCACGGTGAAGCCGGGCGGCCCGCGATCCGCGTGCTGGTGCGCGCGGTCAAGGGCGGCAGGGCCCCGGCGCGATTGTTGCCGGGCCTCATGCTCAACGAGGAGTCACGCGTGTCGAAAAAAGAGGTGATGGATATTCTGGAGGGAAGGGCGGTTCTACCCCTGGTGGAACCGTGCTGAGCTATTGCGGAAGCGATTCCGACTGCTGCTCTTGCGGAGTCGTCAGGCGGATCGCCATGAACAGCGCACCGATCAGCAGCATCAGCAGATAGATTTTCATGGTGTTCTCCGCTGGCCCATTGCAGCCTCTCAACGGGTTTTCTGCAAAACACGTTCCGGGCCCTTCCAATGACAGTCGCGTGATAAGAAACGGTTAATCAGAGGTAACGGCATGGCCGAAAAATTGAACGATCGTGAGAGTTCCGGCCTGGCCGACAAGCTCATGCAATATCTGCCGGCGCGCTTCCGTCCCGGCACGGCCGTGGTGCCGGTGGTGCGGCTGTCCGGTGTGATCGGCGCAGTGACGCCGCTGCGCCCGGGCATGACGCTCGCGACGGTTTCGCGGGTTCTGGAGCGGGCGTTTTCGACGCGCAACGCCAAGGCGGTGGCGCTGGTGATCAATTCGCCCGGCGGCTCGCCGGTGCAGTCGCGCCAGATCTATCTGCGCATCAAGCAGCTTGCGGCGGAGAAGAAGCTGCCGGTGCTGGTGTTCGTCGAGGACGTGGCGGCCTCGGGCGGGTACATGATCGCGTGCGCCGGCGACGAGATCATCTGCGATCCGTCCTCGATCCTCGGCTCGATCGGCGTGGTCGGCGGCAGTTTTGGTTTCCAGGAGGCGATCAAGCGGCTCGGCATCGAGCGGCGCCTCTACACCGCCGGCGCGCACAAGGCGATGCTCGATCCGTTTCTCCCTGAAAACCCCGACGACGTCGCCAAGCTCAAGGCGCTCCAGCGCGAGATCCACCAGATCTTCATCGCGCTGGTGAAGGAGAGCCGCGGCGCGCGGTTGAAGGGCTCCGACGACACCCTGTTCACGGGCGAATACTGGGCCGGCGAGAGTTCGATCGCGCTGGGGCTCGCCGACAGCATCGGCGATCTCCGCTCAACTCTTCGTGCCCGCTATGGCGAGAAGGTTCTCACCCCCGTGATTGCCCAGCCGACCGGTCTGCTCTCCGGCCTTTTGGGCCGGAAATCGCCCGGCGCGGGGCAGCTTTCCGCCATGGAATCAATGGCCAGCCTGCCGGACGACCTGATCTCGGCGGTCGAGACGCGCGCGATCTGGGCGAAATTCGGGTTTTAGACGGAGCCCCTCCGCGCCATTTGGCCCCAAGGAGACTTGAAGCCGTGCCAATTGCGGCGCGGCCCGGTCTGCGCAAGAATGCGCGTGGGGGCTGAGCATTGTGAACAAGGAACGACCGATGCCGCCGTTCGTCGCATTCGCGGGCGTCCTGGGCGGGCTTGCCGTGGTCCGCTGGGCCTACAAGACCGCCGTCAGGATCAACCAGGAGCTGGAGGAGATGCGCCTCTCGCGCGTCGCCGAAGCCGCCCATATGGGGGCCGTCCAGACGCTGAAGCAGGATCCCGTCACCGGAGCCTATCGGCCGGGTTAGTTGCTGCAGACGTCATGGCCGGGCTTGTCCCGGCCATCCACGCCTTGTCTCACCGCACGAAGAACGTGGATGCCCGGGACAAGCCCGGCCATGACGGAGAACTAGGCCCGAATCACCCCTTCACCTTGATTCCCACCCCTGCCGTCGATACGGTCCCGCGCGATTCAACCCCCCGCGAGAGCCCGATCTGACGATGGACGCCTCCTTGCCCGCCCATATGCGCCCGGAACGCTCGTTCCAGGGCTTTATCCTCGCGCTCCAGCGGTTCTGGGCCGAGCAGGGCTGCGTGATCCTGCAGCCCTACGACATGGAGATGGGTGCGGGTACCTTCCATCCGGCGACCACGCTGCGCGCGCTCGGGCCAAAGCCCTGGAATGCGGCCTACGTGCAGCCCTCGCGGCGGCCCAAGGACGGCCGCTACGGCGAGAATCCGAACCGGCTGCAGCACTACTACCAATTCCAGGTGATCATGAAGCCGTCGCCGGCGAACCTTCAGGAGCTGTACCTGAAGTCGCTCGCCGCGATCGGCATCGATTCCGCCGTGCACGACATTCGCTTCGTCGAGGACGATTGGGAGAGCCCGACGCTGGGCGCCTGGGGCCTCGGCTGGGAGTGCTGGTGCGACGGCATGGAAGTCAGCCAGTTCACCTATTTCCAGCAGGTCGCGGGTGTCGAATGCGCGCCGGTCGCCGGCGAGCTCACCTACGGGCTCGAGCGCCTCGCGATGTACGTGCAGGGCGTCGACCGGGTCTACGACCTCAACTTCAACGGCCGCGACGGCGACGCCAAGGTCACCTATGGCGACGTCTTCCTGCAGGCCGAGCGGGAATATTCGAAGCACAATTTCGAAGTGGCCGACACCGCGATGCTGTTCGAGCAGTTCAAGATGGCGGAAGCCGTCTGCCGGAAATACCTCGATGCGGGTTGGAAAGATGGCAAGCGCGAGGCGCATCTGATGTCGCTTCCGGCCTATGACCAGTGCATCAAGGCAAGCCATGTGTTCAACCTGCTCGACGCGCGCGGCGTGATCTCCGTGACGGAGCGGCAGAGCTACATTCTTCGCGTGCGCGAACTGGCAAAAGCTTGCGGCGAGGCCTGGATACATACTGAAGCGGGCGGAGCGACCTGATGCCCGATCTTTTGCTTGAACTTTTCTCGGAAGAAATCCCCGCGCGCATGCAGGCCAAGGCGGCGGACGATCTGCGCCGCATGGTCACCGACAAGCTCGTCGCCGAGGGTCTCGTCTACGAAGGCGCGAAGGCGTTCGCGACGCCGCGCCGCCTTGCGCTTACCGTGCACGGCATCCCTGCGCGCCAGCCTGACCTGAAGACCGAACGCCGCGGACCGAAGATCGGTGCGGCCGACGCGGCCGTGCAGGGTTTTCTGAAAGCGACGGGTTTGACGTCGCTGGACGAGGCCAAGATCCAGCGCGATCCGAAGGGCGACTTCTACATCGCGCTGATCGAGAAGCCCGGCCGCGACGCCATCGACGTGCTCGCGGAAATCCTCCCCGTGATCATCCGCACTTTCCCTTGGCCGAAATCGATGCGCTGGGGCGCGCGCTCCGGCAAGCCGGGCTCGCTGAGCTGGGTGCGTCCGCTGCACGCGATCACCGCGACGTTCGGGCTCGAGACCGAAGAGCCCGATGTCGTCAAATTCTCGGTGGACGGCATCGAGGCCGGCCAGACCACTTACGGTCACCGCTTCATGGCTCCTAGCGCGATTTCCGTCCGCCGCTTCGAGGACTACGAAGCGAAGCTGAAGGCCGCAAAAGTCATCCTCGATCCGCAGGCGCGCAAGGACATCATCTTTGCCGACGCCAAGGAGCTGACCTTTGCGCAAGGGTTCGAACTGGTCGAGGACCAGGTGCTGCTCGATGAGGTTTCGGGTCTCGTCGAATGGCCCGTCGTCATGATGGGATCGTTCGAAGCGGAGTATCTCGCGATCCCCGACGAGGTGATCCGCGCCACCATCCGCAACAACCAGAAGTGCTTCGTCGTCAAAGATCCCGAGACGGGCAAGCTGACCAACAAGTTCGTGCTCACCGCCAACATCGAGGCGCCTGACGGCGGCAAGACCATCGTCGCCGGCAACGAGCGTGTGATCCGTCCGCGCTTGTCGGATGCGAAATTCTTCTACGAGACGGACCTGAAGACGAAGCTGGAAGACCGGCTGCCGAAGTTCGAGCAGATCGTGTTCCACGAGAAGCTCGGCACCCAGGCTGCGCGCATCAAGCGCATCGAGCGTCTCGCCGCAGAGATCGCGCCGCTCGTCGGCGCCGATGTCGCCAAGGCGACGCGCGCCGCGCATCTGGCGAAGGCGGATTTGCTGACCGAAGTCGTCGGCGAATTCCCCGAGGTGCAGGGCCTGATGGGCAAGTACTACGCGCTGGCCCAGGGCGAGGACGCCTCCGTCGCTGCCGCCTGCGAGGAGCACTATAAGCCGCAAGGGCCTGCCGATCGCGTGCCGACCGATCCGGTCAGCGTCGCAGTCGCGCTCGCGGACAAGCTCGACACGCTTGTCGGCTTCTGGGCGATCGACGAAAAGCCGACGGGATCGAAGGATCCGTATGCGCTGCGCCGCGCGGCGCTGGGCGTGATCAGGATTGTGCTCGAAAATCAGACTAAGATTAGTTTGCGAGAACTCGCTTGGGGGCACTTAGAGCGCTCGTACGACAAACAATACTTGGAAGTTGCAGAAAAGCTTGATGATCTGATGGTCTTTTTCGAAGACCGGCTTAAGGTCCAATTGCGAGATCAGAAGGCGCGTTACGATCTCGTCGATGCGGTTCTCAACGCTGGTTCGTTGGTGCAAGGGCATCCAATAGTGGCGGTCGTCCGCCGCGTCGAAGCACTCGGAAAATTCCTCGATACCGACGACGGCAAGAATCTGCTGGCAGGCACCAAGCGCGCCAGCAACATTCTCTCGATCGAGGAGAAGAAGGATAAGCGCTTATTCGACGGCGCACCCGATGCCTCGCTCTACGCTCTCAGCGAGGAGAAGGCGCTGGCCCGCGCGATCGATGAAGTGACGGCCGAAGCCCGTGCCGCCGTCGCCGGGGAAGACTTCGCTGCCGCGATGAGTGCGATGGCCAAGCTGCGTCCGCCGGTCGATGCGTTCTTCGAGAAAGTTCGCGTCAACGACGAGGATGCGAAGGTGCGTGAGAACCGGCTAAAACTGCTTAACGAGATCCGCAGCGCCACGCGTGCGGTGGCGGATTTCTCGAAGATCCAGGATTGAGCGCGTCTTGGCGCAACTGGACACCGTCATGCCCGGGCTTGTCCCGGGCATCCACGTCCTTCTTCGCTCGCGGAGAGGCATGGATGGCCGGGACAAGCCCGGGCCATGACGACGGAGTTGGTGGCCGCAATTGCTGTGCGCGAAGAGTGCCCACACAAAAAGCCCCGCCCGGCGGGGGGAGGACCGGGCGGGGCCTGATGTCCGACTATACTGCTCGCGTCAGCCTGATTGATGTGACGCGCCGGACACCTAGTTGATACCGGAAACGTTAGTCCATCACCTCGACGATGCGCCGCGAGCGCGGCTCAACCAGCACGGTCTCGCCGTTTACGACGGTGTAGCGATAGGTGGTGGCGCCGAAACGTTGCGGCACGTCATAATAGGTGACGCCGCTTTCAGGTAAGGTGGCACCGACCACCACGCGATCCGGGATGCGGAAAGCCGGCACACGTTGTTCGACGACATAGTCGCGGAAAGCCGGCCGCTGCTCGACCGCAATGGTCGGGCCGCTCTCGACGACGACGGGCGCGCGTCCCACGGTGACGCTGCTTTGCGCCTGCGCCGCAAGGGGCGAGCCGATCGAGGCCGCGAGCGCTGCAAGAGCAAGAATCCTGTTCCGCATGGGCAACTCCTTCGAGAAGGTTTTCGGGAAGCGCCACTGGCGCGACCGGTTGCCAATGCATGCGTCTCCGCGATGTTCCGGAAAACGCCCGCCGCATTCGCGGCATTTTCGGGCAGTTTTCGCGAAGCCGGGAACTCGCGCGCCCCCGGTGCGTCTCTACCCGCGGAACCCAGTCCGCTATGATCCCGCCGCGATTCGCCCCACCCACGGAAGAAAATTCATGCACATCACCGTCGCCCACATCTCGCCGATCCTGTCGCTGCTTGCGGGTGTGCTCATCCTGATCATGCCGCGCCTCCTGAACCTGATCGTCGCGATTTTTCTCATCATAAATGGTGCGATCGGGCTCGGATTGTTGAAGTGGCTCCATCTCTAGGCCTTCATTCTAGGGAACTCTTCGACTTGCGCGGACCTGCCCAAAGTGGTGTAAGGCGCGCAATTACCCATTCCTCTCGCAGGTTGTGTGCAAGCTATGGCCAAAGCCGCCTCGAAAACTCCAGCGAAAATTCCAGCGAAATCAAAGTCCTCCGCCAAGGCGAAAGCCGCGCCGGCGGCCCGCAAGGCACTTGCCAAGCGCGCCCCGAAGCCCGTGGCCAAGGCCGCTGCCAAGCCGGCTGTGAAGCCTGCCGCCAAGTCGGTTTCCAAGGCTGTTGCAAAGGCAGCGACGAAGCCGGTTGCGCCGAAGGTCGCCGCGAAGCCGGTACCGAGCAAGACTGCTTCAACCAAGGCTGCGCCTGTTGCGGCCAAGGCCGGCAAGTGGGTGTTCACCTTTGGGGACGGCAAGGCCGAGGGCAAAGCGGAGATGCGCGATTTGCTCGGCGGCAAGGGCGCCAACCTCGCCGAGATGGCCAATCTCGGCCTGCCGGTGCCTCCGGGCTTCACCATCCCGACCTCGGTCTGCACCTATTTCTACGCGCATGACAAATCCTACCCGAAGGAATTGAAGTCGCAGGTTGAGAAGGCGCTCGACCATGTCGGCAAGTTGACCGGCAAGATCTTCGGCGATTCCAGGAATCCGCTGCTCGTTTCCGTGCGCTCCGGCGGCCGCGCCTCGATGCCGGGCATGATGGATACCGTGCTCAATCTCGGCCTCAATGACGAGACCGTGGAAGCGCTGTCGGAACTGTCAGGCGATCGCCGCTTCGCTTATGACAGCTATCGCCGCTTCATCACCATGTATTCGGACGTGGTGCTCGGGTTCGAGCATCATCATTTCGAGGAAATCCTCGACACCTTCAAGGACAGCCAGGGCTACACGCTCGACACGGATCTCACCGCCGACGACTGGGTCGATCTGGTCGGCAAGTACAAGGACGCGGTCGCGCGCGAAACCGGCAAGGATTTTCCGCAGGATCCGCACGACCAGCTCTGGGGCGCGATTGGCGCGGTGTTTTCATCCTGGATGAACGCCCGCGCGGTGACCTACCGCAGGCTGCACGACATTCCGGAATCCTGGGGCACCGCGGTCAACGTGCAGGCCATGGTGTTCGGCAACATGGGCGAGACCTCGGCGACCGGCGTTGCCTTCACGCGCAATCCCTCGACCGGCGAGAGCAAGCTCTACGGCGAGTTCCTGATCAACGCGCAAGGCGAGGACGTGGTCGCGGGCATCCGCACGCCCCAGGACATCACCGAGGAAGCGCGCAAGGACTCCGGCTCCGACAAGGCGTCGATGGAATCGGCGATGCCGGAGGCGTTCAAGGAGCTGACGCGGATCTACACGCTGCTCGAGAAGCACTACCGCGACATGCAGGACATGGAGTTCACGGTCGAGCAGGGCAAGCTCTGGATGCTCCAGACCCGCGGCGGCAAGCGTACTGCCAAGGCGGCGCTGCGCATCGCGGTCGAACTCGCCAATGAAGGCCTGATCACCAAGAAGGAAGCGGTGACGCGGATCGACCCCGCCTCGCTCGACCAGCTGCTGCATCCGACCATCGACCCCAACGCCAAGCGCGACGTGATCGCGACCGGCCTGCCGGCCTCGCCGGGTGCGGCCTCCGGCGAGATCGTGTTCTCCTCGGACGAAGCGGCCAAGCTTCAGGCCGACGGACGCAAGGTGATTCTGGTCCGGATCGAGACCAGCCCCGAAGACATCCACGGCATGCACGCCGCCGAAGGCATTTTGACCACCCGCGGTGGCATGACCTCGCATGCTGCGGTGGTCGCGCGCGGCATGGGCAAGCCCTGCGTCTCCGGCTGCGGCACCATCCGCGTCGATTACGGCCGCGGCACCATGAGCATCGGCTCACGCACCTTCAAGACCGGCGACGTCATCACCATCGACGGCTCGCTCGGCCAGGTGCTCGCCGGCCGCATGCCGATGATCGAGCCCGAGCTGTCCGGCGAGTTCGGCACGCTGATGAAATGGGCCGACCAGGTCCGCAAGATCGGCGTGCGCGTCAACGCCGACACGCCGGAGGACGCGCACACTGCGATCAAGTTCGGCGCGGAAGGCATCGGCCTCTGCCGTACCGAGCACATGTTCTTCGAGGAGACGCGCATCCGCACGGTGCGCGAGATGATCCTCTCCGAGGACGAGCAGTCGCGCCGCGCTGCGCTGGCAAAACTGCTGCCGATGCAGCGCGCCGACTTCGTCGAGTTGTTCGAGATCATGAAGGGCCTGCCCGTCACGATCCGCTTGCTTGATCCGCCGCTGCACGAGTTCCTGCCGCACACCCATGCCGAGGTCGAGGAAGTGGCGCGCGCCATGAACACCGACCCGCGGCGCCTGGCCGACCGCGCGCGGGAGCTGTCGGAGTTCAATCCGATGCTCGGCTTCCGCGGCTGCCGTATCGCGATAGCCTATCCCGAGATCGCCGAGATGCAGGCACGTGCGATCTTCGAAGCGGCGGTCGAGGCCGAGAAGCGCACCGGCAAGGCCGTCGGCCTCGAGGTGATGGTGCCGCTGATCGCCACCAAGATGGAGCTCGACCTCGTCAAGGCGCGCATCGATTCCACCGCGAAGGCGGTGATGCGCGACACCAACACCAAGCTGACCTATCAGGTCGGCACAATGATCGAGCTGCCGCGCGCCTGCCTGCTCGCGGCCGAGATCGCGGAGAGCGCCGAGTTCTTCTCATTCGGTACCAACGACCTCACGCAGACGACGTACGGCATCAGCCGTGACGATGCCGCAAGCTTCCTCGGCACCTACGTGTCCAAGGGCATCCTGCCGATCGATCCCTTTGTCGCGCTCGACCAGGAAGGCGTCGGCGAGCTCGTCAAGATCGGCGTCGCACGCGGTCGCAAGACGCGCCCCTCGCTCAAGGTCGGCATCTGCGGCGAGCACGGCGGCGATCCCGCCTCCGTCGCCTTCTGTCACGCGATCGGCCTCGACTACGTCTCCTGCTCGCCCTACCGCGTCCCGATCGCCCGCCTCGCCGCCGCGCAAGCCGCGCTCGGCAAGGCGATCGCGAGCCAAGCGTAAGGTAAGCGGCGAGTTGAATGTTGAGAGCGAAAGAGGCGGGGCCAAAACCCCGCCTCTTTCTTTTGAGGCGACGTTCTTGCCACACATTCAGTGTCATCGCCCGCGTAAGCGGGCGATCCAGTATTCCAGAGGCGGTGACGTGATAGGGAAGGAGCCGCGGCGTACTGGATGGCCCGCCTTCGCGGGCATGGCGGCTGTGGTCGAAGTGGCGATGGAACCGCGCGCGTCCCGTAATGACACGTGCGCGCAAGAGTTCCTTCACCATTCGCGTTGACCAGTTGTTTACCCCTTCGCGTGAGGGCGCATTTACCAAGGCGCATCATCGCCCCGTGAAAACACCTGCGATTGCTTGCGTGTGCCGCATGCTCAACGCCGATTAACGCCCCAGCAACCTAAATTAGATACTCACGATAAAGATCGAATTGCACGGATGTACTGCGGCTCGATTTTTCTAGCGTAAGCGTAGCGTGAGCGTATCGATGTTTTTGTTGCGTACCCATCCGAAGGGCGCGCGGTTCGCGTCCTTCGGCATCGGTCTCTGCATCTTCGCATTGATGCCGAGAGAGACCGGCTATCAGGACATTGCCTCGCTGCTGGCGCGCCAACCCGGCGTCGCGGAGCGTTGGCAGAAGCAGGTTTTCTCTGCTGCGTCCTCCATACAACTGGCCACTTACAGTTTTTCCCGGCCGATCGGCACTTCGGCTCCGCAGAGCGCGATGGTTCGTCTCGCGAGCCTCGACGGCCGCGACGTCACCGGCGCGATCAGCCGCAATCCGGCGCTGCAGGCGCCGCCCCGCTACCAGGCCGCCGATTTTCCCAAGGTCGATCGCTCCATGAAGGGTGACCGCCTCGCAACGGTCACACCGACGCAGGCTCCCGAAGCGGGCGCGCCGACGGCAGCGCCGACGCAGGAGGATCCCGCGACGTCGAACAGCTCGGTGTTCGGCGCCAAGACCGTCGCGCTGCCGCAGGCGATGTCGCCGGAATCCGCGGCCGCGCTGGATCCCGAACTCGCGGAGGCGCTGCGTGCGCCGCCGCTGCCGCAATACACCAATGCGCCACAAGCCAGCGACGCTGCGCGCTCGCTCGCGCTCCAGCCGCTCGAAGCGCTGAAGCAGGCCACCATTCCGGCTGCACCGCCGCGCGATCCGTTCCGGGTCAAGACCTCGAGCCTGTTCTTCGGCAGCTCCTCGCTCGGAGGCAACGTCGAGAGCATCGAGAGCTGGCAACCCGGTGCGGAGCCGCTGATCGTGATGCCCGACCCCGACATGAAGGTGACGGCGTCGCTATCGCCGCCGTCGGAGGATATTGCGAAGGATATCGAAAGCGGCGAGAGCGTCGCGCCGAAGGGTGAGGTCAACGTCGACAATCAGCGCGCCAGATCGCCGGCGGAACGGCTCGCGCTCGACGACAAGTCGCGCGCGAAGTCCGAAAAATGCCTCGCGGAGGCCGTCTATTTCGAGTCCCGCGGCGAGGCCGTGCGCGGTCAGATGGCGGTTGCGCAGGTGGTGATGAACCGCGTGTTCTCCGGCAAATACCCGGACACCGTGTGCGGCGCCGTCTATCAGAACAAGCACCGCCATCTCGCTTGCCAGTTCACCTTTGCCTGCGACAACAATGCCGACGTGATCCGCGAGCCCGAGATGTGGGACCGTGCGAAAAAGATCTCGAAGGCCATGCTCGACGGCCAGATCTGGCTGCCCGAGGTCGGCAAGTCCACGCACTACCACGCCTATTGGGTGCGCCCGTCCTGGGTCGCCGAGATGAAGAAGATGTACAAGACCGGCGTCCACACCTTCTATCGCCCACGCGCCTGGGGCGATGGCAGCGAAGAGCCGAGCTGGGGCACCCCGGCGCAGACCGCCGCGCTCTCCGCCGAGCTCACTCAGCAAGCCAAGAGCTCCGCCGAGATGGGCGCGACCGAGCGGCGGTAGCGCCTCACGCCTCGATATCCAGCGCGCAGTCGAAATTTGGCGCCGAATGCGTCAGCGCACCCGCCGACGCGTAGTCAACGCCGGTCGCCGCGATGGCAGCGATCGAGTCCAGCGTGACACCGCCGGATGCCTCCAGTTCGAGGCGTCCCTCGTTGATCCCAACGGCTTCGCGCAGCGTCGCAATATCCATGTTGTCGAGCAGCACGGCGTCGGCAAGGCCGGTGTCGAGCACCTCGCGCAACTGCGGAAGCGTGTCGACCTCGATCTCGATCTTGACGAGATGGCCGGCCTGGGCGCGGGCGCGCTCCAGCACGGGACGGATGCCGCCGGCGACCGCGATGTGGTTGTCCTTGATCAGGATCGCGTCGTCGAGCCCGAAGCGGTGATTGAAGCCGCCGCCGCAGCGTACCGCGTATTTCTCCAAGGCGCGCAGCCCCGGCGTGGTCTTTCGCGTGCAGCAGATTCTCATCCGGGTGCCCTCGGTGCGCGCGACATAGTCCGCCGTGAGCGTCGCAACGCCCGACAGGCGGCCGACGAAATTCAGCGCGGTCCGCTCCGCCGTGAGGATGGCGCGTGCCGGCCCCGAGATCGTCAGCACCTGCTGCCCGCGGGCGACGCGCGCGGCGTCGCGAACATGTGCGCGTATCTCGATGTCGGGCGAAAGCTTTTGCAAGGTGGCGAGCGCCAGTGGCAAGCCGGCGATCACGCCGGACTGCCGCGCGACCAGGATTGCTTGCGCCTTCGTTGCTTCGGGGATCGTCGCAAGTGAGGTGATGTCGCCGGCGCGGCCGAGATCCTCATCGAGCGCGCGCAGCACGGCCTCGTCGATCGCGAGCGGGGAGAGGAAGGCGTCGGGATAAAGCAGAGAATTCGGGGTGATCATGGCAGACTCCGTCAGGCGGTCATCGGTTGCGCCGTGCGCGGTGTCGGGCGTTCGCACAGGCTGTCCGCGATCTCGCGCACTGCTGCGAGCGTCGTCATCGTGCGTTGCGCGAGGGGGGGCACGTCCGCCGCATGGTCGGAGCGGAAGTGCGCGCCGCGGCTCTCGCGCCGGTTCCAGGCTGACGCCACCACGAGCAGGGCTGCCGTTGCCATGTTGCGGACCGCGATGCTCGTGGCCTCGCGTTCGAGCGCGGCGAAGCTGCGAACCGCGTCCGCAAGCCCGTCACCATTGCGGATCACGCCGACATGCGTGCTCATCAGCATCCGCAGCCGCTTCACGGCCGCAGCATCCGGCGCGCCGTCCCGCGGCGTCGGCACGTCCGCAAGACGTGCGGGCGAGGGAGTGGTGCGGCCGGCGATGTCGTCGGCGATGCGCGCGGCGTAGACCACGGCCTCCAACAGCGAATTCGACGCAAGCCGGTTCGCGCCATGCGCGCCGGTGGACGACGCTTCGCCGCCGGCCCAGAGCCCGTCGATCGAGCTGCGGCCGCGATCGTCCACCGCGATGCCGCCCATGTGATAGTGCGCCGCCGGTGCGATCGGGATGGCCTGCGTGGCGGGGTCGATCCCAGCGGCGATGCAGCTTGCATGGACGGACGGGAATCTGTCGCCAAAACGTGCGCCCAGCGCTTGCCGCGCATCGAGAAAGGCGCCGCGCCCGGCCGAGATCTCCGCGAACACGCCGCGGGCCACGATGTCGCGCGGAGCGAGCTCGGCGAGCGGATGGCGCGCCGCCATGAAATGCTCGCCACGGCCGTTGATCAGCGTCGCGCCTTCACCGCGCAGCGCTTCGGTGGCGAGCGGCGCGGGATCGCGACCGACCATGATGGCGGTCGGGTGAAATTGCACGAACTCGGGATCTGCGATCACCGCGCCCGCGCGTGCGGCGATCGCAAGGCCGGATCCGCTGGCCTCGCGCGGATTGGTGGTGACAGCATAGAGATGGCCAATGCCGCCCGTGGCCAGCACCACCGTCCGCGCGGCGAGTAGGATCGGCCGTGCGGCGAAATTGTCGGCTTCGCTCAACTGAAGGCCGGTGACGGCGCCGTCCTCGGTCAACAGCGCTTCGGCGACGAATCCTTCGATCAGCCGGATCGACGGCGTGCGCCGCACGGCATCGCTCAGCGCCGCGATGATGGCGGCGCCCGCGCCATCGCCACGCACATGTACGATACGCCGCGCCGAGTGTGCGGCCTCGCGCCCGACTGCGAGCCTGCCTTCGAGATCGCGGTCGAACGGCACGCCATAGGCGAGAAGGTCGTGAATTCGCGGTGCCGCCTCGCGCGCGATCCCGAGTGCGATGGCTTCGTCGACGATGCCGCCGCCGACCGCAATCGTATCCGCGGCATGCGCTTCCGGCGTATCGCCGTCGGCCACGGCCGCGGCGATGCCGCCTTGCGCCCATGCGGACGACGCGCCCTGTCCAAGCGGCGCAGCCGAGATCAATGTCACCGGCCGCGGCGCGAGTTTTAGCGCGCAGAACAATCCGGCAAGGCCGCCGCCGACGATGATGACGTCGTCGGAGCGGGGGAGCGTGTTGATGTTGTTTGTCATGGCTTTATCTCAATTCTTCAAATTGATCATCCGCACGACCGAGCGCCTCGCGCGTTCCGCGAGCGCGGGATCGATCGTCACTTCCTCGCGAAGCGTCAGCAGGCTCTCCAGAATGTTGGCGAGCGTGATGCGTTTCATGTGCGGGCAGATGTTGCAGGGGCGCAGCATCTCCACATCGGGCAGCTCGGCGCGGACATGGTCGGCCATCGAGCATTCCGTGATCATCACCAGCCGCCGCGGCCGCCGCTCGCGCACCCAGTTGATCATGTGCGCGGTCGAGCCCGTGAAATCGGCCTCGGCCAGCACGTCCGGCGGGCATTCGGGATGAGCGATGATCTGCACGGAGGGATCGGCCTCGCGGTAGCTGCGCAGCTCGGCGCCAGTGAAACGCTCGTGCACCTCGCAGGCGCCCTTCCAGGCAATGATCTTCACGTCGGTCTTCGAGGCCACGTAAGTGGCGAGATAGCGGTCGGGCAGGAAGATCACGCTTGGTGCGCCGAGGCTTTCGACCACCTGCACCGCGTTCGACGAGGTGCAGCAGATATCGACCTCGGCCTTCACCTCCGCGGAGGTGTTGACATAGGCAACGACAGGCACGCCGGGGAATTTTTCGCGGAGCAGGCGGACGTCGGCGCCGGTGATGCTGGCAGCGAGCGAGCAGCCGGCGCGCGTATCAGGAATAAGCACCGTCTTGTCCGGATTGAGCAGTTTCGACGTCTCCGCCATGAAGTGCACGCCGCACTGGACGATGATGCCGGCCTTCACCCTGGTGGCTTCGACCGCGAGCTGGAGCGAATCACCGCCGATGTCGGCGACGCAGTGGAAGATCTCCGGCGTCTGGTAATTGTGCGCGAGGATCACCGCGCCCCGGGCCTGCTTCAGCTCGTTGATCGCCTTGATCGTCGGGGCCATCAGCGGCCATTCGATCGGCGGGATGACACGTTTCACGCGCTCGTAAAGCGGTGCGGTGGCTCGCTCGACCTCCGGCGTCCATTCCAGTGAAGGCATCGGCAGCGAAGGTCCGGTTCGCGACTGCTTGGCCTGTGCCGGGGTGATGACGTGGCCCTGCGGCCGGTTGGCAAAGTCGTCGGGGCCGTAAATTCCAGTTAGCGGCATCCAAGCCTCCCGTGCATGTCATTTGTACTCATTTTGAGCATATATAAAGCCTGAGAAATCCGGCCGACAGGCCGGGGGATCATTCGATATGCTCGATATGAGCAAATATAAAATAACACGTCGTGTTGGGAGCCGCCAGATCTTGCCGCACACGTTTCCGTTAAGTCGCGCCCGGCGCGTCGGCTGAGGCCGCGAGGAAATGCAATGCTCCCGCGCCAGCTCTTCGCGGAATGCAATCGTTTTTGACTTGGGGTTTCCATGCAGATGCATTAAACGAGCTGGCTCGCGGCCGCCATTTGCGAATCCGCGACCACGCACGAGGAACAGCATGTCGATACAGATGGGTGAGCTCGGTTCGGTCTCCCGTTCCTCCTCCTGGCGCACGCCGGCGATCATCATTCTCTGCGGCTGCGCGATCGGGATGCTCGGGTTCGGCCCGCGCTCGGCGCTGGGCTTCTTCGTACAGCCGATGAGCCATGAATATGCCTGGGGCCGCGACGTGTTCGGCCTCGCGATCGCGTTTCAGAATTTGCTGTGGGGACTGGGCCAGCCCGTCGCCGGCGCGGTCGCCGATCGCTTCGGCCTGTTCCGGGTGATGTGCGTCGGCGCTCTGCTCTATGCCGGGGGCTTGCTCCTGATGCGCTACTCATCGACGCCGCTGTCGCTCAACATCGGCGCTGGTGTCATGGTCGGCTTCGGTCTCGCCGGCTGCTCGTTCAATCTGGTGCTCTCGGCCTTCACCAAGCTCTTGCCGGCCGAGAAGCGCGGCCTTGCGCTCGGCGCCGGCACTGCGGCGGGATCGTTCGGGCAATTCCTGTTCGCGCCGATCGGTGTGGCCCTGATCGACAATTTCGGCTGGCAGCAGGCGCTCACCGTGTTCGGCTTCCTGATGCTGCTGATCATCCCGTTGTCGCTGGCGCTCTCGACGCCGCCGGTCGCAAGCGCGGCAAACGCGGCGCCTGCGGACCAGCAGACCTTCACCAAAGCGCTCGCGGAAGCCTTCGGCCATCGCTCCTACGTGCTGCTGGTGCTCGGCTTCTTCACCTGCGGCTTCCAGCTTGCCTTCATCACGGTGCATCTGCCGGCCTTCCTGGTCGATAGCGGCATCTCCACGCAGATCGGCGGCTGGGTGATCGCGGCGATCGGCCTGTTCAACATCATGGGATCGCTCAGCGTCGGCTATCTCCAGAACAGCCTGCCCAAGCGCTACATCCTCTCGACCATCTATTTCACCCGCGCGCTTGCGACGCTTGCCTTCATCTCGTTTCCGATCACGCCGTTCTCGGCGATTGCGTTCGGCGCGGTCTCCGGCCTGACCTGGCTGTCGACCGTGCCACCGACCTCGGCACTGGTCGCGATCATGTTCGGCACGCGCTGGTTCGCCACGCTCTATGGCTTCGCCTTCGTCAGCCATCAGGTCGGCGGCTTCCTCGGCGTCTGGCTCGGCGGCATCGTGTTTGAGCGGTTCGGTTCCTACACGCCGATCTGGTGGCTCTCGATCCTGTTCGGCGTGCTCTCGGCGCTGATCAATCTTCCGATCGTGGAGAAACCGGTCCAGCGGGCGGTTGCGCAGCCTGCCTGATCGGCTAAACATCCCCTGAAACAAGTCAGGGAGTTTTGCTGTGGCGACGTTCAAGGCGATCCGGATCGACAAGGCGGACAAGGGCACCACCGCGCAGCTCACGCAGTTCGACGAAGCCGAACTGATGGAGGGCGACGTCACCGTCCGCGTGGAATGGTCGACGTTGAACTACAAGGACGGCCTTGCGCTCACCGGCAAGGCGCCGGTGGTGCGCCGCTTCCCGATGATTGCCGGCATCGACTTCGCCGGCACCGTCGAGCAGTCCTCGCATCCGCAATGGAAGGCGGGCGATAAGGTTGTCTGCACCGGCTGGGGCATGGGCGAGACCCATCTTGGCGCCTATGCCGAGAAGGCGCGGGTGAAAGGCGACTGGCTGGTCGCTCTTCCGCAGGGCCTATCGGCGCGCGACGCCATGGCGATCGGCACTGCCGGCTTCACCGCGATGCTGTCCGTGCTGGCGCTGGAGAAGCACGGAGTGTCGCCGAACAGCGGTCCGGTCGTGGTGACGGGGGCTGCAGGCGGCGTCGGCTCGGTTGCGACCGCCGTGCTCTCGAAGCTCGGCTATCACGTCATCGCCTCCACCGGACGTGCGTCCGAAGCGGACTATCTGAAAGAGATCGGCGCGGCTGAGGTGATCGACCGCAACGAATTGTCGGCGGCCGCCAAGCCCATCGCCAAGGAGCGCTGGGCGGGTGGCGTCGACAGCGTCGGCTCGACCACGCTCGCAAACCTGCTGTCGATGACGAAGTACGGCGGCGCGATCGCGGCCTGCGGCTTGGCTGCCGGCATGGACCTGCCGTCTTCCGTCGCACCCTTCATTTTGCGCGGGGTGTGCCTTCTCGGCATCGATTCCGTGATGTGCCCGATCGAGCCGCGGAAAGCTGCCTGGCAACGCCTGGCGTCCGATCTGGACCGGTCAAAACTAGCTGAAATTACTCACGAAATTCCGCTTTCTGAAGTTCCGGAGTGGGGCGCGAAAATCCTCGCCGGCCAGGTCCGCGGTCGCACCGTTGTAAAAATTGTCTAACGGCGTTCAGACTTTACCAACCATGCTGCTTCAATGTCGCCATGGTTAGTATGGTAAGCAGCAGGTAAAGAGATAAGGCATAGCCCGCTGCGGGGTTGGTTCGGAGTTGAGCATGCTTGCGCGTATTGTGTTGGGGGCGGTCACGGCGGTAGCGACGCTTACGCCGGCCATTGCTGGAAGCATGAACGCCGATGAGGCGCGCCGCTTCGTCGCCGGGAAGGTGTTTGCTTTCACCTGCTTTGACGGCACCCGGGGCGCGGGCCGCATCATGGACGACCTCGGCGCCGCCGGCGCCGTGCAGTTCTCGGGTGCAGGTCCGGTGAAACATCTCCGCCTGCCCGGCAACACGCTGCAGATCCGCGGCCAGAACGTCTGCGCCTCGATCAAGGGCATTCCGTTCGAGCCCTGTTTCAACCTTGAAAAGACCGACGATCGCAGTTTCCGCGGCTCGGTATCGGGGATGGGCTTCGCCTATTGCGACTTCCATCACCAGGGCGGCAACCAGATGCTGATGGCGCGGGCCGTCGCGCGGCCGCGCTCGCTGCGCACCTCGGAACACACGGGTTCGGTCGGCACGCCCAACACCGAAGTCGCCGCGCGTGTCGAGACCCCGCGCGTCGAGAGTAGCCGGCTCGAGCCGGTGAAGCCGCAAGTTAAATCGGAGCCCGCCAGGGACGACGCCCCGCTGGAGCTGCGCCGCTCGACCCAGTGAGTTGGCTGCGCGCGTCCGCGCACTTTGTCGTTGAGAGCTGCCATCAGACACGAAGCCGCCGCGCCGTAGTCATACGGACGGCGGCTTTCATGCGTTGGTAGCTGTTCGCGCCCCAGTTTAGGTACGGCCGGGGGCGCGGCCCGATAAAAGGGTTCAACGATGTCGCTGTACTTCTTCCGTATCAGCACGGGCCGCTATTCCGGTGCTGCCGACCAGCCATATGAGTTCGAGGACCGCGCCGCGGCCTGGACCGAGATGACCGAAGTCTGTGCCAATTTGCTCGGCGGCATCTCGCGCGGCCTGAAACAGGACGCCGAATGGCGCATGGAGCTGCTCGACGAGAACAAGGAGCCGGTGTTCCGGATCAGCTTGATTGGCGAGAGCCAAAAGGCCCTTGGTCGCACTGGCTAGAAATCGGGCATCCTACCGCCGCGTGTGGTTAACCTGTTAAGCGCGCGGACCGTGCCGTTTTTCAAGGGATTTTCCGATAAGTCCGGTATTTGTCCGGGGGCGATCGTTAACCAGATCACCACACCTGAAGCTCAGTTTTTAGGCAAGGCGATCAACGCCGAGGGCGGCCGACAATGACTTGGCCGCGCAACCCGGGAAACGCCCTCATGTCGAGACTCATCCAGAATCTGCAAATCGGTACCAAGCTCGCGCTCGCTTCGGCGTTCGGCGTTGTTCTCGTCGGCGCCATGATCGCGAGCCAGGTCATCGGCAACAACAACGTGCGGCATTCCAACCAGGCCGCGCTTGCGCAGCAGGAATTGGTGCGCGAGGCTACCGAAGCCAAGCTTGGGATACGCGGCTTGCAACTCGCCGTACGGGACATGCGTCTCGCCAACAATCAGGGTGACTTGCAAAAGGCGAGCGAGCTTCTGCTGGAGCGGTCGAAAGCACTGAACGGCGTTGTCGATTCCATGCTCAGGTTGTCGCACGCCCCGGAAAACCGCGCGCGGATGGAGAAGCTCAAGTCTACGTCGGCCGATTACCTGAAGGGCGCGCAGCAGAACGCCTCTGTTCGCAGCGAGGCCATTGCGGTTGCGGCCACGGACCCCGTCCGCGCCGCCAAGATTTCCGAGGAAGGCGCGCGCCAGATCCGCGAGGTGACGCTGCCGCTTGCCACACAGCTGGACAATTTGACCAGCGAGATTGCCGATTTCGCCAAGCACAAGAGCGATGAAGAAATCGCTGCCGCGAGCCAGGAGATGGCCGTGAGCGAGCGTCTCGGCATGGTGGTCGGTGCGTGCGCCGTGCTCGTCCTCATCGGTTCGTGGCTGATGTCCTTCCTGACCATCGCGCGGCCGATCCGCGCGCTCACGGTTGCCATGGACAAGCTCGCTGGTGGTGACTTCTCTGTTGTCCTGCCGGGTCTCGGCCGCAAGGACGAGGTCGGCGGTGTCGCCGCGGCCGTCGAGAAATTCAAGGTCGTGTCGGAGCAGAAGGCGCGCCAGGAAGCGGAAGCCAAGATGCGGCAGGACCAGGTGGCGGCCGAGCAGCGCAAGGCCGATATGCGCAAGCTTGCTGATAGTTTCGAAGGCGCCGTCGGCGAGATCGTCGATACGGTGTCGTCGGCCGCGACGGAGCTCGAGGCTTCGGCCTCGACGTTGACCTCGACGGCGGAGCGGGCACAGGAACTGACGATAGTTGTGGCTGCGGCCTCCGAGGAGGCGTCGACCAACGTGCAATCGGTGGCGTCGGCCACGGAAGAGCTGTCGTCTTCAATTACGGAGATTAGCCGCCAGGTGCAGGAATCGGCGCGGGTCGCGAGCGAGGCGGTTACCCAAGCCCGAACCACGACCGACCGTGTCGGAGAATTGTCCAAGGCGGCGGCTCGCATTGGCGACGTGGTCGAGCTGATCAACACCATCGCCGGCCAGACCAACCTGCTGGCGCTTAATGCCACCATCGAGGCGGCACGCGCCGGCGAGGCCGGTCGCGGCTTTGCCGTGGTGGCTTCCGAAGTGAAGGCGCTTGCCGAGCAGACCGCGAAGGCGACCGGCGAGATCGGCCAGCAGATTTCCGGCATTCAGGCCGCGACGCAGGACTCCGTCGCCGCCATCAGCGCCATCAGCAACACCATTGAAAAGCTGTCCGAGATATCGTCCACGATCGCGGCGGCCGTCGAGGAGCAGGGCGCGGCGACGCAGGAGATCTCGCGCAACGTGCAGCAGGCGGCCGAAGGCACCCATCAGGTCTCGTCCAACATCACCGACGTGCAGCGCGGTGCAGGCGAAACCGGCTCGGCATCGTCGCAGGTGCTGGCAGCCGCGCGGTCATTGTCCGGCGACAGCAACCGCCTCAAGCTCGAGGTCGGCAAGTTCCTCGACACCGTGCGCGCCGCCTAAGAACCTCGTTCCAGACAGTTCGGAAGACGCCCTGCCTCCTCAGGCGGGGCGTTTTTGCATCCTGATCTTCGCCGCGAACGTCTCGCGCATGACTTCGGCGAACGTCGGCTGCAAAAGCAAACAGTGGCGACCTCAAGCTGAAATTTACAACTTTCTGGCGAGATTATCTCTTCCATTTCAACTGTTTGGGTTGAAATCTCAGTATTTCTCCGAGCCCTCCCGTTAACCAGAATGAGTAACCCTAAGGAATAGATTCTCCGGCAAGGGCGATCAACGTCCATGCAGCCGGCAAGGACTTGGCTGCGTGTTTCCTTTGGGGGAAACGTACCATGTTGAGCCCTGCTCATCATCAGCAGGTCCGAACTCAGTCCGCCAGCGCGTGGAGTCGGCTCGGACATGTTCGGATCGGCACGATCTTGCCGATCATCATCTCTGCCCTGGTCGTGCTTGGGTTGGCCTCGGCCGGATTCATCGCCTATGAGGCCGTCCTCAAGAGGCGAGAGTCCGAGGCATTCCTGAAGGTCAATGCAGTTGCGCAACTGCTGCTGCGCAGCGCAGGACATTGGGCGATTGAACGCGGGCTGACCAACGCCGTGCTGAAGTCTCCTGATGTCGTCAGTGCCGAGCGCCGTGCGGAAATCGCAAAGGCGCGCGCGACGGCCGACGAGGCCTTTCGCCAAGCCGTCCTCGATATCAGCGCGATTTCCGAAATGACGGCGGGGCAAAGACAGATTGCGGACGCAGCGACGAAATTCGAGGCGCTGCGTCTCCTGCGTGAGAAAGCCGACGCGGGAATGTCGCGCTCGCGCGTCGAACGCGAGCCTGACCTCGTAGATGGCTTCGCGCCAACGATTACGGAGGTGATCGACGTCGCGAGCAACCGCTTGCGGCTGACGCTCGAAACACTCACCAGCCCGCCCGTGGCAAGGCTGGCCCAGCTCATCGGCTTGCGACATCTGACAGCTCAGATGGTCGAGAATGCTGGAAGGGAGCGGGCCCTGCTGGCTGGGGTCGTCGGTGCGCGCGCGAAGCTCGGGATGGAGGGCTATGAGCGCCTTTCGGCGCTGCGGGCCAAGGTCGAACTCGCATGGGACACGGTATTGCCGGTGCGGCTGCGTTCGGACCTCGCCCTGCAGATCGGCGAGGCGATGACGGAGGTCGAGAAATCCTATTTTGGTGCCTACGGTGAAACGCGGGTGACTGTGCTCGCCGGTGGCGAAGGCGGGGACTACAGAATCACGGGACCCGAGTACTTCACGCGGGCCACCGCCGGCATCAATGCAGTGCTGAAGCTCGGTGAAGCCATTGGCGCGGCCGCTGACCGCGAAGCCACGATGCAGGCAGAGGTCAGCACTCGTAATTTTGTTTTCACAGTTGTGTTGCTCTGCGCCTCGGTGATGCTCGCTGGCCTCAGTTTCTGGATCACCTTTGGCCGGATCCTCAAGCCGCTTTCAGCCATTTCGGTTGCGATGCGTGGGCTCGCCAATGGCGACTTCACGACGGTCGTGCCTGGCACCTGCCGAGGTGACGAGGTCGGCGAGATGGCGCGGACCGTTGAAGTCTTCAAGCAAAACGGCCTCGAAGTCGAACGCATGCGCGGCGATCACGCTGCGGCCGAGAGCCGGGCAGCCGAGCAGCGCAAGGCGGAGATGCGGAAGCTGGCCGACGGCTTCGAAGCCGCGATCGGGGAGATCGTCGACACCGTCTCCTCGGCAGCGACCGAGCTCGAAGCCTCGGCGTCGACCCTCACATCGACCGCGGAGCGAGGGCAGCAGCTCACGACCATGGTTGCGGCGGCCTCCGAGGAGGCGTCCACCAACGTGCAAGCGGTGGCGTCGGCCACCGAGGAGCTGTCGTCTTCTATCACCGAGATCAGCAGGCAGGTACAGGAATCGGCCCGCGTGGCCAACGAAGCTGTCGGCCAAGCGCGTGTCACCACTGAGCGCGTCAGCAAATTGTCCAGGGCGGCGACGCGGATCGGCGACGTGGTCGAGCTGATCAACACCATCGCGGGTCAGACCAATCTCCTGGCGCTCAACGCGACCATCGAGGCCGCGCGCGCCGGCGAAGCCGGTCGCGGCTTTGCGGTTGTGGCCTCCGAGGTCAAGGCACTCGCCGAACAGACCGCAAAGGCCACTGGCGAGATCGGGCAGCAGATCGCCAGCATCCAGACCGCGACCGAGCATTCGGTCGGCGCAATCAAGGACATCAGCGGCACTATCGAGAAGCTCTCGGAGATTTCCTCTACCATCGCGGCTGCCGTGGAAGAGCAGGGCGCGGCGACACAGGAAATCTCCCGCAACGTGCAGCAGGCGGCGGAAGGCACCCATCAGGTCTCGGCCAACATCACCGATGTGCAGCGCGGCGCGAACGAGACCGGCTCGGCGTCGTCGCAGGTGCTGGCGGCGGCCCAGTCGCTCTCTGGCGACAGCAACCGCCTCAAGCTCGAGGTCGGCAACTTCCTCGATACCGTGCGCGCAGCATGACGCGGTCGCCGTCACCAATCATCGATCGACTACAACCGCCGCGCGAAGACGCGCGGTGGTTCGCATGCGTTCGCAGTTGGATGTCGCGGCGCGATGAGCCGCACGGTTAACCTTCCGGAAAACCGATGCAGTCATGATCTCCGCAATATTCCGGGTGCCGAGTCGCCCTCCTCGTATTGCGTATCAATCGTATTGGAGCACATTCCATGAGTGGCCCTTCCATTCGTCTCACCCATAAGGTCATGGCGATCGGACTGTTCGGATTGTTGGGTCTCGTCGCCTTCGGCGCGATCTACGAGATCGGCAGTCTCTCCCAGGACGCCTCCCGCGAGATTGCCAACCGCGCTCGTGCGATCGCTGACCTCGACAAGCAGCTCTCGATCGAGATGCTGGAGGCCCGCCGCAACGAGAAGAACTTTCAGCAGCGCCGCAACGAGAGCTACGCCAAGGCACATGCCGAATTGATCGGGCCGATCAATCGCGACTTCGACGAGGTGGAGCGGCTGATGTCGGCCGGCGGCTTGGGCGCGCTGTCCGACCGGATGAAGCAGGCCCAGGACGGCTTCAAGCGATACGCGTCGGACTTCGGCGCATTGGTGGCCGCGGAGACCCGGCTCGGCCTAAACGAGACTCTGGGCCTCTCCGGCTCGCTCCGCGCCGCCGTGCACGACATTGAGGCCAAGCTCAAGGAGATCGACGATCCCAGGTCCACGAGCTGGATGCTGATGATGCGCCGGCACGAGAAGGACTTCATGCTGCGGCGCGACCCAAAATACATCGCCGAGATGAAGAAGGCCGCGGTCGAATTCTCCAAGGCGATAGAGGTCGTCGCAATCCCTACGGCAGTGATGAACGACATCACAGCCAAGCTGCAGAAATATCAATCCGAGTTCACGGCGTGGGTGGAGACGGCGCAGCAAACTGCGGCCCTCGACGCCAGCATGATGAAAACGTTCCGTGGGTTAGAACCGAGCATGATCGAGGTGCGCAACACAGTCGAAGACCTCTACAGGAAGGCCGACGTTGCGGAAGCTGCGACCCGCGATGCCGTGCGCATGTGGATGATGGTCGCCTTCGCCATTGCCGTCGTCGTGCTCGCCGCGGTGGGCTTCCTTCTGGGACGTTCGATCTCGAAGGCGCTTGCCGGCATGGTCGGCGCGATGACGCGGCTTGCGCGCGGCGAGCTTTCGATATCCGTTCCGGGCATCGGGCGCAAAGACGAGATCGGCGAGATGGCCGGTGCCGTCGAGGTGTTCAGGACCAATATGGCGGAGGCCGAGCGGCTGCGCACCGAGCAGGTCGAAGCTGAGGCGCGCGGGCGCCAGCAGCGCAAGGCCGACATGCACCGGCTCGCCGATACTTTCGAAGGCGCGGTCGGCGAGATCATCGATACTGTTTCGTCGGCGGCAACCGAGCTGGAGGCCTCGTCAAATACGCTGACGCAGGCTGCCGAGCGCGGCAACGGGCTTGCCACGGTCGTGGCGGCCGCCTCCGAAGAGGCCTCCGCGAACGTGCAGTCGGTGTCTGCAGCGAGCGAGGAAATGACCTCCTCGATCTCCGAGATCAGCCGTCAGGTGCAGGAATCGGCCCGTGTCGCCGACGTGGCGGTCGGGCAGGCCCAGCGCACCAATGCACGCGTCGCCGAACTGTCGAAGGCCGCCGCCCGCATCGGCGACGTGGTCGAACTGATCAACACCATCGCCGCCCAGACCAACCTGCTGGCGCTCAACGCGACGATCGAGGCGGCGCGTGCCGGCGAGGCCGGCCGCGGCTTTGCCGTGGTCGCTTCCGAAGTGAAGGCGCTCGCCGAGCAGACTGCGAAGGCCACGGGCGAGATCGGCCAGCACATCGGCGCGATCCAGACCGCGACGGAAGACTCCGCCGGTGCGATCAAGGAGATCGGCGACACCATCGCGCGGATGTCGGAGATCTCGTCAACCATCGCCGCCGCGGTCGAGGAACAGGGTGCCGCCACGCAAGAGATCTCCCGCAACATCCAGCACGCCGCGAATGGCACCTCCGAAGTCTCGGCGAACATCGGCGATGTCCAGCGTGGCGCAGGCGAAACCGGGGCGGCCTCGGCGCAGGTGCATTCGGCTGCGCAATCGCTGTCGCAGGAGAGCCACCGGCTGAAGAGCGAGGTCGCGCGCTTCCTGGATTCGGTACGGGCGGCGTGACAGCCGTCGCCTTCCGCACATTGCGTCGCAAGTGGACAGGTCGCGTCGCAGCATCAGTTGGCTGTGCAGCTGCACAGTTGGTTGCGGGAGAAATAACGACCGTCAGCGCTGTCCCGTAATTTTACGTAGGGCCCTGTTAACGCCTGCTTGCGACTATGTGTGCAATCTTACGGGACAAGAACCAGCCAGCATTGTTGAACTGACCTCCGTCTCGCCATCTTCGTGGCGGTTTGCGGCGCGGACAATTTGCGCGTTGCCAGGTAACATCGGGATTTGTCGTGATGTCGAAATTGTCGATCGTCTTCAAGCTTCTGGCCGTGTTGTCGGTCCTGGTCCTTTCGCTCGCCGGCGTTGGCGTGACGGCGATCGGCACCATGCAGAACATCAATTCCCATACGGTCGAGATCGCGGAGAGTTGGCTGCCCAGCGTGCGCGCGCTCGGCTCGCTTCGCGCCGACATTAACGAGCTGCGCGTCGCGCTCCGTCTGCATCTGATGCAGGACAGCGTTGAGGGCAAGGACGCCGCCGAGAAGCGCTTGGCCTCGCTGCGCGCGCGCATCGACCAGACCCGCAAGGTCTACGAGCCGCTGATCACTTCCGCCGAGGAGCGCTCGCTCTATGGGCAATGGAGCACGGCGTGGGCCGAGTATCTGAACGGCGTGCAGGACGTGATGGCACTGTCGCGCAAGGGCGTTGGCCGTTTCCCGGTCGACGCCAACGAGCTGCTGCAGACCAAGGTTGCGAAGATGGCCCAGGCCGCCGATCCCCTGCTCCAAAAGGGCATCGAGCTCAACAACCGCGGTGCCGAGCTTGAGACGAAGCAGGCCGCCGACAGCTACGCCATGATCTTCCGCGTGCTGGTCGGCATCATCGTGCTCTCGGTTGTAATCGCGATCGGCGCCGCCTATTATCTCGTGCGCGACGTTTCTCGCGGCATTGCCTCAATCATCCGCCCGATGCAGTCGCTCGGCGAGGGCGACCTCTCGGCCGACGTTCCGCATCGCGGCGAGAAGACCGAAATCGGTTCGATGGCAGATGCGCTGCAGATCTTCAAGGAGGCGCTGATCGCCAAGAAGGCCGCCGACGAGGCCGCTGCGCGCGACGCCGAAGTCAAGATCGAACGCGGTCGCCGCGTCGATGCCATCACCCGCAAGTTCGAAGCCATGATCGGCGAGGTGGTCGGGACCGTCTCCTCGGCCTCGACCGAGCTCGAGGCCTCCGCCTCGACGCTGACCAACACCGCGCAGCGCGGACAGGAACTCGCGACCGTCGTCGCAGCCGCCTCCGAGGAAGCCTCGACCAACGTCCAGGCGGTGGCATCCGCTTCGGAGGAGCTGTCGTCCTCCATCACCGAGATCAGCCGCCGCGTGCAGGATTCGGCGCGGATGGCGGCGGAGGCCGTCGAGCAAGCGGCGCGGACCAACGACCGTGTCAATGCGCTGTCGCAGGCGGCGTCCCGCATCGGCGACGTCGTCGAGCTCATCAACACCATCGCGGGCCAGACCAATCTGCTGGCGCTGAACGCGACCATCGAGGCCGCGCGTGCCGGCGATGCGGGCCGCGGATTCGCGGTCGTCGCCTCCGAGGTCAAGGCGCTGGCCGAGCAGACCGCGAAAGCGACCGGTGAGATCGGGGCGCAGGTCTCGGGTATCCAGGCGGCGACGCAGGAATCGGTCATTGCCATCCAGGAGATCGGCGGCACCATCGAGCGGCTCTCCGAGGTGGCTGCGGCCATTGCCGCCGCCGTCGAGGAGCAGGGCGCGGCCACGCAGGAAATCTCGCGTAACGTGCAGCAGGCCTCGGTCGGCACGCAGGAGGTCTCGTCGAACATCACCAACGTGCAGCGCGGTGCGATCGAGACCGGCGAGGCTTCGACCGAGGTATTGTCGGCGGCGAAATCGCTGGCGACCGACAGCACCCGTCTCAAGGTCGAGGTCGCGCAGTTCCTGGAATCGGTTCGCGCGGCCTGACGCTCACGTGCTCGTCTGCGGAGCCGGCGGCGGTGCGATCTGCCGCCGGAACAGGATACGCTGGTAGAGCCAGCCGATCGCGACCAGCACGATGCCGAGGCACATGAACGATAGCGCGCGGTAGACGCCCGTCAGCGTCGACATGTCGATGACGAATGCTTTCAGGATCGTCAACGCGATCACGACGGCCGATGCCAGCCGCGCCCGCTCCGAATTGACGAGAATGCCGACGCCGAGCAGCACCACGCCGAAGCCGAGCCAGCCGATCGAATAGGTATATTGCTCGGCGCCCGTCGTCGCCCCGGAGGAGAGGATCGGGCCGTGATAGAAGCGGCGGATCTCCAGCGTGACATAGGTCAGCGCGAACAGCAGCGCGCCGCCTGCAATCGTGTTGGCGTAGGCCTTGCCGCGTTCGCCGGCCACGGCATAGGACAAGAGCAGCATCAGCACCGCCGGCAGCGCGTAGCCGAGCAGCAGCAGGTTGAACACGGCGCCACCGACGTCGGTGCGCCATAGCAGCGGGTTCTCCAGGAGCAGGAGGCCGAACACGCCGACGAGCCCGCCGATCACCGTGAGCACGACCGCGCCGACATTGTGCACGACGCTGCGGCTGCGCAGTCGCAGGCGCTCCAGCCCGATCGCCAGGGCGAGCGTGATGCAGACCTGGAGGGCGAATTCGAGCAGAGAGGGTGCTGACGTCATGTTGCCGCCGGTCGCAAAATGGCGGATCTCCATGAAGGCGAGCAGCGCGGTGAACAGGATCGCGGCGCTCTCGAGCATGCGCAGCGGGGCGTCGTCGGCGCGGCGGCGCAGGAACAGGCTCGCCGCCCAGAACGATGCCGCCGGCAGGCCGTAACCCCACAACAGCCAGTTGAAGATCGGCGTGGTTCCGACGGCGTCGCCGACGATGCGCGGATCATAGCCGATCCGAGCGGTGACGAGGCCGGCGAAGATCGCGGCGAGCCAGCGCAGGAACGGGATCGGCCGCTGCATCGAGATCCAGGCGGTGCCGAGCGACATCAGCGCCAGTGCGATCGTGAGCCAGCCCTTCTCCAGCGCAAACGTCAGCGCCAGGGCCAGCGCACCGAGCGTGCCGGTCGCGAACAAGGCCGTGGAGATCATGGCGCCCGGCCGGGTCTCGCGGCGCGCAAGCGCTTCGGTGGCGGCGCCGAAGGCGGCGGCGAGCAGCACCGCGAGGATGGCGAACGGGATCGAGCGATCGAGATGCGCGATGCGTGCGTAGAGCGCGACCAGGATCGCGATCGGCGTCGCGACCCCCGCGACCGACCACACCACCGGAATGATCGCCGAGTTCGAACGTCCCTGCGCGAGGAAGCCCGCGATGCCGAAGCCGGCGGCGAAGATCGCCGCCATCACCAGATGCAGCGTCACCGCGCTATCGATCGCCGTCGGTGCGATGCCGGCCATGGGACCGCCCGGCAGCACGAGCATGTCAGGATTGGCGCGCACCGCCCATTCGGCGAACACGACGAAGACGGTCGCGGCGGCGGCGCCGAGCGCGCCGGTGGCCGCCGGCGCGCGCCAGGCGACAAGCAGCGTCGCGCCGACCAACAGCGTGAAGGCCATCAGCGCCAGGTCCGCATGGGCGCTCGACAGCACGATCAGCATCGCGCCGAACAGATAGGCACCGAGTGAGCCCGACGAGACCGGCTCGATCTCACCGTCCTCGATCGTCGGGCCGAACATGAAGCCGCAGACCACGAGAAGAGCGGCAAGAACGAATCCTGCGATCACATGGAAAGCGTGCGGCGCGACCTGCAGGTCGCTGGTATCGAGCCCCGGAAAGATCCAGAGCACGGCGAAGGCGATTGTCGTGACCGCAAGCCAACGCCACAGCCGGATACGGGCAAGGCCGAAGCTCGCGGCGGTGACGACGGCGAGATAGATGTAGAGCGCCCAATAGTCCGGCTTGCCGCTGGAGACGAGGATCGGCGTCACGAAGGCGCCGACCACGCCGAGGCCGGCGAGCGCGGGCCCGTGCAGGAGCGCGGCAGCCAGCGTGCCGAGCGCGACGAGGCCGAGCAGGACGAAGGCGGTCGCGGGCACGAGGAAGCCATAGAGCGCGTACGCCGCGTAGATGGTCGCAAATGCCACCGCCGTACCGGCTGCGGTGAGGATAGCGGGAATGTTGGCGATCGGCAGCGCGGCGATGTTGGAGATGCTCTCCTTGCGCCGTGACCATTCGCCGGCGCCCAGCAGCGCCAGCGCGAACACGCCGCCAAGGAACACGCGCACGCCGGGGCCAAGGAGGCCAGCCTCGATCGAATAGCGCACCATGAAGAAGCCGCCGAGCGCGAGCGCCAGGCCGCCGATCCAGACTACCCAGCGCGTGCCGAGCCGTTCCTCGAACCCGGGCGCGGGTGCGGGCAGCGGCGGCGTCGCGTCGGCCTCGGTGCTCGCTTCGAGCGGAGGCGGTGAAATATCTTCGGTGACGAGCGGGGGCGGCGCCTCGGCTTCCGGTTCGGCTTGGGGCACAAGCGGCGGCGGCGCTGCGGAAGTTGTGGGGGGCGCGTCAGCCCACACATCTGCGGGGATCAGCGGCGGCTGCACGGGCCGTTGCGCGCGGAACATCTCTTCGAGCGAGCTTAGCCGTCGTCGCAGTTCAGCCGCCTGGCTGGAAGCCTTGATCGCGATGATGAAGGCGATGATCGCAATGATCAGCGCGAAGACGTCAAACGGGCCGTCAGACATAAAGCCTCCAGGCAACCGGCGGGCAGGGGCCGATCACGCATATCTCGGGTTAGCGCCGGGAGCGTACGCGCAAGCCCGGCGCGGGTCGCTCCTGAAGCACGTCGCGACGGAAGCGGTAGAGCGCCGCCGGACGTCCGCCCGTCTGTGTCGACATCACCCCGGTCGGTTCGACCAGGGCTTCCATTTCGACCAGGCGGCGGAAATTTTGTTTGTGCAGGTGTCGGCCGGAGATCGCCTCCACCGTATACTGCAATTCGGTAAGTGTGAATTCGGCGGGCAAAAGTTCAAAGACCACAGGACGATACTTCAGTTTTGCACGCAGTCGCGCGACCGCTGTCGCAAGAATCCGGCGGTGGTCGAAGCGCATGGATGTGCCGAGCGCGGACAGCGCCTTGCGCGCTAATGCCGCAGGGCGACCGTCGCGCCGCGCTTCCTCGACCAGCCCTGCCTCGTACAGGAGCTCGTAGCGGTCGAGCACGCGCTCCTCGTCCCAGGACGCGCCGTCGAGACCGAAATAGAACCGCACCCGATCCTTGCGCGGCAATGCGCGCGTCGTCTCCGGCGTCTCCTCTTCGGCCCAGCCGGTCAATGCCGGGATGATGTCGTCCGCGATGATCGCGGGCGGCCCCTCGCGCCAGTCCTCCCAAGGCAGGAAGCGATACCACGGCGCGAAGCTCGCACTCGTGGCTGCCAGTTCGCCGCCGAAGGCGCGCGTCAGTGCGAGATAGCCGATCGACACCATGTGCGCGCCGGTGTCGCCAGCCTCGGCATGCCGGCCGCGATCGCCGAACGTGTAGAGCTGCTCGACATAGCCGAGCCGCAGGCCCGTCTGTTCCTCGACCCACGCCCGCAGCCCGATCTCGAAAGTGCGATGGCTCGGCGCATCGAACGGGCCGAACGGCAGGCCGGCCAGGCCGTCACTGTCGCGCGCGGTGAGGATCAGCGGTTCGTGATCCTCGATCGCGACGATCGCGGCGGTCAGGCCGATCTCGATCGGCGTCAGCAGCTTTTCGCTCATGCGATGGCGATCGCCGGTGCGGCCGTGAACTGGTCATGCCCGGGCTTGTCCCGGGCATCCACGTTCTTCGTGCCGCAGCAAAGGTCGTGGATGGCCGGGACAAGCCCGGCCATGACGATGTGGAGGCGTCTGCGTAAAGGCTCGCATGCGATTGCTCTGCTCGCAAGCGGGAGAGGGGGCACACCTGTGCTGTGGTGCGCAACTGTCATTCGAGCTCGATCACGAAGGGGCGGCCCTCGACCATCATCGCGCCCGGGCCCATCTCGTCGAGTGCGCGCAGCATGCGGCCGTTGCGCCCCAGCGCACGGTCGGCAAGGCCGACGATGCGGCGGTTCGGTGAGGCGATCGGGGACGCCGCCCGGATCTTCTTCGCGATCTCGGTCTCGTCGCGATTCGGATTGAGTGCGCACACGGCGGCAAAGGCGCTCGCGGTGGAGCGGCTGATGCCGGCATAGCAATGCACCACCAGCGGCGCGTCGCGGTCCCAGCCGCGCACGAAGTTCAGCACCTGCTCGATATGCGTTTCCGACGGCGCGACGAAGCCGTCCATCTCCTCGGTGATGTCGTCCATCGACACCTTGAGATGGTTGGCCGGCAGCACCGACACCGGCCGCGCCACCTGTTCGACATTGGCCATCACGGTCAGCACGTGGCTGGCCTTGGTGAGGCGGACGGTTTCGGGAAGGGCGGCGAGGGAGCAGACGTGGATCATGGCGGACCTTTTTCCGCAGATTATAGCGAGCGTTGGCGGGGTGGGCAAAGCGAAGCGTACCCACCACTTTCGTCTCATTGCGCAAAACAGTGGGCGGCAAGGGCCCCTTTGCCCGCCCTGCAGGACTCTAACCCACGACAACGATCACGCAAACACGGCGCCAAACCGCTCCAGAAACTGCTTCTCGGCCCGGGCAGCCGTCCAGGGGGTGAGATAGTCGCGCCGGACGCTGTCGGACAGGCCGGGATCCTTGCCGAACAGGCGCTTGGCCTCGCTCTCGCTGAAGCCGGCAAGCGTCGTTGCCTCCAGATAGGCCGCGCCGCGATCGGCGGCCTTGATCGCCAGCGTGATCTCGTCCGGCAGTACCGGCGGCAGGCCAAAGCGGATGTGAATCGCGCCGAGCAGACGTTTCTCGACCGCCTTGTAATGACCGTCGAGCACGGCCTTGAACGGCGAGATCATGTCGCCGATCACATATTCGGGCGCGTCATGCAGCAGCGCGGCAAGCCGCATGCGCTGATCCACGCGGGGATTCTCGTGCCGCATCACGGTTTCGACCAGCAGCGTATGCTGCGCGACAGAGAAGATGTGTGCGCCGATGGTCTGGCCGTTCCAGCGGGCAACACGCGCCAGCCCATGCGCGACGTCGGCGATCTCGATATCGAGCGGGGAGGGATCGAGCAAATCGAGCCGCCGGCCCGACAGCATGCGTTGCCAGGCGCGGGTGTCGGCGCCGCGGTCCGTCTTCTTCGCGCTCATTTGGCCTTGAGGCGCGGCTTGCGCTGCGACTTGCCGCAGCTCGCGTGACAATGGCAGTCGACGAGATGATCGTTGACCATGCCGGTCGCCTCCATGAAGGCATAGACGATGGTCGGGCCTACGAATTTGAAGCCGCGCGAGGCCAGCTCCTTGGAGATCTGCATGGAGAGCGGCGTCGAGGCGGGCACGCTCGCGGTGGTCTTGAAATGATTGACCTTGGGCCTTCCGTCCATGAAGTCCCACAGGAATTTCGAGAAGCCGGGGCCCTTCTCCATGATGTCGAGATAGGATTTCGCGCTTGATATCGCGCCGTCGATCTTGGCCTTGTTGCGCACGATGCCGGCATCGTTCATCAGCGCGTGAACCTTCTTCTCGTTGTAGCGTGCGATCTTTTCCGGCTGGAAATCGTCGAAGGCTTTGCGAAAATTGTCGCGCTTGCGCAGGATCGTGATCCAGGACAAGCCGGCCTGGAAACCGTCGAGGATCAGCTTCTCATAGAGCGCGCGGTCGTCATATTCCGGCACGCCCCATTCAGTATCGTGATAGGCGACGTAAAGCGGATCTTCGCCGGGCCAGGGGCAACGCGTCTTTCCGTCGGGATGCAGGCGAGGGGCACGGCTCATGCGATGGGTTGCTTCGTTGGAATGCGCACGACGTCTGGTTCCGCAAGCCTCACAGCGAGCCCACCGGCAGTCAGCGCCTGTCCCGCATCGAGCGCATCGGCGACGCGGTCGATGCGCACCAGCGCGATACCCTTTCCTTTCGCCGACGAGCCCATCGTGCCGACCGGCTTGTCGCCGGCCATGACGCTGACGCCGGGCTCAGGCGAGAGATCCTCGAGCAGCACCTTGACGCTGCGGGTGCGCGCGGTGCCGCGATGCTGCATGCGCGAGACGACCTCCTGGCCGACATAGCAGCCCTTGTCGAAATCGACGCCGGAAAGGCGGTCCATGTTGGTCTCGTGCGGGAACGCATCGCTGTAGGTGAAATCGAGCCCGCCGCGCGGCACGCCGAGCGCGATGCGGTGGGCCTCGTATGCGGCGGCGTCGACGAGTTCGGCGCCGATCAGATCGGACAGCTTCTGTTGGAGGTCTTGAGGGATCAGGATGCGATAGCCGAGGTCTTCATTGCGCGGATCGGCGAAGGCGAGGTCGGGCTGGGCCGCAGGCTTGCCGTCCCAGGCCGCGAGCACGCCGAGATCCTCGGACAGGTTTTCCACCGTGACCTTGGCGCGCAGCTTGTAGAATTTCAGCTTGGTGGCGAGGCCGTCGGCAAGCGGCTTCGGGCAATCGATCAGGAACCCGCCGCCATGGCCGGCAGGCGCTTCCGTGATCAGGAAATCCACGATGATCTTGCCCTGCGGCGTCAGCAGCGCGCCGAATCGGCCCAGGCCCGGCTTCAGCTTGTCGACATCGGTCGTGACGAGGCCATTGAGGAAGTTGCGCGCATCCTCGCCCGCGACCTTGATCACGCCCCGGTCCGGAAGAAACGCTGATTTCATACGAAAATCTCTTGCGACATGTTGCTCCGGAACGTAAGCCCGCAAGGCAAAAACGACAAGACCTCAAGCCCCGCGCTTGGGGACGAGAGAGGCCTTCAGCCATGACCCAGCGTTTCGACGTGATCCTCAAGGGCGGCACTGTCGTCAACCAGGACGGCGAGGGGACCCGCGATGTCGGCGTCGTCAACGGTCGCATTGCCGAAATCGGCGCGCTGTCGCAGGCTTCCGCCGCGGAAGTGATCGACTGCAAGGGCCTGCACATCCTGCCCGGCGTGATGGATACGCAGGTGCATTTCCGCGAGCCCGGGCTGGAGCAGAAGGAAGACCTCGAGACCGGCTCGCGCAGCGCCGTAATGGGCGGCGTCACCGCCGTGTTCGAGATGCCAAACACCGCGCCGTTGACCGTGACGGAGGCCACCTTCACCGACAAGGTGAAGCGCGCCCATCACCGCATGCATTGCGACTTCGCCTTCTTCATCGGCGGCACCCGCGAGAATGTGCAGGACCTGCCGGTGCTGGAGCGTGCGCCCGGCTGCGCCGGCGTCAAGGTGTTCATCGGCTCCTCGACCGGCGCGCTCTTGGTGGAGGATGACGAAAGCCTGCGCCGCATCTTCCAGGTGATCCGGCGCCGCGCGGCGTTCCACGCCGAGGACGAATACCGCCTCAACGACCGCAAATCGCTGCGTATCGAGGGCGACACGCGCTCGCACCCGGTGTGGCGCGACGAGACCGCCGCGCTGATGGCGACGCAGCGGCTGGTGAAGCTCGCACACGAGACCGGCAAGCGCATCCACGTGCTGCATATCTCGACCAAGGAAGAGATCGAATTTTTGCGCGACCACAAGGACGTCGCCTCCTGCGAGGCGACGCCGCATCATCTCACGCTGGTTGCGCCCGAATGCTACGAGCGGCTCGGCACGCTGGCCCAGATGAACCCGCCGGTGCGCGGCGCCGATCACCGCGCCGGGATCTGGCGCGGCATCGAGCAGGGCATCATCGACGTGCTCGGCTCGGACCACGCCCCGCATACGCTGGAAGAGAAACAGAAGACCTATCCGGCCTCGCCCTCCGGCATGACCGGCGTGCAGACGCTGGTGCCGCTCATGCTCGACCACGTCAATGCGGGTCGGCTGTCGCTGGCGCGTTTCGTCGATCTCACCAGCGCCGGCCCCGCGCGCCTCTACAACATGGCCTGCAAGGGGCGGATCGCCGCCGGCTATGACGCCGACTTCACCGTCGTCGATCTCAAGCGCAGCGAGACCATCACCAACAAATGGGTCGCGTCCAAGGCCGGCTGGACCCCCTATGACGGGTTGCGCGTCACCGGCTGGCCCGTAGGCACCTTCATCCGCGGCCGCCGCGTGATGTGGCAGGGCGAGCTCGTGACGGCCGCGCAAGGTGAGCCGGTGCGGTTTCTGGAGACGCTGAGGGAGGAGTGAATGACCGAACCGACACCCCTCATCACCACCGAGCAACTTGCAGCCCAGCTCGGCGATCCCAACCTGCGCCTCTACGACTGCACGACCTACAACGAGCCGGTGCCGCCAGGCAGCGATGTGCCCTATCGCGCCGTGCCGGGCGATAAGACGTTCGAGGCCGGCCATATTCCGGGGGCCGATTTTCTCGACCTGCAAGGCGAGTTCTCCGACGCCTCTGCGCAGCAATTCTTCATGATGCCTGATGTGGCCCAGCTGGAGGCCGCCTTCGGCCGCCACGGCCTCGATGCATCCAAATCCGTCGTGCTCTACAGCATCGGCACCATGATGTGGTCGACGCGGTTCTGGTGGATGCTGCGCTCGCTCGGCGTTGAGGCGCGGGTGCTCGACGGTGGCCTCGACAAATGGAAGGACGAGGGACGGCCGGTCTTAACAGGCGCCCCGAAGGGCTATCCGGCCACGACCTTCAAGGCCACACCGCGCGCAGGCTTCTTCGTCGACAAGAATGCGGTCAAGGCACGGCTCGGAGATCCCGCGACTGTTATCGTCAACGCGCTCGGTCCCCAGTTTCATCGCGGCCTCGAGCCGAGCCGCTACGGGCGGCCCGGCCGCGTTCCCGGCAGCGTCAACGTATCAGCGGCAGCGCTCGTCAATGCGGACAAGACGCTGACGACGCTCGCCGATGCCGAGGCCAAATTCGACGCTGCAGGCGTCACCCGCGACAAGAATGTGATCCTGTATTGCGGCGGCGGCATCTCGGCGACGATCGACCTGCTGCTGCTGACGCAACTCGGCTACGACAAGCTGACGCTGTACGATGCCTCGATGGGGGAGTGGGCGAAGGATCCGGCGCTGCCGATCGAGACGGATTAGGACATTCCTTGGCCCCTCCCCACGGGAGGGACAGAAAGTTGGGAACCTTTCCCTTGGGGCGGCATCCAATGTCCGGAACGAAGCCAAACGAGCAGGTGACCGCCATGCCACGGATCGCAGCCGGCCTGTCCGCCGGCGCCAAGACTTCAGAAATCAGGACATTGGAAGCCGAACTGGTCGAGCGGGCGCGGGGCCGTGACGAGGCCGCGCTGCGCGAGATCATGCAGGCCAACAACCGCAGGCTCTATCGTCTGGCGCGCGGAATTCTGCGCAGCGACAGCGAAGCCGAGGATGTCGTTCAGGAAACCTATGTCCGCGCTTTCACCCATCTCGACGGATTCCGCGGCGAGTCCGGACTGTCGACGTGGCTGTCGCGCATCGCCATCAACGAGGCACTTGGCCGGGCGCGAAGCGCCAGGCCGCAGGTCGAGCTCGGCTCGGTGCCCGAAGCGACGCTCGAGGCGCAGATCATCAAATTTCCCGCTTCTCCCCCAGGCGATCCGGAAAGGACCATGGCCCAACGTGAAATCCAGCGCGTCGTCGAGCGCGCCATCGATGAATTACCGGATGTCTTCCGCATGGTCTTCGTCGCCCGCGTCATGGAAGGGATGAACATCGAGGAGACCGCCGAGCTGCTCGGCGTCAAGCCCGAGACCGTGAAGACGCGGCTGCACCGTGCGCGGACCATGCTGCGCGAGAACGTCGAAAAGGAGATCGGTCCGGTGGTGATGGATGCGTTCCCGTTCGCCGGGTGGCGCTGCGAGCGGCTGACCGTGTCAGTGCTGAAGCGGCTTGGCATCGGCGGCTGAATTTTTCGGGAACGTTTGCGCGAGAATTCCATCCAACGCCTGTGAAGCAACGCGCCGGCAAAACGTCCGGCACCACAGGAGTGTCAAACCATGTTCGTTCGTTGGACCACGGCGATCGCCGCTGCAATTTTGTTGTCGAGCCCCGCGCTGCTGCAAGGCGCCAGAGCAGCCGACAAGCTGACCGATCCGCAGATCGCCCACATCGCCTACACCGCGGGCGTGATCGACATCAACGCAGCCAAGCAGGCGCAGAAGAAAGCCAAGAACAAGGACGTGAAGGCGTTTGCCGAGGACATGCTGCGCGACCACGAGGCCGTCAACAAGCAGGCGCTCGCGCTGGTCAAGAAGCTGAACGTCACGCCTGAAGACAACGACACCAGCAAAGCGCTGTCAAAGCAGGCGAGCGAGAAGCTCGCCGAACTGGACAAGCTGAGCGGTGCGGCCTTCGACAAGGCCTATGTCGCGAACGAGGTCGCCTACCACAAGACGGTCAACGGCGCGCTGGAAACCCAGCTCATTCCGTCCGCCAGCAATGCCGAACTGAAGAGCCTGCTGCAGACCGGCCTGAAAATCTTCCAGGGCCATCAGCAGCACGCCGAGCACGTCGCGGCGGAGCTGAAATAGGGAGGCGATGATGCTGGGACGATTGTCCGCGATCGCGACAGCGGTCCTGCTCGTGGCGGTGGCCGTCCCGGCGCACGCTGCGACCATCGAGATCACGATGGAGAATCTCGAAGTGTCGCCGAAAGACGCTTCGGCCAAGGTCGGCGACACCATTGAATGGATCAACAAGGACGTCTTCGTCCACACCGCGACAGCCAGGAACGGCGATTTCGACGTCAACCTGCCGGCGAAAAAATCAGGGACGTTGGTTCTGAAGAAGGCGGGCACGATCGATTATTACTGTCGCTTTCATCCCAACATGAAAGCGACGCTCAAGATCGAGCCGTAACGGGCTGGGAGCGTATTCCCGACCGTAGCGGAAGCTGGCCCCGCCTACGTGGCGGGGTCATTTTCGGCAAGGCTTACTGCCTGGAGAAAGACTTACTGTCTGGAAATGTCGACCGAGAATTCGCCGTTGCGGATGCGGCCGGGAAAGCCTTCGACGAACTTCGCCACCGCGTCCTCGCCATAGGTGCCGACGAGCTCGGCAAGGGCCGCAAACAGGCTCGCCTGCGCCAGGCAGTCGCCGTCGACGCCATCATGGCGCGCTTCGGCCCAGGCCTCGTTGAGATAACTCAGTGCGGCCTGCTTCTGCTCGTGATCGGGCAGCGGCGCGCGTGCGGGAGCGTAGGACACTGGATGGCTCATGAAACTCGTCGGGGCTGGAGCGCAATCCACGGCGATGCGCTGTGCGAGAGGTGTAGCACGCACGTTAACGCCCGCTAGGCCACATCTTTAGGAACGGTTAACGGCTGTGTACAAAGTCGATGACAGGGTTCCCGCCGCTGTCTCAGTTCGCGTAACGCGCCGTGAGATCGCGCGAGATCTTGGCGCCTTCCTCGATATAGCGGCGGATCGCCACCGTCGCGGCCGGCGTGCAGCTCCGGTAGGTCTGCTGAAAACCGTTATAGCCGCGGTTGAAGCCGGCGATCATGCGGGTGCGGCGTTCGCCGGCGGGGGTTTCGGCATCGATCAGCGCCTGCATCTCGCTGCGCCATTTGTTGCCCTCGTTGGACCCGCAGATGCCGCGCAGATAGTGCAGCCCGCCGAGGATCTCCGCCAGTCGCTGCAAATCGCCGTCAAACGGCGCTGCCCCGTCCTGAGCCCTCGTGGGCACCGAGGCGCAGGCGAGAATCAGGGCAAAAATGGCCAGAAATCGCGTCGACATCGGCCGGGTGTATGCCTCCTCGGGGCGATAGACGCAAGGCGGGGCCGTCAGGGGCCCATCAGCCGGTGAGCGGACTGGATGACCTCTTCCAGCCCGCCGGTCAGCTTGAGGTCGCCAAGGCTCGCCAGAGCCTTTGGGGCGATCCAGCGATAGTCGTCGAGCTCGTCGTTGAGAACCGGCTCCCGGGCCACCCAGCGGGCGGCAAAGGACATGATCAGGTAGTGGCCGGCGCCGGCCGCGGCCGGCAGCACTTCGCGCCAGCCCGCGAGGCCAATGATTTCGATATCTAGCCCGGTCTCCTCGTCGATCTCGCGCGCCAGCGCCTGGTGCAGCGATTCGCCGAACTCGACCCGGCCGCCCGGCAGCGAATAGAACCCCTTTGCCGGCGAGCGTGCGCGACGGGTCAGAAGCACCTTGCCGTCACGAAAAATCGCGGCACTGACCGCGATCTGGGGACGGGTGGGCTGAACGATCGCAGCCATGACTTCACCTGCTCGGGCTCAGTTCGCCATGATGTTGTCGACGTCGGCTTCCGCGCCGCCATTGATGATGCCGCCGCAGGCCGCGATCAGCGGCTTGACCCAGTGGGCGGCCTGCTCGGCGAGGCGAACGCGGGTCGTGTCCTTCTCGACCTCGCGCATGGCCGAGCCGACCGCCGTCAGGATCGAGGTCATGGTGTCGGTGAGGTGGTCGAACTGGGCGCGCACGTTCGGGTCGGCCTTTTCATAGGCCTCGATCGCCAGATCCCGGGCCTTGAAGTTCGAGGCGGTGAAATGCTCGGCATAGGACAGCGGCGACCAGGTCAGAAAATCTTCCGCGCATTCCGGCATGTCGGGGACCATTTCCAGCAGCATCACGGCTTCATTGAAATGGTTGAGATAGTCGGTGGCAAGCCCGGTCCGCGGGTTGATGTTGGCCACGCGCAGCCGCTCGGCCCAGGCTGCAGCCTCGGGCCCCGTCTGTCCATGCATTCGCGCCGGCTGGGAGACCGTTGAGCTCATCTGCCGCAGTGTTAACGTTCGGGGTTAAAAGGACCTGAACGGACCCTATATAGGCCCTCAAGGATGTGTGGACGCTTCGTCATAACTTCGGCCCCCGCGGCTTTGCGGCAACTGTTCGGCTACATTGAGCAGCCGAACTTCCCGCCCCGGTTCAATGTGGCCCCGACACAACCGATTCCGGTCGTGCTGGCCGAGAACGGCGCGCGCCATTTTCGCCTGATGCGCTGGGGTTTGCTGCCGGGTTGGGTCAAGGATCCCAAGGGATTTTCGCTCCTGATCAATGCCCGTTCCGAGACCGTGCTGGAGAAGCCCGCTTTCAAGAACGCGATTCGCCGGCGCCGCGGCCTGATTCCGGCCGACGGCTATTACGAATGGAAGGCGGAGGGTGGGCGCAAGCAGCCGTTCTTCATCCATCGCGCCGGCGGCGCGCCGCTCGGCTTTGCAGCGGTGTTCGAGACCTGGGTCGGGCCGAACGGCGAGGAGCTCGACACGGTCGCGATCGTCACGGCGGCGGCGAGCGAGGATCTCGCCACGCTCCATGATCGCGTGCCCGTCACCATCAGCCCGCGCGATTTCGAGCGCTGGCTCGACAGCCGCAGCGATGACCTCGATGCGGTGTTGCCGCTGATGACCGCCCCGCGCATCGGCGAATTCGCCTGGCACCCGGTCTCCACCCGCGTCAACCGCGTCGCCAATGACGACGACCAGTTGCTCCTGCCGATCAGCGCGGAGGACATGGAGGCGGAGGCGCCGAAGAAGAAGGTGGTGCGGAAAGCGGCGGCCGGGCCGGCTGATGACGGGCAGGGGTCGTTGTTTTAAGCGGCTTCGCCCTTACACGATCTCCCGCGCCCGTAGTGCTGCGATCTCCGCTGCGTCAAATCCCAGCTCGCCCAGCAGCGCATCCGTATCCGCGCCGAGCTCCGGCGCCATCCGGTCGAGCCTGCCGCCGCCATGCGCGAGCTTGAATCCGCTGCCGGCGAAACGAAGCCGGCCGTAGGGCGTATCGAGTTCCTGGATCGCGCCGCGCGCCTTGATCTGCGGATGGTCGATGACTTCCTCGACCTTCCAGATGCTGGCGCAGGGCGCGCCGGCGTCTTCCAGAATGGTCTCCCATTCGCGCGCAGGCCTTGCCGCGAGCGCCTCTTCGATGATGGCGCGCAGCGCCGGCTCGTTCTCGTTGCGCGCAAACCAGTCGGCAAAGCGCGGATCGCTGAGCGTGTCCTCGCGGCCGAGCGCAGACATCAGTGCGCGATATTGCTTCTCGTTGTTGACGGCGAGCAGGATGTGACCGTCGCCGCATCTAAACAAATTCGCCGTGGTCCTGCGGCTGACGGCCTGATTCCCCGACAGCTGCTGGCGATGGCCCGCGACCGACCAGTCCGCGATCTGCCCCGACAGGAACGCCATCGTCGCCTCCAGCATGGAGACGTCGATGAGCTGGCCCTTGCCGGTGCGGTCGCGCTGGTAAAGCGCGCTCGACACGCCGAACGCAGCGGTGGCGCCCGACAGCACGTCGCACACCGCAAAGCCGGCGCGGGTCGGCCCAGTCTCGGGATGACCCGTGATCGCCATGATGCCGGACAGCGCCTGCATCTTGCCGTCATAGCCGGGGCGCAGCCGGTCCGGACCGGTCTGGCCGAAGCCGGACACCGCGCAGTAGATCAGCTTCGGATTGATCGCGGACAGCGCCTCGTAGCCGATGCCGAGCTTGTCCATCACGCCGGGGCGGAAATTCTCCATGACGACGTCGACTTGCGCGGCGAGCTTCTTCACGATCGCGATCGCATCGGGCTTTTGCAGGTCGAGCGTCAGGCTGCGCTTGTTGCCGTTGATGGCCTGGAACGCGGGCGCGAGCCCGCGCTCCGCCCATTCGCGTGACAGCGGCGTGCGGCGCATGTCCTCGCCCTCGCGCCGCTCGACCTTGATGACGTCGGCGCCCAGCAGCGCGAGCTGGTAGCTCGCATAGGGGCCGGCCAGCACTTGCGTGAAGTCCAGGATCTTCACGCCCTCGAACGGTCGCGTCACGTCGCTCTCCCTGTTTGTTTTGGTTGTCGGAGGACGTCAGGCCGCGCGATTGCCGCGCGCGATCTCCTTCTGCTTGTCAAATTCGGCACGGCGGCGCGCCAGCTCTTCGGCTGAGAGCTGCGCGACGTTGTTGTAGTCGAGCTTCCAGGAAGCGTCCTCGCTCCAGCGCAGCGGCGACTGCATCGTGGTCTGCGGGCCGCTCGCGGTCTCCAGCAGTCTGAGCGCCAGCTCGAGCGTCTGCGCCTGCGAGGCGATGTCGTGCGGCTTGCCGGCGGAATTGCCGAGCGGGAAATCCGAGAACAGGAAGCGCGGCACGGCGGCGTGCTCGATGATGTCCTTGGCGCAGCCCATGATCACGGTCGGAATGCCGTTCGCCTCGAGATGCCGGGCCACCAGCGCTGTGGTCTGGTGGCAGACCGGACAGTTCGGCACCAGCACGGCGACATCGACCTTGTCGGCAAGGCAGCGCGCCAGAATTTCCGGCGCGTCGGTGTCGAGGGTGACGCGATGACTGCGGTTGGTCGGCGCGCCGAAGAAGCGCGGCGCCACCTCGCCGATGCGCTCCGCCGCGCTCGCCTTCAAGAGTTGCGGCAGCGGAAACCAGGTGCCGTTGTCGGTGGCCGTGGTGTGCTTGCGGTCGTAGCCGATATGCGAGATGCGAAGGTCGTGGGGCTTCGCCGTGTCGCCCTCATAGACCTGGTAGAATTTCGCGCCGCCATTATACGCCGCGCTCGGTCCCTGGTCGCCCTTGGTGGGGTCGTATGGCGCGGCGGTCGTGATGATGGTGACGCTTGATTGCGACAACGGCTTCTTTAGCGGCTGGAACGGCGCCTCGGTGTAGTGAGCCCAGCGATACGCCGTGGTGTAGCCAATCGCGGCGTAATAGTCCCGCGTGCGCTGCATATAGGGAACGGGGGCGTCATAGTCGGGCGCAAAGCCGAATTCGTCGTCGCGCGAAGCGGACATGGGGCGCGTCTCCTGGTTCTTGTTGGCGACAGACTAGAGATAGTCGGGGGTGAGCTCAACGGGGGGCGGGGCAATGCAGGTCAGAATTGCACTGATAGAGCCAGGTCCGCTTTTTCCCCTCTCCCCTTGCGGGCGAGGGTGGCTCGCCGCGAAGCGGCGAGACGGGTGAGGGGTCTCTCGCGTGTTCAACTGCATGAGATGCGCGCGCGGACAGAAACCCCTCATCCGCCGCTTCGCGCCACCTTCTCCTGCAAGGGGAGAAGGAAGGAAGACAACCTACCGAAACACATGCAGCGCCACATGCTGCAGCAGCATGATCGCCTTGGCGTCGATGATACGCCCGTCCGCGATCATCGCCAGCGCCTCGTCAATGCCGAGCTCCAGCACCTCGATGTCCTCGCCTTCGTGTTCGAGGCCGCCGCCGTCGCTGACCCGCATCTCCGGCTCGTACTCGGCGACGAAGAAATGCAGCTTCTCGGTGATGGCGCCGGGGCTCATAAACGCTTCGAACACCTTGTGGACGTGGTGCAGGCGATAGCCGGTTTCCTCCTCGGCCTCGGCGCGGATGCGCACCTCGGGCGAGGCGTCGTCGAGCACCCCGGCGGCGGCTTCGATCAGGAGATCGTCGTAACCGCGGATGAAGGCCGGCAAGCGGAATTGCTTCACCAGGATCACCGTGCGCCGCGCTCGGTTGTAGGGCAGCACGGCGGCGGCGTTGTCGCGCTCATAGGTCTCGCGGTGCTGCGTCTGCCATTCGCCATTGGCGCGCCGGTACTCGAACGTGGTGGTCTTGAGGGGGGTCCAGCCGTCCGAGAGCACGCGGACGTCCTTGATGCGAACGCGGTCGGATATGGTCATGCTTCGATCTCAGTTGCTTGGCGTTGTGGTGCGGCCGTCGATCCACTTCTGGAACATCACCGAGGTCGATTCCTCGAAACCCAGCGACTGGTAGAACGCATTGGCCTGCTCATTGCCGCGCCGGACCAGCAGCTGGAGCTTCAAAATTCCAGCCGCGCGCAGCCAGTCTTCGGCCGCGGCCATGATCACTCGGCCGTAGCCACGCTTCTGGCTATCCGGATCGACCGCAACGTAATAGACCCAGCCGCGATGGCCGTCATGGCCCACCATGACGGTGGCGACGATGGCGCCGTTGTCGCGGCCGAGCAGGATGGTGGAATTGTCGCGCCGTCGCGCCAGCGCGATGTCGGCATGCGGATCGTTCCACGGCCGCGTCAGCCCGCAGCGCTGCCACAGCGCGACCACGGGCTCGACATCGGCCTCGGTGATCGCGTCGATCTTGAGCCCACTCACAGCACTTTTCCCGGGTTCATGATTCCAAGCGGATCGAGCATCGCCTTGAGCTGTCGCATCAACTCAATTGCGGTCTTGTCCTTCACGTCGGGCAACTCGTCGCGCTTGAGCACGCCGATGCCGTGCTCCGCCGAGATCGAGCCGCCCATACGCAGCACGATGGCGAACACGACCGCGTTCATCTCGTGCCAGCGCGCCAGATAGTCCGCGGTGTTGGCGCCGATGGGCTGGCTGACATTGTAGTGCAGATTGCCGTCGCCGAGATGGCCGAACGGCACCGGCCGCGCGCCGGGAATCAGCTTCACCACGGCTTCATTGGCCTCGGCGATGAAGGCCGGCACGGTGGCCACCGGCACGGAGATGTCGTGCTTGATCGAGCCGCCCTCCGGCTTTTGTGCTGACGACATTTCGTCGCGCAGCTTCCAGAAGCCGGCGCGCTGGGTCAGATTGGCCGCGATCACCGCGTCGTCGACGATCTCGTCCTCCATGGCGCGGCCAAGGATCGTTTCCAGCGGCGTCCGGGCGTCATCGCCGGGCGACGACAATTCCATCAGCACGTACCAGGCATGCTTTTGCGCGAGCGGATCGCGCACGTCGATGCCGTGGCGGATCGAGAAATCGACCGCCATCTCCGAGAGCAGCTCGAAGCTCGTCAGCGCATTGGCGGCCTCGCTTTGCGCGATCGCCAGCAGCTTCAGCGCGGCGTCCGGCGACTTCAGCCCGACGAAGGCGGTCTCGATCGACCGCGGCTTCGGAAACAGCTTCAGCGTCGCCGCCGTGATGATGCCGAGCGTGCCTTCGGCGCCGATGAACAGGTTGTGCAGATTGTAGCCGGTGTTGTCCTTCTTCAGCTTCGACAGCACGTTGAGCACGCGACCGTCCGCCAGCACCACCTCGAGCCCCAGCGCCATCTCGCGCGCGACGCCATAGGCCAGCGCGGCCGTGCCGCCGGCATTGGTCGAGAGATTGCCGCCGATGGTGCAGCTGCCCTCCGCCCCCAGCGACAGCGGAAACAGCCGGTCCACGTCCGCGGCCTTCTGCTGCGCGATCTGCAGCACGACGCCGGCCTCGCAGGTCATAGTGTTGGAGGCGGTGTCGATCTCGCGGATCTTGTCGAGCCGGCGCAGCGACACCACCACCTCGCCATTGTGCGGGGTCTGGCCGCCGACGAGCCCGGTGTTGCCGCCCTGTGGCACCAGCGCGATCTTGTGCTCGGAGGCGAGCTTGCAGATTGCGGCGACTTGCGCGGTCGAGCCCGGGCGCAGCACCAGCGGCGAGCGGCCGTGGAATAGATTGCGCTCTTCGGTGACGTAGGCCTCGATGTCGGCTACATCGGTGATGGCGTGCCTCTCGCCGACGATCTTGCGGAATTGTTCGATCAGCTCGGGCGCAAGCGGAGGGGTGGCGGGATGATTAATGTTCATTGTCTTGTCTCTTGCTTCGCTCTTATCGCGCCACAGCCGCCCGGCGCAGCCGGTCGTTGATCGCTTCGCCCAGATCCTCTTCGGGGATCGCCATCACGGCGATCGCCCGCGGCCCCCCAGCATCGAGGGCGCGAAGATAGCCGAACAGATTGGCGGCGGCTTCATCGAGATCGCCGGTGGGCGACAAATTCATGACGGCGACGGCGGCCTCCAGACCAGGCAGGCGCGCCGGGCCGAACGCCAGCAGCGCTTCGCCCGGCGCGACGTCCAGCGCATTGAGCCGCACATGGGCGTGTGGCGCGTAATGCGAGGCCAGCATGCCCGGCGCCAGCGGCTGGCTGTCTTCGCTGTCGGTCTCCGCGGGCAGTCGCGCCAGCGCTGCACCAAGCACGGCCTCGATCCGCTCGCGAGACAGCCCGCCGGGCCGCAGCAGCATCGGCGCCGCAAAACAGCCGACGATCGTCGATTCGACGCCGACCGTAACAGGCCCGCCGTCGACGATCAGGTCGATCCGCCCCGCAAGGTCGCTCTCGACATGGGCCGCCAGCGTCGGCGAGACGTGGCCGGAGATGTTGGCGGACGGCGCCACCACCGCCCCGCCAAAGGCGCGCAGGATCGCCTGCGCCACCGGATGGGCCGGAATGCGGATCGCGACCGTGTCGAGGCCCGCGGTGGCAAGCTCGGCCACCGGGCAGTTTTCCGTCTTCGGCACCACCAGCGTCAGCGGCCCCGGCCAGAACGCCTCCGCAAGGCGCAAGGCGCAGGCGTCGAATCGTCCGATCCTGCGCGCGGCCGCGAGGTCGGCGACATGCGCGATCAGCGGATTGAAGGCCGGCCGCCCCTTGGCGGCGTAAAGATGGGCGATGGCACTGGCATTTCCGGCGTCCGCCCCGAGCCCGTAGACCGTCTCGGTCGGGAACGCGACCAGCCCGCCGGCTGCCAATGTCCGGGCGGCAGCTTCCGCGCCGGCCTCGCCGGCCGGTAAAATCAGCGTTTCAAGACCCGTTTTCACAGGGATAAGATTCCTCAGCTCGGCCGCTTGCGGTGCGCCAAACCCGACGCTATAAGCCGGCCTCTTGTCGGAGTGTGGCTCAGCCCGGTAGAGCACTGCGTTCGGGACGCAGGGGTCGCAGGTTCGAATCCTGCCACTCCGACCATTCTTCCAAAAGGCGACGTTTTTCTAGAGGCTCGTTCCCAAGCTTGGCGGACCAGCCGCCGGCGCCCGGGAGCGTCTTCTTGCAACGATTTTCAGGGCGGGTCCACGGCCGATTTGGCCGGACAGGGCGGTCTGTCGCGGTGGCATGGCTCGGCATTTCCTGTTTCGATAACTCGGCGTTGTAAGCTAGGTCAGAGGACTACCGCCTCGCCACCAGCACGCCGACCATAAACGCAATCATCAGCGCCGGCAGCGGCGCCTCACGCACCATGCCGCGAACGACGTGGGTCCAGTGCTGCTCCGGGACGAGGTTCGGAGACCTGATCTCCGGCGTTGGCGTGATGCCCCATTCGGAGGCGAGTTCGGCAATCTCGCTTGAGGCAAGCCGGACGCCGTCGCGGACGCGGAAGATGGCGGCATCCGCGCGCTCGCGCGGCGCAAGCAACATCATCGTCGTGACGGCCGTACGCAGGGTCATCTCGCCGTAGCCTTGCAGCCTGACCGATTCCTCGGGGTCGGACGTCATCGAAAATACCTCACAGCGCCAAATGCCTTACAAAGCGAAGTGGCGCGCGATGGTGAATGCCATCGTCGCGCACAGGACCAGCGTAGATACCGCGCCGGCCACGCCGCGCGCGAGATCGGCCCGCGTCAGGTGCCTGGTCATGATTTTGCTCCATGCTCGGCATGGCAATGGCGAGGAGGCGGCGTTGGTTCCTGCGCGACGGGCGAATCGCGAACGCCGGCTATTTCCGCAGGAGCTCGCTCAGCGCCGCCGTCGCCTCGGCGCAGCGGATGTCGTCGATCTCGCGCGACAGGCTGAGCGCAGTCGATCTGAGCTCTTCGACCTTCCAGCTCTCGGGGTGCTGAGTCTCGAGTTGACCGAGCCGCTTGTTCAGATCGTCCAATCTGGTTTGCAACTGTTCGACGCTGGCGGCCCCATTCACCACCCAGAGTCTTTGCGCACGCATCGTCGTTCCCCTGCTCGTCTCACGGCGTTGTGAGAGGGGTTCGTGGCCGCAATGGGAGTTTCTTTTGTCCGGCTTCAGACGGACGGGAACCGTTGCAGATCGGCAACGGGAGTTCCTTCGCGTTAACCTGGGTGCGACGGGAGCCAATCGCCGTCGCCGCATTAGGCCGCGCGCGGCCGCTCCGTCGATCGCTTTTCGAGGCGGCTTTCGAGAATCGCGATGCTCACCCGGATATTGTCGCGCCGGGCCCGCAGGTTCTGCGCTAGCATGGGGTAGGCGAGGTTTTGGGGATCGGAGATTCCGGCCTTCCGTTCTTCCTCCAGAATGTCGGCGTCGATCATTTGCAAGCGCCAACGCAGATCGGAGATCAATGCGTGGAGCTGTGTCGGCATGGTCGCTTCGAAACGGGACGTCGGGTGCATGATCGCCTCACGATGAGACAGACCCACTGCGGGTCTGAGGGATTTGACTCCCGTGCAGCAAGCGGAATGCCAGTGGGCGGCTGAGCGTCTCCCACGATTGCTCGACAGCGCACCGGAACGATTGCCACTCTTTCCCGTTGCTGCAGGGGCCTCGACAACGAGGCGATCGAGGGACCCATGCCGCTCATCCGCTATTTCGTCTTCACCGGCGGCGCTCTGCTCGCCCTCCTTTTCCTCGCCGACCGGTACATGACCGCCCCCGTGAGCGCCGCCGCGCCGGCCGAGCCAGATCGGTCGATTGTGCGCGTTCATTCCGCGCAAACCTGGCCTGAGAAGATCGTCCTCGACACCAGCGTACGGCAAATATCGCTGTCCAAAGCCGAGTCGGTTCCGCCGACTCCCGCGCCTGCCGTCGCCGACGCGCTTCCCACGCAGGAGAGGCCCCGCCAAGCTTTTGCAATGGTGGCGCAGCCTGATGCGACGCCGAAGCAAGCAGCTCGGACCGTTTCGAACAAGCGCAGTGCGGAGAGGCACCGTCGACGCCAGCCCTCGCGCATGGCGGCGCGCGATCAGACGATGTTCTTCAACGAACCTGCATCGGCGGGTTGGTAAGTCGGGCTCCGTGAGATGCATCTTCCCCCCGGTAGGCGTGTAGCTGCCTATGCGCGATCGCCTGAGCAGCACGAGCGGAGGTTTGCGAGATTATCTGTTCTCGGTACTTTCCACGCGACGGTCGGGCTGCCTCTCGGTTGGGCACCGTGCCGGACAGCGAGGCTGTGCGCGCGGCGCATCGCGCGATAGTCTCTGCCGCGACCTGACCCAGGAAGCGGACGAGGGAAAGATTCGTGACGAGATTTGTGACGATCGCGGCCGGCCAGCTTGGCCCTATCGCGCGAACCGAGACCAGAACCGCGGTCGTGGCGCGCCTGATGGCCCTGATGCGCCAGGCGCACGCCAACGGCTGCGACCTGATCGTCTATCCCGAGCTCGCGCTGACCACGTTCTTTCCGCGCTGGTATTTCGAGGATCAGACGGAGATCGACAGCTTCTTCGAGCGCGAGATGCCAGGGCCGGAGACGAGAGCCTTGTTCGATCTCGCGCGCGAAACTGGTATCGGATTTTACCTTGGCTATGCCGAGCTGACGGTCGAGGCCGGAATTGTGAGGCGCTACAATACCTCCATCCTGGTCGAGAAGAGTGGCGCCATCGTCGCCAGATATCGCAAGGTTCATCTGCCCGGGCATGCCGAGCATGAGCCCTGGCGCGAATTCCAGCATCTGGAAAAGCGCTATTTCGATCCAGGCGATGGCTTTGGCGTGACCGAGGCCTTTGGCGGCGTGATGGGGATGGCGATCTGCAATGACCGCCGCTGGAGCGAGACCTACCGGGTGATGGGCCTGCAGGGCGTCGAGATGGTGATGATCGGCTACAACACGCCGGTGCACAATCCGCCGGCGCCCGAGCATGACGATCTCTCGCTGTTTCACAATCATCTGGTGATGCAGGCTGGCGCCTACCAGAACGGCACCTTTGTGGTGGGCGTCGCCAAGGCCGGTGTCGAGGAGGGCGTCGACCACATCGGCGGTAGCTGCGTCATCGCGCCCTCCGGCGAGATCATCGCGCGATGCACGACCAAGGGCGACGAGATCGCGCTCGCCCGTTGCGATCTCGATCTCTGCAACTCCTACAAGCGCACCACTTTCAATTTCGACGTTCACCGTCAGCCGCACGCCTACGGGATGATTGTCGAACGGAAGGGAGTGACACTCATGGCGGACGGAACGCCGGTGCGAACGAAGCGGTGAGCTCTCGTAGCCCGGGTGAGCGCAGCGACACCCGGGACCGCTGTCGCTTGTGGCAAGACCCCGGATGTCGCTTCGCTCATCCGGGCTACGGGACCTTGCTGTGTCGCCCCCGTGTCAATCCGCTCTCACAAAAATATTCCGCTTTACCGAAATTCGGTTTTAGCGTATGTGTCGCGCATCCCGGCTCATCCTTGAGGGGCGATCTTGTGGTCGTCATGTTCGCGAGCCGGGCTTGCGGTGGACGCGGCAGCGTTCGGGTGCGAGAGGCTAAGGGCAGGGCGGATTGCTCTCCGTGAGCCCAAGGCTGCGTTCCGACGAGCGGCGCTGCTAGGCTTCGTCTCGTCTGTAAGTTTCCGGCTCCGTCGACAGGGCT
>NZ_JBHTFN010000043.1:268085-356953 GCF_042666195.1 Bradyrhizobium sp. GCM10028915
TGGTCAAGCTCTTGCGAATGCGGCATCCGCGTCAACCGGCGCGGTGCCGGTGACTTTCGCAGGGGTGAGGGAGGCCAGCAGGAACTCGGCTCCCGGGAGAGCACGGCATAAGCCGTCCAACCATCGCGCAGGGAAGGCCGAGTGATTGGCTACACCTGTATGCTGCTGTGCGGTTTCCTTGCGCTACATTTTCGCGCAGCGGACCGCGGGTGCCAGCCGGCACCCGGCCTTCCCTGCGCCCTCTTGGACAAGAGGGTGAAGCGACGAAGCAAAGCTCGGGCGGAATCAGCCGCGAGGATGAGAAGGCATGTCTGCAAGTTGAAATGTGCGCAGGACCGCGATGTGGCCTGCGCCGTGGCGATGCCCGGCAGTCAGGCATAACAACCTCAAATGTCGTCGTGGCGAAGGCCAGGACCCATACCGCGAGGTCTATCGATTTAAGGCGATATCAATCCCACCGAACGAATGTCCGCCCAACCCCTTCCCTGGGATAATGGGTCCTGGCCTTGGCCAGGGGCGACGCCGGAGTTAGTGGCCCTACCGCCCCAATCACAACCAAGTGTCTTTGTTTGGAAACAAACATTCCCTATTATCCTGCAATGCAAAAAGCGGCCCGCAAATCCCCGCCCATTGGCCGTCCGCCTGGCCGTCCCCGGGAGTTCGACATGGACACCGCGCTCGACAGGGCCGTCCGCGTGTTTTCCGAGCGCGGTTATCATGCCACCTCGATCGGCGATCTCACCGCGGCGATGCGGCTGGCGACCGGCAGCGTCTACAAGGCGTTTCGCGACAAGCATGCGGTGTTTCTCGCCGCCTTCGAGCGCTACGCCGCGCTGCGCCAGGAGCAGACGCGCAGCGCGGCGGCAAAAGGCGACAATGGCCGCGAGCGGCTGCGCAACATGCTGCTGTCGTATGTAGAGCATTCCCAGGGCAGCGAGGGGCGGCGCGGCTGCCTCGTGGTCGGCAGCGCGGTCGAATTGTCCGCGGTCGATCCGGTGGTCGCCGCCCTCGTCAGCGCGCGGCTCGAGACCAACGAAGGCTTCATCGCCGGCCTCATTCGCGAGGGGCAGGCCGACGGCTCGATTCCCCGCCATGTCGCCGCCGCCGACACCGCGCGCCTGATGATCTGCATCACGCAAGGCCTGCGCGTGGTCGGCAAGGCGGGCCTTTCGCTCGACGGCAAGCGCCTGGTCGCCGTCGCGATGAAGCTGCTCGCCTGAATTTTTTGTCATATTAGGAAACGACCGTTTCCGATATCTGGAGAGCCTGTGAATGACGATGAATGCCACGATCGAGACCGCGCCGGATCCGGATGCGGTGTCGCAGCGACTGACCTTCGTGCTTGCCGCGGCCTGTGGCATGGTCGCCGCCAACATCTATTACGCCCAGCCGCTGATCGCCCCGATCAGCGCCGCGCTCGGCCTGTCGCATGAAGCGGCGGGACTGATCGTCACCATGACGCAGATCGGCTACGGCGTGGGGCTTCTCTTCATCGTCCCGCTCGGCGACCTCGTCGAGAACCGTACCCTGATTTGCTCCGTCATCACGCTCGGCGCGGCAGCCCTGCTCGCCGCGGGGTTCGCGTCCCACGCGCTGCCCTTCCTGATCGCCGCGTTGTTCATCGGACTCGGCTCGGTCGCGGTGCAGATCATCATTCCCTATGCGGCGCATCTTGCGCCGGCAGCCATTCGCGGCCGCGTCGTCGGCAACGTCTCGACCGGCCTGATGCTCGGCATCATGCTGGCGCGGCCGGTGTCGAGTTTCGTCACGGCGATGCTGTCGTGGCATGCAGTGTTCTTCTGCTCGGCCGCGTTGATGATCGTGCTCGCAGCGGTACTCTGGATGACGCTGCCGAAGCGCAGGCCGGTCGCGCGGATGCATTACGGCGAGTTGCTGCTGTCGATGCTCCATCTGGTGCGGACCACGCCGCTGCTGCGCCGCCGCGCGCTGTACCAGGCCAGCCTGTTCGGCGCCTTCAGCCTGTTCTGGACCGTGACGCCGCTGCTGCTCGCGAGCGAATTCGGCTTCACCCAGCGCGGCATCGCGCTGTTCGCGCTTGCCGGTGTCGCCGGCGTGTTCGCAGCCCCGATCGCGGGACGGCTTGCCGATCGCGGCCATAGCCGCATGGCCACGCTGGTCGCGCTGCTACTCGCGGCCGTAGGATTCCTGATTACGCATGTCGGCGCGCCCGGATCGGTGCTGAACCTCGCCTGCCTGGTCGTGGCTGCGATCGCGATCGACATCGGCGTGCAGGGCAACGTCGTGCTCGGCTTCCGCGCGATCTTCGCGCTGGGGCATGAGCACCGCAGCCGCCTGAACGGTCTCTACATGGCGACCTTCTTCACCGCGGGCGCGGCGGGCTCGGCGGTCGGCGCGTGGGCGTTTGCACAAGGCGGCTGGACGCTCGCATCGGCCTTTGGCCTCGCGCTGCCCGTCGCAGGCCTGGTCTATGCGGCCACCGAGTAGGGGCTGGTTGCTCCAATTAGCGATCCGGCCCGTTTACCAAGGCCGCCGGGTCGGCAATTTCCACCTCGCAGTTTCCCTGCCGCTGTAGTACTTTGGTCGCAAGCGAGCCTGGTTAACGGGCGGCAGGGGGAGGCTGATGAGGCGTGCGGGGCTGGTTGGCGTACCGCGGGTACGACCATGGTCGTGGCAGGCGTTTCTGCTTGGATTCATCGTTGTCGCAATGTCGGCTGCGCTCCAGGGCGGCTGTGTCGCGCTCGGCGCAAAACTCTATTTCGCGGCGTTCCTGCCCAGCCTGTTCGTGCTCGGCATTATTGCGGGCGCACCGGCGGCGGCGTTCGCCGCACTACTCACCATTCCGCTGGTATGGTGGGCATTCATGCCGCCCTTCTTCGAGTTCAATTCGCTGACCAGCGCGCATGCCGATTCCATCAAGCTGTTCTGCCTGCTCGCCGTGCTGGTGATCGGCCTTGCCGATCTCTGCCGCGAGATCATCAGCCGCGGTGGGTTGAAGCCGCGGGGCGAGAGCGCGGCGACGAATTCGCAATAGATCGGCCTTGTGCGGCCGCGCACGTTGCGCGCGGGCAACAGTCCGGAAACCATTCGCACGCTTGCTGTGCGGCGCTAACTTTTCGAAAAAGATTTGGCCGCAATTTCTCCCTCGGGAATGACGAGGGAGTTTTCGGACATGAACGGCCAAATCACCGGTCACGCCATCTTGGAGAACGTGCGCCGCTACCGCGGTATCGCATCGCTCTATCGCCAGACCGCTGCATTCCGCCCGGACCAGAGCTGGTCGCTGCTCGAGCAGGCGAAGGATTGGGAAGCGCGGGCGCTGCTGGAGCTGGAAGCCTATTTCGCCGCGCGGATGGACTACGCCCCTACACGCGCGGCCTGATCGTTAACCATCGGCGCGGCCTTGCGCCGGCCCGCCGAAGGGCCGGTCGTCGGGTCGTGCACGGAAAACACGGGGCGATTACGGAGTTATCTCGTCGCCCGTCTGTGCTAGCAACGTCCCGACCGAGACATCCCAATTCGGCCGGGGCAAGCGATGACCACCTTCAACCGCATCTTCACGACCGAGCGCCTGCTCCAGATCATCGTCATTCTCGCGGCTACGGTCGCGATGAAGCTGATGGGCTGAATTTCGACGGGCTATCGCGCGCCGAATTCGGGCACGTCGGGAAGATAGTTCGACCCCTCCGATCCCAAGAAATCGAACATCGCCTGCGCCGGCGGCAACAGCACCTTGTCGCTGCGGCGGATCACGTACCATTGCCGCACGATCGGCAGGCCCGCGACGTCGAGCACGATCAGCCGGCCCTCGGTGAGCTCGTGCGCCACGGTGTGGGCCGAGATGAAGGCGATGCCGAGCCCGGCGATGACCGCCTGCTTGATGGTCTCGTTGCTGCTCATCTCCATGCCGATGATCGGCTCAAGATCCGACCTCTGGAACATGCCTTCCATCAGTGTCCGCGTCCCCGAGCCGGGCTCGCGGGTGAGGAAGGTCTCGTGCACGAGGTCGGTGAGGTTGAGGCCGGAATCCTTCTCCAGCCAGTGCCCCTTGCGCGCGACGATGATGTGCGGATTGCGCCCGAGCTGCCGGACGTCGACGCTGACATCGGCCGGTGGCCGACCCATCACCGCGAAGTCGAGGTCGTAGCCGTGCATGGCCCCGCGGATCTCCTCGCGATTGCCGACCGTGAGCTTGATCTCGATCTTCGGATACCGCTTCGAGAATGCCGCGATCGCGTGCGGCACGAAATATTTCGCGGTCGAGACCGCGCCGAGATGCACCGTGCCGCCGGTTCGCCCCGCAAGCAGGTCGAGCGAACCCTGGCAGTCCGCGATTGCGGCCTCGACGCGCTCGGCGAGCGCCAGCACCTCCTTGCCGGCTTCCGTCAGCAGCATGCCGTCGCCGGTCCGCTGCAGCAGCGGCAGTCCGGCGAGATCCTGCAGCTGGCGCAATTGCTGGGTCACGGCCGGCTGCGTCAGGCCGAGCTGGGTCGAGGCTGCCGTGACGCTGCCTTTTGCCGAGAGCGCCGCAAGCGAGCGAAGCTGCCGGATCGTGAGATGCCGGAGCTGTGCCGCCGAATGGACATTATAAGATAATTCTTTAGCCCTCATTATGAATAGAAATTTTCCTTATTAAGCCGCCTCTGTCAATCTCGTCGTTGTTGGCACTGACCGCACCGACCTCCCAGCGAGGAGGGAACTGGATGCGGCGCCTGCAAAGGGATGGACGCAGATGACCGGGCAACTCAGGCTGGACGACCACCTTCAGCGGTATTCCGAGACGGCGCCGCATGCGCTGGCCGTAGCGGCCGCGGTCGATGCCATCGCGGCGGCCGCGATCGAGATCGCCGATCTTATCGCCACGGGAGACCTTGCGGATGCGTCGGGCCTGACCACCGGCCGCAACAGCGACGGTGACGTGCAGCGCGATCTCGACGTGCAGGCGGATGCGATCCTGCGCCGCTGTCTCGGCAAGCTGCCGATCGCGGCACTGGCGTCGGAGGAGATGCGTGAACCGCAGATCGGTGACCGCGCGGCGAAGATCTGCGTCGCGATCGATCCGCTCGACGGCTCCTCCAATATCGACATCAACATGACCGTGGGCACGATCTTCTCGATCCTGCCCGCGCCCGACGATCTCGCGCTCGCCTTCCATCAGCGCGGCTCGGCGCAGCTCGCGGCGGGATTCGTCACCTACGGCCCGCAGACCTCGCTGGTGCTGACGCTCGGCGAGGGCGTCGACATCTTCACGCTTGACCGCGGGTCCGGTTGCTTCCGTCTCGCGCGTAGCGCCGTGCAAATCTCCGAGACCTGCGAGGAGTTCGCGATCAACGCCTCGAACCGCCGGCATTGGGAACAGCCGGTGCGCGCCTTCGTCGACGAATGCCTCGCCGGTGTGGAAGGGCAGGCCAACCACAATTTCAACATGCGCTGGGTCGGCTCGCTGGTGGCCGAGGCCTATCGCATCCTTACCCGCGGCGGCGTGTTCCTCTATCCCTCCGATGCACGGCCTGGCTATGGCGACGGCCGCCTGCGCCTCGTCTACGAGGCGCATCCGATGGCTTACATCGTCGAGCAGGCCGGCGGCTCGGCTTCGACCGGGCGCGAGCGTATCCTCGAACTCTCGGCGCAGAGCCTGCATCAACGCGTGCCGCTGATCATGGGTTCGAACAACGAGGTGCAGCGCGTCGAGGAACTGCATTGCGATCCCTTGCTGGTCGCCAGCGTCTCCGCACCGCTGTTCGCGCGGCGCGGCTTCTTCCGGCTCTGAGCGAGGCGCCCCGATGTCCAGGAAGCATCCGATCATCTCCATCACCGGCTCTTCCGGCGCCGGCACCACGTCGGTCAAGAAGACCTTTGAGCAGATCTTCTTCCGCGAGAGGGTCAACGCCGCCTACATCGAAGGCGACGCCTTCCATCGCTACGATCGCGCGGAAATGCGCACGCAGATGGCGAAGGAGGCCGATCGCGGCAACAGGCATTTCAGCCATTTCAGCCCCGAGACCAATCTGTTCGAGGAGCTGGAGCGGGCGTTCCGCGACTATGGCGAGACCGGCACGGCGACGACGCGGCACTACGTCCACGACGCCGAGGAATCCGCGCTGCATGGCGCCGCACCCGGCACCTTCACCGAATGGAAACGGCTGCCGGAGAGCTCCGACCTTCTGTTCTACGAGGGCCTGCACGGTGCTGTCGTTACCGACAAGGTCAACGTCGCGCGTTATGCCGACCTCAAGATCGGCGTCGTGCCCGTTATCAATCTCGAATGGATCCAGAAGCTGCACCGCGACCGCAGTGCGCGAGGCTATTCGACCGAGGCCGTTACCGACACCGTTCTGCGGCGGATGCCCGATTACATCCACTACATCTGCCCGCAATTTTCCGAGACCGACATCAACTTCCAGCGTGTGCCGACGGTGGACACCTCCAATCCGTTCATCGCGCGCTGGATCCCGACGCCGGACGAGTCGATGGTCGTGATCCGCTTCAAGAACCCGCGCGGCATCGACTTCCCCTATCTGCTCTCGATGCTGCCGCAAAGCTGGATGTCGCGTGCCAATTCGATCGTGTGTCCCGGCGCGAAACTCGATCTTGCGATGCAGCTGATCCTGACGCCGCTGATCATGCAGCTGATCGAGCGTAAGCGAAACCTGAAGTGAACGAGGGGAGGATCCGATGAACATCTCCGTCCACGCCGACGCTGACCTCACGGCGGTATCGCATGGCGATCTCGCCAACGCCGTCCGCTTCCTCGCGGTCGACGCCATCGAGACTTCGCAGTCCGGCCACCCCGGACTGCCCATGGGCATGGCCGATGTCGCCACCGTGCTGTTCTCGCGCTTCCTGAAGTTCGACTCGGCTCACCCCCATTGGCCGGATCGCGATCGCTTCGTGCTGTCGGCGGGCCATGGCTCGATGCTGCTCTATGCATTGCTCCATCTCACCGGCGGCGACGTCAGCCTCGATGACATCAAGGCGTTCCGGCAATGGGGCTCGAAGACGCCGGGCCATCCGGAATACGGCCATACGCCGGGCGTCGAGACGACGACCGGTCCGCTGGGGCAGGGGATTGCGACCGCGGTCGGCATGGCACTCGCCGAGCGCATGGCCAATGCGCAACATGGCGACGGCCTCGTCGATCATTTCACGTACGTCATCGCCGGCGACGGCTGTCTGATGGAAGGCATCAGCCAGGAAGCGATCTCGCTCGCCGGGCATCTCGGGCTGGGCCGCCTGATCGTGCTGTTCGACGACAACGGCATATCCATTGACGGCCCGACCTCGCTTGCGACCTCCGATGACCAGCTCGCGCGCTTCGCTGCCTCCGGCTGGTCGGTGCGCGGTGTTGACGGGCACGATCCCGAAGCAGTTGCGCAGGCGATTGCCGAGGAGCGTGAGAGCACAAGACCGTCGCTGATCGCCTGCCGCACCATCATCGGCTTCGGCGCGCCGGATCGTCAGGGCACCGAGAAGGCGCATGGCGCGCCGCTCGGCACGGAGCAGACGGCCGCGGCGCGGCGAACGCTCGGCTGGGACTATCAGCCCTTCGTGGTGCCTGTCACGATCCTGAAAGCATGGCGGATGATCGGGCAGCGCGGGCAGGTCGAGCGTCTCGCCTGGCTCGATCGCTATGAATGCGCGACGCCCGAGCAGCGCGACCTGTTTATCGAGGGCAAGGCGGTTGCCCTGCCGAACGCCTATGCCCAGGCCTCGGCGAAATTGCGCGAGCGCTTTGCCACCGAGCGTCCGAAGCTCGCGACGCGGCAGGCGTCGCAACAGGTGCTCGACGGCATCGCCGAGACGATTCCCGGATTTGTCGGCGGCTCGGCGGATCTCACGCATTCGAACCTGACGCATGCCAAGGCGCAGACCCCGGTCAAGCGCGACGCGTTCGCCGGCGATTACATCCATTACGGCATCCGCGAGCATGGCATGGCGGCCGCGATGAACGGCCTCGCGCTGTACGGGGGCTTCATTCCCTATGGCGGCACCTTCCTCGCGTTCTCCGATTACAGCCGGCCGGCGATCCGCCTTGCGGCCTTGATGCGGATCCGCGTCATTCATGTGATGACCCATGACTCCATTGGCCTCGGTGAGGACGGCCCCACGCACCAACCGGTCGAGCATCTCGCAGCGCTCCGCGTCATTCCGAACCTGCTTGTTTTCCGGCCGGCCGACGCGGTTGAGACGCTGGAAGCATGGGACTGCGCGCTCCAAGCTGAAAATCGTCCCTCCGTGCTGTGCCTGTCCCGTCAGGCGCTGCCGACCTTCCGCAGCGATGTCCGCGGGAGGAACCGCGTCGCACGCGGCGCCTATCTGATCGTTTCGCCGGACGGTGGCCGCGACGTGACGCTCATCGCAACGGGTTCGGAGGTGTCTATTGCGCTGGAGGCGGCCCGCCTGCTCGCTACCGAGCACGTCCGTGCGGCCGTGGTCTCCGCGCCCTGCTTCGCGTTGTTCGAGGAGCAGCCGGAGGATTACCGCGCCGCTGTGCTCGGCACCGCGCCGCGGGTTGGCATCGAGGCGGCAGTCGTCGGCGATTGGCACCGCTGGATCGGCACCGAGGGCGAATTCGTCGGCATGCGCGGCTTCGGCGCTTCGGCGCCGGCCCCGGTGCTCTACCGCGAATTCGGCATCACGCCGCAAGGCGTTGCGGAAGCCGCCCGGCGGGCGATGGCCCGCGCCGGCAAGCAATAACAGGAGGATTTGTCGTGGCCCGTATCACTCTTCGTCAGCTGCTCGACCACGCCGCCAGTCACGGCTACGCGGTGCCGGCGTTCAACATCAACAACATGGAGCAGGGCATCGCGATCATGCAGGCGGCGGCCGAGGTCGACGCGCCCGTCATCATCCAGGCTTCGCGCGGCGCGCGCAGCTATGCCGGCGACCTCATGCTCTCGCACATGATCGATGCGCTGGAGCGGACCTATCCAGACATCCCGCTCTGCCTGCACCAGGACCATGGCAATGACGAGGCGACCTGCGCGTCCGCGATCGCCCATGGCTTCACCTCGGTGATGATGGACGGCTCGCTCAAGGCCGACGCCAAGACCGCGGCCGACTACGACTACAACGTTGCGATCACCCGCCGCGTCGTCGATCTCGCGCATTGGGTCGGTGCCTCCGTCGAAGGCGAGCTCGGCGTGCTCGGCTCGCTCGAGCATGGGGGCGGCGAGCAGGAGGACGGTCACGGCGTCGAAGGCACGGTCAGCCATGATCAGTTGCTCACGGATCCCGACCAGGCGGTCGACTTCGTCCGCGCCACCAAAGTCGATGCGCTCGCGATCGCGATGGGCACCTCGCACGGCGCCTACAAGTTCAGCCGCAAGCCGGACGGCGACATTCTGGCGATGCGGGTGGTCGAGGAGATTCATCGCCGGCTGCCGAACACGCATCTCGTGATGCACGGCTCTTCCTCTGTGCCGCAGCCCCTCCAGGACATGTTCAACCAGTTTGGCGGCGAGATGCCGCAGACCTGGGGCGTGCCGGTCGAGGAGATCGTCCGCGGCATCACGAGCGGCGTGCGCAAGGTCAATATCGACACCGACTGCCGGCTGGCAATGACCGCGGTGTTCCGGAAAGTGGCCGCGCAAACGCGCTCCGAGTTCGATCCGCGCAAATTTCTCAAGCCCGCCATGGATGCGATGCGCGAGCTCTGCCGCGAGCGCTTCGAGCAGTTCGGCACCGCAGGCCACGCCAGCGGTATCAAGGTCGTTCCCTTGAGCGAGATGGCGCGGCGCTACCGCGCCGGCGATCTCGATCCGCGCGTCGACGCCCGCGAGCCCGTCGCGGCCTAATCATTCAGAGAGAGAAGAGCAGGAGAGAGCCATGAATGCACATGCAGGAACCGTCCGCGGCAAGGAAAGATATCGATCGGGCGTGATGGAATACAAGCGCATGGGCTATTGGGAGCCCGACTACGTGCCCAAGGACACCGACGTCATCGCGCTGTTCCGCGTCACGCCGCAAGAGGGCGTCGATCCGATCGAGGCGTCAGCCGCAGTCGCCGGCGAATCCTCGACCGCGACCTGGACGGTGGTGTGGACCGATCGGTTGACCGCCGCCGAGAAGTATCGCGCGAAATGCTACCGCGTCGATCCGGTGCCGGGCACGCCGGGCTCGTACTTCGCCTACATCGCCTATGACCTCGACCTGTTCGAGCCGGGCTCGATCGCCAACCTCTCGGCCTCGATCATCGGCAACGTATTTGGCTTCAAGCCACTGAAGGCGCTGCGGCTGGAGGACATGCGTTTCCCGGTCGCGTATGTGAAGACGTTCCAGGGACCGGCCACCGGCATCGTGGTCGAGCGCGAGCGGCTCGACAAGTTCGGCAGGCCGCTGCTCGGCGCGACCGTCAAGCCTAAGCTCGGCCTCTCGGGCCGCAATTACGGTCGCGTGGTCTACGAGGCGCTGAAGGGCGGGCTCGACTTCACCAAGGATGACGAGAACATCAACTCGCAGCCGTTCATGCACTGGCGCGACCGCTTCCTTTATTGCATGGAGGCGGTGAACCGGGCGCAGGCGGCCTCCGGTGAGGCCAAGGGGACCTACCTGAATATCACCGCGGGAACCATGGAGGATATGTACGAGCGCGCCGAGTTCGCGAAGGAGCTCGGGTCCTGCATCGTCATGATCGATCTCGTGATCGGCTACACCGCAATCCAGTCGATGGCGAAATGGGCGCGCCGCAACGACATGATCCTGCATCTGCATCGCGCCGGTCACTCGACCTACACGCGGCAGAAAAGCCATGGGGTGTCGTTCCGCGTCATCGCCAAGTGGATGCGGCTCGCCGGCGTCGATCACATCCATGCCGGCACCGTGGTCGGCAAGCTCGAAGGCGATCCCAACACCACGCGCGGCTATTACGATGTCTGTCGCGAAGACTTCAACCCGGCCAAGCTCGAACACGGCCTGTTCTTCGACCAGTCATGGGCGAGCCTGAACAAGATGATGCCGGTCGCCTCCGGCGGCATCCATGCCGGCCAGATGCACCAGCTGCTCGACCTGCTCGGCGAGGACGTCGTGCTCCAGTTCGGCGGCGGCACCATCGGCCATCCCATGGGCATCGCGGCCGGCGCGATCGCCAACCGTGTGGCGCTGGAAGCGATGATCCTCGCCCGCAACGAGGGCCGCGACTACGTCCACGAAGGACCGGAGATCCTGGCCAGGGCGGCCGAGACCTGTACGCCGCTGAAAGCTGCACTTGAGGTTTGGAAGGACGTCTCCTTCAATTATGAATCCACCGACACGCCGGACTTCGTGCCGACCGCGCTCGAAACCGTTTGAGGAGATTTGACATGAAGCTGACCCAAGGCTGCTTCTCATTCCTGCCCGATCTGACCGACGACCAGATCACCAAGCAGGTGCAGTATTGCCTGACCAACGGCTGGGCGGTGAACATCGAGTTCACCGACGATCCGCATCCCCGCAACACCTATTGGGAGATGTGGGGCCTGCCGATGTTCGATCTCCAGGACGCCGCCGGCGTGATGATGGAGCTCGCCGAATGCCGCAGAGTGTATGGCGACCGATACATCCGCCTCAGCGGCTTCGACTCCAGCCATGGCTGGGAATCGGTGCGGATCTCGTTCATCGTCAACCGCCCGCCGCAGGAAGCCGAGTTCGAGCTGGTGCGGCAGGAGGTGAGCGGACGCGCGATCCGCTACACCACCGTGCGCCGGCAGCTCGCGCACGCACCAACCTAAGTCATTCTCCTCCGCGCGGAGCACTCCCTGCTCCGTTTCCTTGGCGGACCACTGCTTCGCCGCTCCCCCGCGGCGAAGCCCTTTTCTTCGAGGTGCCGATGCTGGATGTTCCCCACGCCATGACCACTGAGCCCGGCGAGACCAGTTTCGATCTCCGCAAGGAGGCCGAAGAGGCTGGAATCACGGGCACGCTGCAGCAGCTCGAGCAGGAGCTGATCGGATTGAAGCCGGTGAAGAGCCGCGTGCGCCAGATCGCGTCGCTCTTGCTGATCGAACGTATCCGGCAGCGTGCGGGATTGGCTTCGTCGCCACCGACGCTGCATATGTCGTTTACCGGCAATCCCGGCACCGGCAAGACGACGGTCGCGCTGCGCATGGCAAAGATCCTGCACGGCCTCGGTTTCGTGCGGCGCGGGCAGGTGATCTCGGTGACGCGCGACGATTTGGTCGGCCAGTATATCGGCCACACCGCGCCGAAGACCAAGGAGATCCTGAAGAAGGCGATGGGCGGCGTGCTGTTCATCGACGAGGCCTATTATCTGCACCGTCCCGACAACGAGCGCGACTACGGCCAGGAGGCGATCGAGATCCTGCTCCAGGTGATGGAAAACCAGCGCGAGGACCTCGTCGTGATCCTTGCCGGCTATGGCGAGCGGATGACGAGCTTCTTTGCCTCTAATCCCGGCTTCCGTTCGCGGATCGCGCATCACATCGACTTTCCGGACTATGCGGAAGCCGAGCTGCTCGTCATCGCCGAGCTGATGCTGAAGGAACGGGGTTATCGCCTCTCGGCGGCGGCGCGCGAGGCGTTCGAGAAATACATCGCGCTACGTCGGACCCAGCCGTTCTTCTCCAATGCGCGCTCGATCCGCAACGCCGTCGACCGCATCCGCCTGCGGCAGGCCGATCGGCTGGTGTCCGATCTCGACCGCATGCTCGATATCGCCGACCTCGAAACGATCGATCCCATGGACGTCCTGGCGAGCCGCGTCTTCAGCGGCGGTGCGGACGCGCAGGGGAGTGCGAAGCCATGACGAGAGAAATCCTCATCGCGCCGTCAATCCTGGCTGCGAATTTCGCCCGCCTCGGCGAGGAGATCGTGGCGATCGATGCGGCGGGTGCCGACTGGATTCACTGCGACGTCATGGACGGGCATTTCGTCCCGAACATCAGTTATGGCGCGGACGTCATCAGGGCGATCCGGCCGCTGACGAAGAAAATGTTCGACGTGCATCTCATGATCGCGCCCGCCGATCCCTATCTCGAAGCGTTCGCGAAGGCCGGCGCGGATGTCATCACGGTGCATGCCGAAGCCGGTCCGCACCTCGATCGCTCGCTCCAGGCCATCCGCGCGCTCGGCAAGAAAGCCGGCGTCAGCCTGTGTCCCGCGACTCCCGAAAGCACGATCGAATATGTGCTCGATCGCCTCGACCTCGTCCTGGTGATGACGGTCAATCCGGGCTTTGGCGGCCAGTCCTTCCTCGAATCCCAACTCGAGAAGATCGGGCGTATTCGAAGCATGATAGGCGACCGGCCGATCCGACTCGAGGTTGACGGTGGCATCACGCGCGACAATGCCGCCGCCGTGGCCGCTGCGGGCGCCGATACGCTTGTAGCGGGCTCCGCCGTGTTTCGCGGCAAGAGCAGCGCGGACTATGCCGGCAACATCGCGGCCATCCGCGCCGCTGCGGAAGCCGGCAGGGTTCCGATGCTGCAACATAGTTCGGCGCAGACAATGCGTGCCGGTGAGCCCGCGCTCATCCGGTAGACTGCCGGATACAGGCGGGCGAGCCGGCACCGTAATGGGGTGTGCCGGGGCGTGCCCCTTTGCACTGCAGATATACGAGGATGACCCACAACCCTAGCCTTGGCCTGCGGTAAGGTCCGAAGCGTTGAGTCCGCGCTGATTGGAACTTTCGCCTCGATACGCGTTTGCCTAGAAACAAGCGAGTCCAGCGCGCGGCGGGCGCAGCAAATCTTTTGCACAACCGCCATCGCCCTGACGCAAATAAGGGCAATAAGCTCTGTGAATGCGAGGGAGGGTCTCATGGACAACGTACGTCGCTACCGCGCGCTAGCGTCCCTCTGTCGTCAGCAGGCCGCCTACCGGCCGCTCCAGAGCTGGGAACTGCTCGGCCAGGCCGAACATTTCGAACATCTCGCCGAAGTCGAACTCAAGGCGCATTTCGACGCGTGCAATGCGCAACAAGACGAGGACGGCGTCGAGGCCACGGCGTGGGAGAGACCCGCCGCGGCGTGACGGTCCAACTTGTTCGAATATGACCTGAACTTGCCGACGCCGGCACCGCTCAAGACGCGGTTGTCAGCCCGAACGACAAGGCTTGTGACCGGCCCGACCTGGATAAGCCCTCGATTAATGCGACATCAGCGTCAGGACGGTCATGGCTTCCAGCATGGCGCGGGTGACGCCGCCGAGGAACCGTTCTTGCAAACGCGAATGGCCGTAGCCGCCCATGATCAGAAGATCCAGGTTCTCATCGGCTGCCAGCGACAGCATGGTCGGCTGAATGTCAGAGCGCGCCGCCGACAGGTTGACCGTGTGGGTCGACAGTCCGCGCCGGCCGAGATGCCTTGCCAGATTGCGCGTCGAGACTTCCTCGGGAACCATATCTGTTTCGTTGATCGCAATGATCACGATCTCCTCGGCGCGGGCCAGGAATGGTGAGGCGTCGCGCATAGCGCGCGCGGCGAGGCGGCTGCCATCCCAGCAGATGCCGATCCGTTTCGCCTTGAACGCTCCATGGAAGGTGTAGGGCAGGAAAAGCACCGGGCCACCCGCCTGGAACAGGATCTCGCCGGGCACATCGTTGTCGAGTGAGCCTTGCGCCGGATCCGGCTGGAGCACGATGCTGAGATCGTGCAGCCGCGCCATCTCGCCGAGCAAGCCGACCGCATCCCCCGGCATCGCCCCGAGTGGGTGGCATGTGTAGGAAATGCCGGCGTTCATCGCTTTGCTCTTGAATACCGCGAGCGCCGCCTCGGCCCGCTCCACTGCACTCTCGCGCTCCATCTCGAACACCGCCGCCACCGCAGCGCCGCCCTCCATGATATAGGCCGCACTGGTTGCCACATAGCCAACCGCAACTGCATCGAGATGGGCGTTGAGGCCCGCTGCGAGCGAGATCGAGCCGTCGATCACCGGGCGGATCGGCCGCTCGGTGGGGATGTGGACGAGAATGTCTTTGTACATGACGTGCCTCCGATGGACATCATCCGGTGGCCGCAGTCTTCCACGGTGCGCATGGCCCGCGTTGAGCTGCATCAAACGTGCAGCCTTGACCTTTGGCCGTATCGCCGGCCCGGCTACTTTGCCAAGATTTAATCGCGTGGACGGGACGCTGTAAGGTGGCGACCACCATGTTGGGTGCAAGGCGACTTACCCAACATGGACATATCGACATGAGCGATCACGTCAATTCCGACACCACAACGTCCCGCAAGGTCCTGAGGCCGCGCCGGCTCGCGCTGCTCGGCACCGTGGCCGCGCTTGGCGTGGCCGTGCTGGCGACTGCTCCCGGCTCTTCGCCGTTCAGCGCGACCTCCTTCATTGCGCCCGCCCAGGCCGCGGAGACCGCCGCGACACCGCCGGGCTTCGGCGACCTCGTCAGCAAGGTCAAACCCGCCGTCATTTCGGTGCGGGTCAGGATCGACCAGGACAATGATAAGAGCGCGATGCTGCAACAGAACCGGATGGATTCGGACGAGGCGACGCCGTTCGACCAGTTCTCGCGGCAATTCGGCTTCCGCGGCCCGGGGGGCATGGAGGGCATGCCGCGCCAGCGCCGCCAGATGATCACGGGTGAGGGCTCCGGCTTCTTCATCTCCGCCGACGGCTATGCCGTGACCAACAACCACGTCGTCGATCACGCCGAATCGGTGCAAGTGACGATGGACGACGGCACCATCTACAGCGCGAAAGTGGTCGGCACCGATCCGAAAACGGATCTCGCGCTGATCAAGGTCGAGGGCAAGAAGGATTTTCCGTTCGTCAGATTCTCCGACCAGAAGCCGCGTATCGGCGACTGGGTGGTCGCGGTCGGCAATCCCTTCGGCCTCGGCGGCACCGTGACCGCCGGCATCGTCTCGGCCAGCGGCCGCGACATCGGCAATGGTCCCTATGACGACTTCATCCAGATCGACGCGCCGATCAACAAGGGCAATTCCGGCGGCCCGGCCTTCGACATGAATGGCAACGTGATCGGCGTGAACACTGCGATCTTCTCGCCCTCCGGCGGCTCGGTCGGCATCGGCTTCGACATTCCGGCTTCGACCGCAAAGCTCGTCGTCGCACAGTTGAAGGACAAGGGCGCGGTCACACGCGGCTGGCTCGGCGTCCAGGTGCAGCCGGTGACGTCGGATATCGCCGACAGTCTGGGCCTCAAGGAGGCGCGCGGCGCGATCGTCGACAATCCGCAGGACGGCAGCCCGGCGGCGAAGGCGGGCATCGAGGCGGGCGACGTCATCACCGCCGTCAACGGCACCGCGATCAAGGATTCCCGCGATCTCGCCCGCACCATCGCCACCCTGGCGCCCGGCACGTCCGTGAAGCTCGATGTCGTCCACAAAGGCGACAGCAAGACGGTGACACTGGCGCTTGGCGAGTTGCCGAACGAGCGGCAGGCTAGGGCCGACGAGGGCAAGTCGCAGCCAGATGCCGGCATGCCGCCGCGTCTGGGGCTCAGCCTGGCTCCGGCCGGCGACGTGCAGGGCGCCGGCCAGAAGGGCGTCGTCGTCACTGAAGTCGATCCGCAAGGGCCGGCCGCGCAACGCGGCATCCAGACCGGCGACGTCATCCTCAATGTGGGCGGCAAGGCCGTCGCCAATATCGGCGATGTCCGTTCGGAACTGGCGCAGGCGAAATCGTCCGGCAAGCGCAGCGTGCTGCTGCAGGTCCGAAGCGCACAGGCGACCCGGTTCGTCGCGGTGCCGCTCGCATAAGGCGAACGTCGATCGGCGCAACTCCAAAAAGGCGGCCTTCTGGCCGCCTTTCCCGTTCGCCTTCAGGATTTCCGCAGATCGCCGATAACATTCTCGTTAACGGCAGGGAGGATGACCCGGTTTCGTCCGAAAAAGCCGTGTTCGCTCATCACATTTGCGGATCTCGTACAGACTCGGCGGCAATGAAGCCGCCGACGATTGCAAGCGTGGAACTTCGAACTTGCCGCCGCTGAGCCGGCCGGCAATTCGTATTTGATCGGTGCCGACATGGATCGATTGAAGCTCTCGCTGAGAAGTGCGCTGCTTGTGGCGCCGTTGGTAGCGCCACTCGTGCTATGGGGTGGAAACGCTCTCGGGCGCGACGACGGCCGCTACGCGGACTCACCTCTCAAGCCGTGGTTCGACGGCCTGCGCAGCCATCTCGGTCCGTGCTGCTCGGATGCGGATGGGTTTGCGGTCGCCGATCCCGATTGGGACTCGCACAATGGACATTACCGCGTGCGGCTCGACGGCGAGTGGGTCGAGGTACCGGACGAAGCCGTGATCACCGAGCCGAACCGGGCCGGCCGCACCATGGTGTGGCCGGTGAAGACCGCGTTCGGCGTTTCGATCCGCTGCTTCATGCCGGGCAGCATGATCTGACTGAGGTCAGCGCGACCGTTTGGAGGATTTGCGCTTCGACGTCTTCTTCGAACTCTTTCTCGAAGTCTTCTTGGATGTTTTCCGAGATGTCTTCTTTGACGTCTTCTTGGACGTCTTTCGTTTCGCGGCCTTCTTCGGGACCTTCTTGCCCTTCTTGCGCGCTTTCGACAGGCCGATCGCGATTGCCTGCTTGCGGCTCTTCACGCGTCCGCCTCGACCGCCCGGTCCGCTTTTCGCGGTCCCCTTCTTGTAGCGCTTCATCTCGCCTTCGACATCGCTGCCGGAGCTGCGCGAGTAGCGGCGCTTCTTTGCCTTGCGTGCCATGCATGTTCTCCCTTGGCCTGGGAAAACAATCCGGGACAGGCATGGTTCCGAAAGCGCAAGCAACGTTCCGGATGGGCGACCTAGCCTAGAACGAATCCGCCAGCTCGATCTCCGCTTCCAGCACCTGAATGCGCCGTGCTGCCTCGCTGGAGGACAGATCCCGCGCGTATTGCGCGGGCTGATACGCCTCTTCGCTCAGCCGTTTCAGCCGGAGGCCCTGCGCCCGCGTCATCTGCTCGGTGAGGAAAGACTTGGCATCGTATTTACCTTCAACCTGCATGTCGCTTCTCCCTTCTGAAATCGTGACTTGACTATATGTTCTTATTTTGTTCTAACAAGTCATGGACAACAAAATTAATGAAATTCGACGTAAAATCAGCGCCTTGAGGCTGGAAATGGCCGATGTCGAGGCGGCCGTACGCGAGCTTGTCGAGCGCGATCGGGACTGCACGGAGAAGGCCCTGGCGCAGATGGATCTGCGCCGGAAAATCAATCTGCTGATCGGCGAATGGAAGGCTGCAGGTGGCGGCGATGTCCTGCCGAATGTCCGCGATAGGATGCGCCTTCGTTCCGCGAAGACATCAGGTAGTCCTCTGCGCGTGATCGCGCGCCGCTGAGAGCCTTGGGAGCGCACGGTGGAGGAAGACCCGGATGCATACCGGATTCTAAAGCTGCGCGCCGAGATTCTCGAACTGGGCTCTGCCATCCGGCAGCTGCAACGCGAGGGGCTCGACGACGCCGCGGCCCAGCTCTTGATCGCGCGCAAGCGCGCACGACTCGACCATCTGGTGAAGTCAGATCCTGCAGGCGTTCATCCTGACATCCTGGGCAGCCATCGTAGCTGAAGCCTGCGCGCAACGCGAGGTGCGGGGCTCGTCGATACCGCATGTTGACGAAGCGGCCCGAGAGAAGTCTGTTCGAATACCAAAGCAAAAGGCCCCGCGATCGCGGGGCCTTCGTGTTTTCGCCGAACGCCTACTTGGTGTTGCTCATACCGGCCTTGTTGTTCGTCATGGTGCCGCCCTGGTCGGAGCCGGGGCCGGAGCCGCCCTGACCGGAGGGATCAACACCCTTGGAGGACTTGGTGTTGGCGCCCGTGGTGGTCTGCGACGATGACATCGATGATCCGTGTTTTGCCTTATGCGACTTGGCCTGCACGGCGAACGGTGCGGCGGCGAGGCCGGTTGCCAACATCACGGCAAGAGCGAGCTTGGTGGTCTTCATCTGCGGGAACTCCCTGAGTTGAATTGACGCAGGCAGCCAACTGCCATTCGTCGCAGGAGTTCCGAACGAAGAAATTCCGGTAAAGCACGCATAGTTCAAGATTGCTTGTCCTCGGCGAGGATGAATACGACGCCGGTCAGTGTCGCGCCGATCGCGAACGTCGTCACCAAGGTGAGGGCGAAAACGACCACGGCCTGCCTTCCGCCGTGACTCAGCAAATTGGCGACGCCGGGATTGGACAGCACGAGCAAGAGGCTGAAAGCGAGTCCTAAGGCTGCGCCCATCATCGCGTGCGTCATCAGCTTGACGAGCCCGCTGGGAGAGATCAGGTCAGACGACTTCTTCGCGCGCATGGAACTCTATCCCAATCTCGCATGCAACGCCTGCGACACTCGCCGGTTCCACCCGCATGAAGGAATTGTCATCGTCCGCTTCATCCGACGTTCATGCCGGGTGGGCGAGAATGAGCGCGCAACACGGGAACATTCGATATGGGTAAGGTGGTCTTTCTCTATCGCTCTCTGGCTTATCGTAACGCCGCTGCGGACATCCTCCGCAAAGCGCGCAAGCTGCCCCGCGGCGCGGAGCGAAGCGCGGCGTGCCGCTATGCCAAGGCTCTGCGCGATCTCGCCCAAACGGAAGCCTGGCTCGAAGGACGGGTCGCGCGCGAGCCGCAAACGACGCAGCGCAGGAAGAGCGCGGCCTCCGGTTAGCCGGAAGCGCGCTGCAATTCGGCGGAGCTGGCGGCTTCGAAGTTGCCGGGCGCGGTCGTCGCGGCAGTCTTGCGGACCAACGGCACCTCGAGCCGGCACAGCAGACCCTCGGCGCGCCAATCGAATCGCGCCTGCCCGCCGAGCTGGGACTCGACGCTCGCAAGCAGGCTCCGCGTACCAAAGCCGCGGGATTTCGGCGTCATGACGAGCGGGCCGCCGGATTCCTCCCAGGTCAGCGTGAGCAGCTCGTCCTCGACCTGCCAGCCGATTGCGAGCCGTCCCGTCCGCGTCGAGAGCGCGCCATATTTCGCCGAGTTGGTGAAAAGCTCATGCAGCGCCAGCGCCAGCGTCTGGGCGGTTGCCGGCAGCAACTGAACTTCCGACCCCGCCAATTTGATCTGGCCGCCGAGGGAATAGGGCGCAAGCTCCTCGTCGATCAGCTTCGAGAGTTCGGCGCCCTGCCAGCTCGATAGCGACAGGATCGTGTGCACGCGCGCCAGTGCATTGATGCGTCCCTCGACGGCGCTGACATAGGCTTTGACCTCGTCGGCGCGGGTGAGGCGCACGATCGATTGCGCCAGCGCCAGCGCATTCTTGGCGCGATGATCGACTTCCCGCGCCAGGAGAGTCTGCCGTTCCTCGGCGCGCTTGCGTTCGGTGATGTCCACCGTCACGCCGCTGACGCGCATGACCCGACCGCTATCGTCAACCGTGGCGGCGGCCGTGCCGACACACCAGCGCACATCGCCGTCGGGCCGCACGATGCGGAACTCCGTTTCATAGGAGCGCGTGCCCTTGTTGAATTCGGCGATCGCCTTGCGCAACTGATCGACGTCATCCGGATGCAACAGCGCCTGAACGTTGGCCGGATTCACCTCGAAGCTCTCCGGGCCAACACCAAAGATGCGGTATTGTCCCTCGTCCCACATCCAGTCGCCGGTGATCCAGTCCCAGTCCCAGGAGCCCATCTTGCCGGCGGCGATCGCCATGCTGCGCCGCTCTTCGCTCTCGCGCAGCTTTGCTGTGGAATTCTCAAGCTCGGCGGTGCGTGCACGCACGCGGTCCTCGAGGTCCTGATTCAGCCGTTCGAGCTCGCGCGTCTTGCGATAGAGCTCTGCAAACACCTTGACCTTGGCGCGTAGCACCTCCGGCACGACCGGCACCGGGACGTAGTCGACGGCGCCCATCTCGTAGCCGCGCAGGCGGTCGATGTCGCTGACTTGAATGGCCGAGATGAAGATCATCGCGGTCTTCTGGAAGCGCGGGTGCTCGCGGATCATCGCGGCGAGCTCGAAGCCGTCGAGCTCGGGCATGCAGACGTCGACCAGGATCACCGCGATCTCGGTCTTGAGCAGCACCTCCAGAGCCTCGCGACCGGATGAGGCGATCACGAGGTTCTGGCCGAGATCCTTCAGGATCACCTCATAGGCGAGCAGCTTGGCCGGCTGGTCGTCGACGAGGAGGATGTTGACCTTTTCGTGGTCCATACGGGCATCCAACTCAGCGGTGCAGCCACATGCGGATTGCAAGCAGCAATTGATCGGTGTTGACGGGTTTGGCGAGATAGTCAGACGCGCCGGCCTCGAGGCATTTCTCGCGGTCGCCCTTCATGGCCTTGGCCGTCAACGCGATGATCGGAAGACGGGCGAAGATGGGGTTTTCACGAATGACGCCGATGGTCTGATAGCCATCCATCTGCGGCATCATGATGTCCATCAGCACGATGGCGATCTCCGGGTTGGATTCGACCAGGGCCACCGCCTCGTTGCCGGTCGTGGCCGTCAGCACCTTCATGCCGCGCCGCTCCAGCACGCTCGACAGCGCGAAGATGTTGCGGGCGTCGTCGTCGACGAGCAGGGCGGTCTTGCCGATCAGGTCTTCGTCGGAACTGTTCAGCTTCTCGAGCATGCGCTGCTTCTCGATCGGCAACTCCGTGATCACGCGGTGCAGGAACAGCGCGGTCTCGTCGAGCAGGCGCTCCGGCGATTCCACGCCCTTGACAACGATGCTCCGCGCCATGGTGTGGAGCTCCGCATCTTCCTCGGCCGACAGCTCGCGGCCGGTGAAGACGACCACCGGAACGTTCGAGAGCGCCTCGTCATTGCGGATCTGGTCCAGCACCTCGAAGCCGGTCATGTCGGGCAGGCGCAGGTCGAGCACGACGCAATCACAGGGGTTCTCACGCAGCATCGAGAGCGCGTCGGCACCGGTGCCGGTCGTCACGATCTCGATGTCGTCGTGATGCAGGAGCTCGCGGATCGAGAGCTGCTCGGCCTCGTTGTCCTCGACGATGAGCAGCCGCTTGCGCCGCGGTCGCGCATATTCCTTGATCTGGGTCAGCGCGGCCGAGACACCCTCGGTCGTCGTCGGCTTGTTGACGAAGGAGAAGGCGCCGCGCGCCAGCGCATGCTGGCGGTCCTCGTCGAGCGTGATGATCTGCACGGGGATGTGGCGGGTCAGCGGATTGTGCTTGAGCTGGCTCAACACGGTCCAGCCGAGCATATCCGGCAGGAATACGTCGAGCGAGACAGCCCTCGGCTGGTACTGCTTTGCAAGCTCCAGCGCCTCCGCGCCGCGGGCCGCGACCAGCACCTTGAATCCCTTGTCGCGGGCGAGGTCGACCAACACGCGCGCGTAGTGCGGGTCGTCCTCGACGATCAGGAGGATGCTATCGCCGGGTTCGAGGTTGAGCCGGTCGTCGGGAAGCTGCTCGATCACGCGCTGCGGTTCGGCTGTCGCGGGCTGCAGCGCCGGCGGCTGGCTCTGTTGGGGCGTTGCGCGGGGCGCGAGCGTCGGGCCGGAATATTTCAGCGGCAGGTAAAGCGTGAAGCACGAGCCCTTGCCCGGCAAGCTGCGCAGGTGGATCTCGCCGCCGAGCAGGCTTGCGAGTTCGCGGCTGATCGCAAGGCCGAGGCCGGTACCGCCATATTTGCGACTGGTGCCGGCATCCGCTTGCTGGAACGCCTCGAAGATCAGCTTCTGCTTCTCCAGCGGAATGCCGATGCCGGTATCGGACACTTCGAATGCGATCACGGCCGGCGCCGAGTTCAGCACGGGATGATCCGTGCCCCAGCCGCCGACCGCGGCGGCGACCTTCAGGCGCACTTCGCCCTCGGCGGTGAACTTGAAGGCGTTGGAGAGCAGGTTCTTCAAAACCTGCTGCAGGCGCTTGGAATCGGTGACGAGGCTGCGCGCAAGATTCGGATCGACGTCGATCTTGAACGACAAATTGCGGTTCTCCGCCTCGTGACGGAACGGCCGCCCGACCGTCTCGAGCAGATTCGCGGTCAGGATTTCCTCGGCGTCGACCGTCACCGTACCGGACTCGATCTTGGAGAGATCGAGAATGTCGCTGATGAGATTGAGCAGGTCGGTGCCGGCGCCATGGATGGTGCGGGCGAATTCGACCTGCTTGCCGGTAAGATTGCCGTCCGGATTGTCGGTGAGCTGCTGGCCGAGGATCAGGATCGAGTTCAGCGGCGTGCGCAGCTCGTGGCTCATATTGGCGAGGAATTCGGACTTGTACTTCGAAGTCAGCGCGAGCTCGGTTGCCTTTTCCTCCAGTGCGCGGCGGGCCTGCTCGATCTCCTGGTTCTTGCGCTCGACTTCGACATTGCGCTCTGCGAGCTGCTGCGCCTTCTGTTCGAGCTGGTCGTTGGTCTGCTGCAATTCGCGCTGCTGGGTCTGGAGCTCGCCGGCGAGCTGCTGCGACTGCTTGAGCAGGCCTTCGGTCTGCATCGTCGCCTCGATCGAGTTGAGCACGATGCCGATCGAGTCCGTGAGCTGCTCCAGGAAGGTCATCTGCGAGGTCGTGAAGGAGGTGAGCGAGGCGAGCTCGATGACCGCCTTGACCTGGCCTTCGAACAGCACCGGCAGCACCACGAGGTTCTTCGGCGCGACGCGAAGCAGCGCCGAATTGATCGGCACCACGTCAGGCGGAATGTCCGCGATCACGCGTGGGCGCCGGTCGAGCGCGCATTGGCCGATCAGGCCGTCGCCGAATGGCAGCACGCGCGGATACGGATAGACGCCGTCGCCGGCATAGGAGGCAAGCAGCAGGAGCCGCGGATTCTCTTCATTCTCGACCTGGTAGATCACGCCGGTATGCGCGTTCACCAGCGGCGACAATTCGGTCAGCAGCAGGCGACCGACGGTGGTGAGGTCGCGCTGGCCCTGAAGCATGTTGGTGAATTTCGCCAGATTGGTCTTCAGCCAATCCTGCTCGGTGTTCACGTCCGTCGTGAGACGGAGGTTCGTGATCATCGTGTTGATGTTGTCTTTCAGCTCTGCGACCTCGCCGCGGGCGTCGACCTGGATCGACCGCGTCAGGTCGCCCTTGGTCACGGCGGTCGCCACTTCCGCAATCGCGCGCACCTGCGAGGTGAGGTTGGCTGCCAGCAAATTGACGTTGCCGGTGAGGTCCTTCCAGGTGCCCGCGGCGCCGGGCACGTCGGCCTGACCACCGAGCCTGCCCTCGACGCCGACCTCGCGCGCCACCGACGTCACCTGGTCGGCGAAAGTCGCGAGCGTCTCGGTCATGTTGTTGATGGTGTCGGCGAGCGCCGCGACCTCGCCCTTCGATTTCACGGTGAGGTTCTGCTTGAGATCGCCGTTGGCGACCGCGGTCACCACCTTGACGATGCCGCGGACCTGCTCGGTCAGGTTCGCCGCCATGAAGTTGACCGTGTCGGTGAGATCCTTCCAGGTGCCGGCGACACCGGGCACCTGGGCCTGGCCACCGAGTTCGCCTTCGGTGCCGACCTCGCGGGCAACGCGCGTGACTTCGCCGGCGAAGGCATTGAGCTGGTCCACCATGGTGTTGATGGTGTTCTTGAGCTCGAGAATTTCGCCCTTCACGTCGACGGTGATCTTGCGCGACAGGTCGCCGCGCGCGACGGCGGTGGTGACTTCGGCGATGTTGCGGACCTGGGTGGTGAGGTTCGCGGCCAGCAGGTTGACGTTGTCAGTGAGGTCCTTCCAGGTGCCGCCGACGCCGGGCACGACGGCCTGGCCGCCGAGCCGGCCCTCGGTGCCGACCTCGCGCGCGACGCGCGTCACTTCGGCGGCGAAGGAGCGGAGCTGCTCGACCATGGTGTTCAAGGTGTCCTTGAGCAGCAGAATTTCGCCGCGCACGTCCACCGTGATCTTCTTCGACAGGTCGCCGCCGGCGATCGCGGTCGCGACCTCGGCGATGTTGCGGACCTGCGCCGTGAGGTTCGAGGCCATGAAGTTGACGTTGTCGGTGAGATCCTTCCAGGTGCCGGCAACGCCGGGCACCTCGGCCTGGCCGCCGAGCTTGCCTTCGGTGCCGACTTCGCGCGCGACGCGCGTCACTTCACCGGCAAAGCCGTTGAGCTGGTCCACCATGGTGTTGATGGTATTCTTCAGCTCCAAAATCTCGCCACGGACGTCGACGGTGATCTTGCGCGAGAGGTCGCCGCGCGCCACGGCAGTGGTGACTTCGGCGATATTGCGGACCTGGGCGGTGAGGTTGCCCGCCATCGAGTTGACGCTGTCGGTGAGGTCTTTCCAGGTGCCGGCGACGCCGGGCACGTTGGCCTGGCCGCCGAGCCGACCTTCAGTGCCGACCTCGCGCGCCACGCGCGTCACCTCGCCCGCGAAGCGGTTGAGCTGGTCGACCATCGTGTTCAGCGTGTCCTTGAGCTGAAGGATCTCGCCGCGCACGTCCACGGTGATCTTGCGCGACAAGTCGCCGCCGGCGATCGCGGTCGCAACTTCGGCGATGTTGCGGACCTGGGCGGTGAGGTTGCCCGCCATCGAGTTGACGCTGTCGGTGAGGTCCTTCCAGGTGCCGGCGACGCCGGGGACTTCGGCCTGGCCGCCGAGCTTGCCTTCGGTGCCGACTTCGCGCGCGACGCGCGTGACTTCGCCGGCGAAGGCGTTGAGCTGGTCCACCATGGTGTTGAGCGTTTCCTTCAGCTGAAGGATTTCGCCTGACACGTTGACGGTGATCTTCTTCGACAAATCGCCCTTGGCCACCGCGGTCGCGACTTCGGCGATGTTGCGGACCTGGCCGGTCAGGTTCGAGGCCATCGAGTTGACGCTGTCGGTGAGATCCTTCCAGGTGCCGGCGACGCCGCGCACCTGGGCCTGGCCGCCGAGTTTGCCTTCGGTGCCGACCTCGCGGGCAACGCGCGTGACTTCGCCGGCAAAGGCGTTGAGCTGGTCCACCATGGTGTTGATGGTGTCTTTCAGCTCGAGGATCTCGCCGCGGACATCGACGGTGATCTTTTTCGACAAATCGCCGCCCGCGACCGCGGTCGTCACCTCGGCGATGTTACGGACCTGCGCGGTGAGGTTCGAGGCCATCGAGTTGACGCTCTCGGTCAAGTCCTTCCAGGTGCCGGCGACGCCGAGCACGTTGGCCTGGCCGCCGAGCCGGCCCTCGGTGCCGACCTCGCGCGCGACGCGCGTGACTTCGCCGGCGAAGGCGTTGAGCTGGTCGACCATGGTGTTGAGCGTTTCCTTCAACTGAAGGATTTCGCCCGAGACGTTCACCGTGATCTTCTTGGAGAGGTCGCCGCTCGCGATGGCGGTGGCAACGTCGGCGATGTTGCGGACCTGCGCGGTGAGGTTCGACGCCATAAAGTTGACGTTGTCGGTGAGGTCCTTCCAGGTACCGGCGACGCCCGGCACCTGCGCCTGGCCGCCGAGCTTGCCTTCGGTGCCGACCTCGCGCGCCACGCGCGTCACTTCCGAGGCGAACGAGTTGAGCTGGTCCACCATGGTGTTGATGGTGTCCTTCAGCTCCAGGATTTCGCCGCGCACGTCCACCGTGATCTTGCGCGACAGGTCGCCGCGAGCCACGGCGGTGGTGACGTTGGCGATGTTGCGCACCTGTGCGGTGAGATTGCCGCACATCGCGTTGACGCTGTCGGTGAGATCCTTCCAGGTGCCGGCGACGCCTGGCACGATGGCTTGGCCGCCAAGCTTGCCGTCGGTGCCGACCTCGCGCGCCACGCGCGTCACTTCCGAGGCAAAGGAGCGGAGCTGGTCCACCATCGTGTTGATGGCTTCCTTGAGCTGAAGGATCTCGCCGCGGACGTCGACCGTGATCTTCTTCGAGAGGTCGCCGTTCGCAACTGCGATCGTCACCTCGGCGATGTTGCGAACCTGGTTGGTCAGGTTGTTCGCCATCGAGTTGACGCTCTCGGTCAGATCCTTCCAGACGCCGGTCACTTCCGGGACCTGGGCCTGGCCGCCGAGCTTGCCTTCGGTGCCGACCTCGCGCGCCACGCGCGTCACCTCTGAGGTGAACACGCCGAGCTGCTTGATCATGGTGTTGACGATAGTCGCCGACTGCAGGAATTCGCCGCGCAGGGGGCGTCCATCGACGTCGAGCTTGACGGTCTGGAGCAGGTCGCCCTGCGCCACGGCTGCGACCGCGCGCGTCACCTCGCGCGTTGGCCACAGCAAATCGTCGATCAGCGTATTGACCGAGCCTTCCATGTCGGCCCAGGAGCCGGAGGCCAGCCCAAACTTCACGCGCTGGCGGGTCTTGCCCTCGCGGCCCACCACCTGGCCGACCAGTTCGAGCTGCTGCGCCATGCGCTGATTGGCGGCGATGATGTCATTGAAAGTGTCGGCGAGCTTGCCGTCGATGCCGAGATAGTCGCCGCTCATGCGCACGGAGAAATCGCCGTTGCGCATGGCCTGCAGGGCGAGCAGCAATTCTGCCCGGGAATCGGGCTCCGACATGCCGTTGGTTTTTGGCTTTGGAACGCGACGACCGGAACGTGATGCAGATCCGGGATCGAGGTCGCTCATAATTTGTCCCCCGCAGGCGTCAGCCGATTCCCAGGCAAGACGCGGATTATCAAAATAGAGCGTCAGCCAAATTCGAAATCAAGCGCCAACGTTACGGCGCCAGGACGTGGAACCTGCTTTGCTCAGCCCGATTAACATAATAGCGATACCTCGGAATGGTTCCATTGGGTTCCTGATTTCTGCCGAGGGAAGACACCTTGGGGGCCCGTTTCGGGCCTCGGTCATCGCTTCCGGAACGGACCGCTGGTCCTGCTGTTAGCCTCGAATACAGGGAGAGCGCACATGAAAGCAGGATTTGCCGTGATCGGCACCGTGATGTTGTTGGCTGGATCGGCGTTCGCACAAGGCGGCGCGCCCAGCGGCCGTGGTGCGGTGACCGGCGACCCCGCCGCAAGCTCCGCCACCCCACGCGCGGACACACCAACTACGGGTGCGTCGACCCGGTCCAATCCCAGCGGTAGCGGCACCTCGACTTCGGGCGGCAAGGATGACAATGGGGATGCCGGCCGGGACCGGATGCCGGAGAGCGACCGCACCGTGCGGCCGGAGAGCCAGCAAAGTCATCCGAACAATAAATAAACGGCTACTTGTCTGCCATGGTGCGCTCGGCGTCTTTGACCTGTGAGCGCAACAGTGGGAGCTGCTCGCGCGCGAATGTTGCAAGCACGGCATTGTCGGGCGCCTTCAGATAGCGCTCGAGCAGGTCGATCACCGATTCATACTCGGGAATCTGCGCGGCATAGAAGCTTCTGACGAAAGTCGGTCCGTCCGAACTTTCGGGCTCGACCAGGCTCGCGCTCGCCGAGGTCGTCTTGGCGACGCGCGGTTCGGTGCCGATCGTCTCCTGAATCTGTTTCAGGGCCTTGTCGCGCCGGGCTGCTTCTTCGGCGCGCAGGGCGGCGAGGTTCTTGACCTCGGCATTGCCCTTCAGGTCGGTGCTCTCCAGCAAGCCCTGCTGAAAGCGGCTGAAAGTGTAGAGGTCGCTGATGGTCTCGGTTGCGGTCGGCGTGCGGCCGGTCGGCCGTCGCTCTCCGGTGCTGTCGGCAAGCGGTGCAGTGCTGATGAACGCCAAAACCATCGCGAGAAGAATCCGCATGGACGTCCAATGGCGGACGGCGGTCGAAAGTTCCGCAGATGTTACGATCCGGTAAGGGCGGTTGCGACGCGTCGGTTCCGTCCCCAATTCATGTTGATGAAACAGTCCGAGATCTTCAGGGATAACGCCGACAACTGCCTCCAGCTCGCCGAAAGGGCCGAAGCACAGCCGGCACACAATCGTTTTCTGCGCATGGCGAATGCGTGGACGGCACTTGCCGACGAGCAGGATTGGCTCGACGGCGAGGTGCCGCCCGTTCCAACGCGCAGGCCTCAAAAGCAGGATGCGTAATTCTGTCGTGTTCGTGGATCTGCGTGTGAGACTGCGCACGGACAACAAGCAGGATCATTCGTAACAGTCGATCGCGTTGATTTCCTATTTCAGGAGGTTTTTGCAATGGCTCCACGTCTGGCTCTTCTTTCGCTCATCCTCGCCTTTGGCGTGTCGGTCGCGTTCGCCACCGTGACGACAGTGCGGCAGGTGCATCACGAAAATGCATCGACCCCGGTGCACTCAGCGCACAGTTAGCAGTCTGATCTCGCGGGTCGGAACCTTCGACGCTCCGGCGCGTAAGCGCTTCGAGACAGCAAAGAGGCGAGAGCTATCATGGCCCATTCCGACCAAGGCATCATCAGAGATCAGCGCGGTGAACAGCAGCCGCGGGACAAGCAGCGTGCGCAGACCGTGCACAAGTCGGAGCCAAAGGGCTCGCCCTCTCGTGAGGCCACGCGCGATCCCAAGCTGAACGACAACAGCAAGACGCCCGGTTCCGGCATGGCGCCCGATGATTCCGGCGACGCGCCGAGCGGCTAATTCCTTCAGGAACGAATTCGCACGCGAAGAGTCGAGGGATTGCTTCCGGTTGTCATGCCCCCGGTGATCCGGAAGTAATCTCCAAGGACGGCCCTGGCACCCCGTGCCGGGGCCGTTTGCTTGAGCATCAGGCTGGACTAATCCTCGGAGCCGCGCTCGGGATGCGGTTGCGTATGGCCGTCCGGGCCGCGCCCGAAAACTCCGAACCTGCTCGATTTGACATTCGCCCCTGCATCGACTGCGGCGGTGGCCAGTCCGAGCTTCAGGAGCTCGCGCACGGCCGCGGCTCGCGTCGGCATGCGATGTTTGAACCGGAAGTCGTCCACCGCGGCCAGTTCTTCCGGTGACAGCATGACCTGGAGCCGCTCGGCGCGAAGGTCGTTCATGATCAATCACCCAAAATGAGCAAGTTGAGTAGTTTACTCAACGAACTCATTCGGCCGCGGTTCCACAAGATGCGGCTATGACGCCAAGTTAGCCAGAAATATAACGAAATCAATAACTTATGTGATGCAAAGATCCTTTGACAGGTGTATACTCCCGGCAAATGGGAGAGACGTCATGACGAACGAAGTCAGATTGCCCCGCACACATGTCGAAGAGAGCGAAGCACCCAGGCCGGTGCGCCCCAGCCACCAGAAGGTCATCGAGCAGGTCGAGCGCTGGGCCAACAGCCCGGGCCTTCAACCGCCGAGATTGCAGCCGTCAATGCATGCCAAAGCGGGCTAACGCTTCGTAAGGGGAGAACCCTTTGCTGATGGCGAATGGGCTGACCGGTGCGGTTTGCGGGAGACGATGCGCAGCTTGCGCCTGAGCCCCCAGGCCAATACCGAAACCACGGCCCAAGCTATCAACGCGGCGGCGAAAGCGCCCGGAACGCTTGCGGCCACGGTAACATGAAAGACGGCGGCGAATGCCAGGAGACCGATGCTTCCCCAGGCGGCACCAGCCGCGTCGAGCCCGGCGGCCTCTTGTCCGCGGCGCGTGCCGCTGAGGCCGGCCTTCTCCTTGGTGCGGCGTTCATGGCTTTCGACCAGCGTTGCGCTCGCGCAGAAGATGGCGGGAAGCGCAAGGAAAAGTCCGCCGACGGAAACACCGAAGCGCGCTCCCAGAACCCCCGTGAGCACGGTCGCCAGGCCACCGAGCAGGAAACGAATGCCGTATTCGTACCAGCGCGTCTGCTTCAGCGCGGAGAGCGACAGCTTGACCGGCATCAGGCCGCACCTCCAAAGCCGGCGAGCAGGCCGAAGGCGACCGCAAGCCACACGATACCAGCAAGGACGGTCGCCGGCAGCGCGGACACACAGTATCTGATCAGCAGATGGCAGACGACGACGCTGTAGCAGCCGAGCGCGACCGCGCCATAGATCATCGTCCAGCTTTCTGCCGCGGCGTATTGCGGGCCGTGCTGGACGACGGCGATGCCGAGCGTCGCCAGTGCAACTGACGGTGCTGCGCCGAGCAACCCCGCAAAGCTTTTGGGTTTGAGCATATCGCCCAAGATCGCAAAAGCGGAGACGATGATGCCACCGGCGATGAAGCGCACGACATATTCGGTCATGGCCGTTTCCGCCAAGTGAGCTGCTTGCGCAACGATTGCGTCAGTGTCCATGGCCGCAAGAGTCTCTCTACGGCCGCGCCCAGCGCAAAGCCTGCGACGACGTCGCTTGCCCAATGCGCGAGTACCGCAATCCGTGTCAGCGAAAGTGCGACCGCAATCGCACGCACCAACCGACGCGGCGTTTTTGGCAGCAGGCCCGCCGCCGAGGCAAGTGCGCCCATATGGACCGCGTGACCGGACGGGAAGGCGTCGCGCGCCTGTCCTGAGATGGGTACTCCATGTCGGTGTCCGCGTATGGTCAGCCGGTCTGGCCTGGTCTGATCGAATATGGATTTCAGGACATGCGGGAGGACGGCAGTCGCCAGCGACACGGCCAGAACGTGATTTGCAACGGGGCGCTGTTGGGGCTGCCAAATATGAGTGTAGAGCCACCCTGCCGCGGCCAGCGCGAGCAGCACGTGCTCGTCGGCAGCCCAGGTCAATGTCTGCGCCGTGTGCTCGATGCCTGAATTGGTGTGATCAGCGATCGTATCCGCGATCGCGGTGTCGATCCGGCTAGGTTTAACCTCTACTAATGCCATCGGTCTGCAAGCGTGATGTCCTTCATGACAGTTTTGTAAAGCCCGGAGACAAAGAAGGTTCCTGGGCTCTGCCTCGTGGCATAAGTCTGCCGCGCCGACTACGGCTGTCCCGATCCACCAGCGGACCCATACACCTAGCCGGTCGCATTGCTCGCGTCGGCCGCGGCACGCTGCACATAAATCGAGGCCAGTTCGGCGGGCTGGCCGGAACGGCCGAGCGGCGTCATGCCTCCGCTGTCGAAGAGGCCAGCGAAGCAGCAGCGAGCGTTGCGCTCGCCGCTTGGACGACGTGCCGGCGGGATACTGAAGTCTTGTCGTGATGTGTCATGACGATCTCCGCGATCTTCGATCTCACTGCGCGGAGACAGGCATCGTTGCAAAACGAGAGGACGCCGGTAGGGCCGGCGTCCTCGTAAGATGTTTACTTGGTCTGACCGACGCTCGGCGCCTTGCCGAGCTCCTTGGCCATGTCGAGATGGTGCTTGAGCGCCGGCAGCGTCTTGCCGGCCCAATCCTTCAGGTCGGAATTGTCGCCGCCCTTGGCGTAACGCTCGAACAGCGAGACCGCGTCCTCATGGGCGCTGACCTGGTACGAATTGTAATCCGAACTGAAGTCCTTGCCATTCGCGCTCTTGAGCTTGTCGAGTTTGCTCTGATGCGAGCTGTCGAGTGCTGTCGGCAGCGTCGCCTGCACCTTGCCGCCGCTGACAAGGCCCTTAAGTTCGCTGCTGGTCTTGGTGTGGTCGGTCACCATCTGTTGCGCAAAGGTCTTCTCCTGCGCGTTGCCTTTCTGCTCGGCGAGCTTGCTCGACTCGATCTCGAACATATCGCTGATGGCGACTTCCTTGACGAAGTCGGCGGTGGCGGGCGCGACGCCGAGCGCCGAGTTGACGCCGGTTTTCTCGCCGAGCGACTGGGCGAGTGCGGGGCCTGCGAGCAGCACGCAAGCAGCTGCGATAATCATTCGTTTCATGGTCCGATCCCTCCGAATGGGCGCGCAGCCTCTCGCCGCGCGACGTTGCGCCCACCAACACACTGCAGCGGCCGGAGTTCCTAACGGCTAATCCGTCGGTCTCCGCCCGCTCCGCGGGTTGATTGGATCGGTAGGCTTGCGCCGAAGCCGTTCGGGCAGAAATGGCTCGCTCGGCGTGGCAGTGGCCTCGGCACGCACGTCTGCATGGCGTTGTGCCCGTTCATGCGGCGTCCGGTTGTCGTTGATCTGCCGCTTCACGTCGAGGCCATCCACGGGATCGTTGACGCCGTGCTGGATATCGCGGAAATCGCTCATGCTTCACCTCATTCGTTTCCAGGTAGGATCTTTTCCAGCACCTGCCGCGCCGCCCCCTTGATCACTCCGCTCTCGTTGGGATCGCCCTTCAGCAGCGCAAGCGAGAAGTTCTTGGCCTGCTGCAAGGTGATGTGCGGCGGCAGCGGCGGCACTTCGGGATCGGTCTTCACCTCCAGCACCACCGGCATCTCGCTCGCCAGCGCCTGCTCCCAGGCCGAGCCCAGCAGCCGCGGGCTGTCGACATAGATGCCGGAGAGGCCGATCAGTTCGGCAAAGCGCGAATAGGACACGTTTGGTATGCGCTGCGATGCCTCGAATTTCGGATCGCCGTTGATGACGCGCTGCTCCCAGGTCACCTGGTTGAGGTCTTCATTGTTGAAGACGCAGACGATGAAGCGCGGATCCTTCCAGTCGCGCCAATACTTGGCGGCGGTGATCAGCTCGGCCATGTTGTTCATCTGCATCGCGCCGTCGCCGACGAGTGCGATCACCGGGCGGTCGGAATGGGCGTATTTCGCGGCGAGCGCATAGGGCACCGCGGCACCCATCGAGGCGAGCCCGCCTGAGAGCGAGGCCGTCATGCCGCGGCGCATCTTCAGGTCGCGCGCGAACCAGTTGGCGCAGGAGCCGGAATCGCTGGTGACGATGGCGCGGTCGGGCAGGCGCGGAGACAGCTCCCAGGCGACGAGCTGCGGATTGACCGGTGCTGCGGGCTGATGTGCCCGATCATCGAGCGTCTTCCACCATTTCGCGACGTCGTCCTGGATACCCTGGCGCCAGGCGCCATCGCTCTTGGGTTTCAGTCGCGGCAGCAGGGCGCGCAGCGTCTCGGCGGCATCGCCGACGAGGCCGACCTCCATGGGAAAGCGGATCGACATCATGCTGGCGTCGATGTCGATCTGCACGCCGCGCGCCGCGCCTTCCTTCGGCAGGAATTCGGCATAGGGAAAGGCGGAGCCGACCATCAGCAGTGTGTCGCATTCCATCATCATGTTGTAGCTGGGTTCGGTGCCGAGCAGGCCGATCGAGCCGGTGACCCACGGCAGATCGTCGGGGAGCGCCGCCTTGCCGAGCAGCGCCTTGGCGCAGCCGGCGGACAAGCGGTCGGCGACCGCGATCACCTCCTCGGTGGCGTGGAGCGCGCCGGCGCCGATGAGCATCGCGACCTTCTTGCCGGCATTGAGCACCTCGGCGGCACGGTCGAGGTCAGCGTCACGAGGCTTGATGCTTGGAGCGCTATAGCCAATGCCGGAGTGCAGAGTGCCGTGAGCGCGCGGCGGGTCCTCGTAGGGCTCCTCCTGGATATCGTTGGGCAGGATGATCACCGTTGGCGTCCGCCGGGCCAGCGCGATCCGGATCGATCGATCGATCAGATGCCGGATCTGCGCCGGCGAGGAGGCCTGCATGACGTAGGCGCCAGCCACATCCTTGAACATCGAGACGAGATCGAGTTCCTGCTGATATTGCCCGCCCAGCGCATTGCGTGCCTGCTGGCCGACGATCGCGAGCACGGGCTGGTGATCCAGCAGGGCATCGTAGAGCCCGGTGATCAGATGCGAGGCGCCGGGGCCCGAAGTTGCGATACAGACCCCGAGTTGGCCAGAGAACTTCGCATAGGCGCTCGCCATGAAAGCGGCCATCTCCTCATGCCGGGTCTGAACAAAGCCGATCTTGCCCTCAGCACGCTGAAGGGCTCCGAACACGCCGTTGATGCCATCGCCAGGATAGCCAAAGAGGTGGCGCACGCCCCATTGATGCAGACGTTGAACGATGAAGTCGGAGACGGTCTGGGACATCAAGGGCGGCCCTTCGTTTCCGGTATTTGGTTTCCGGGATTTGAAGTTGAGAGAACCACCCGTTTCCGGCGATGTTCCTCAAGTCTGACGGAACATGCCGGAACGATCGCGCACCTCTTCGGGTTGTCTCCACAACTGGCTGAGTGGAGAATTGAGATGTTGAATCAGGGTGAACTGGACCAAAACGAGATGGGTCGGTTGATCGGCAGCGACAAGGTCGAGGGAACATCGGTCTACGGTGCCGATCGCAACAAAATCGGCTCGATCGAACGCGTGATGATCGACAAGATCAGCGGCAAGGTGTCCTACGCCGTGCTCGGCTTCGGCGGATTTCTGGGCCTCGGCAACGACCACTATCCGCTGCCGTGGCAGTCGCTGAAATACGACACGGAGCTCGGCGGTTACGTCACCGGCATCACCACCAAGGAACTGGAAGGCGCGCCCAAATACGGCGAACGGAGTGATTGGAACTGGGGTGATGACGCCGCGGTTCGCGGGATCAACTCCTATTACGGTGTCCCCTTCGCGTAAGCGTTTCCAACGAAAGGAAGCTCGATGAGCAAGGAATGGCCTAACGACGATCCCCGGCAGCAGAGCGACTGGGGTTCGCACAAGCAGACGGACAAGCCCTGGAAGGGCACTCCGGAAAAGGAGCAGGGATCGGACGAGGTGAAACCCGATCTCGAGAAATGGCACGCGACGAAGACGCACTGAGACCGGGTGCGCTTCCCATGAGATATCGAGGCGAGCGCGGCATGCACTGTGCCGCGCTCGCTTTTTGGGCAGGCGTTCACGAACGCGATGGTGCTCGCAACAAGCGGAACCATGATCAGGAGTTGCAGTTGGGCTCGCGGCGCGTGTGCCGGCTTGGCGGCTCTGCCGCCAGTTTGATCCCCGAGAAAGGTGTTCACCGTGGATGCTCAAACACGGGAGCGTGGACCGTCCGCGGAGCAGCCGCAGAGGGCGAAGGAAGCTCCGAAGATATCTCCTGATCAGGCCCATGACGCCACGGACTCGAAGCCGGCCAAGGCGCCGTCGCTGCGAGAGCGGATTCGCGAGCATTGGTTGCTGGCAAGCGTTGGCACCATCGTCTTGCTCGCGGCCCTTATCGGCGGAGTGCTCTATTGGCTCCAGGTGCGCCACTATGAATCCACCGACGATGCCTTCGTCGCCGCGCGCAGCTTTTCCGTGGCCTCCAAGGTTGGCGGCTACGTGACCGACATACCCGTGACGGACAACCAGCATGTCAAAGCCGGGGACCTTCTCGCCAAGATCGACGAGCGCGACTATCGCATCGCCATCGATCAGGCCAATGCGCAGGTCGCGGTCGCCAGGGCGAACATCGCCAATGTCGAGGCGCAGATCGTCTCCCAGCAGGAGCAGATCAAGCAGGCGGAGGCGCAGCTCGAACAGGCCCAGGCCCAGCTTCAGTTCTCGCAGGAAGAATTCGCGCGCGCCCAGGATCTGGTCGAGAAGGGCGCCGGCACCGTGCAGCGCCAGCAGCAGACCCGCTCCGATCTTCAGGCGCAGCAGGCCAACACGGAACGCGCGAAGACCGCTGTGACGGCCGCGCAGGTCGGCATCAAGACGCTGCAGGCGCAGCTCGAGGGCGCCCGGGCGCAGCTCCAGCAGTCGCAGGCGCAGCTCGATCAGGCCAAGCTGAACCTGCAATATACCAGCGTGGTTGCGGCGCAGTCCGGCCGCGTCGTCAAGCTCAGCGGCGCCAAGGGCACTTTCGTGACAGCCGGACAGAGCCTGATGATGTTCGTGCCTGACGAGGTCTGGATCGTCGCCAACTACAAGGAGACGCAGCTCAACGACATGCGGCCGGGTCAGCCGGTCGAGATCCGCATCGATGCCTATCCCGCGCGCAAGCTCACCGGCCATGTCGACTCCGTGCAGCCGGGCTCCGGCACCGCGTTCAGCCTGTTGCCGGCGGAGAACGCCACCGGAAATTACGTCAAGGTGGTGCAGCGCGTGCCGGTGAAGATCGTGGTCGACAGCTGGCCGGCCGATCTGCCCGTTGGTCCCGGCATGTCGGTCGTGCCCTGGACCAGGGTGCGATGACCGACACGGCGCAGGGCAGTGCATCCGCGGGCGGCTGGTCGCCGGAGCGCTCGGCGGCGGGCGGTCATAATCCCTATCTCATCGCGTTCGTCGTCTCGATCGCGACCTTCATGGAGGTGCTCGACACCACCATTGCCAACGTTGCCTTGCGCCACATCGCCGGTGGGCTTGCCGTCGGCATCGACGAGAGCACCTACGTCATCACCAGCTATCTCGTCGCCAACGCCATCGTGCTGTCGATCTCGGGCTGGCTGTCGACCGTGATCGGCCGCAAGCGCTTCTACATGATGTGCGTTGCGATCTTCACGGTCTCCTCGCTTTTGTGCGGCTTCGCCTGGAATCTGCAGGCGCTGGTGCTGTTCCGAATCCTTCAGGGCCTTGGTGGCGGCGGCATGGCGACCAGCGAGCAGGCGATCCTCGCCGACTCCTTCCCGCCGCACAAGCGCGGCCAGGCGTTCGCGATCTATGGCGTCGCGGTCGTGGTCGCGCCCGTGGTCGGTCCGACGCTCGGCGGCTGGATCACCGACACCTACACCTGGCACTGGGTGTTTCTGATCAACGTCCCCATGGGATTGCTGTCGCTGTTCCTGGTCGGCACGCTGGTCAAGGAGCCCTCGGGCGCGGAGGAGGAGAGGGAGAAGCTGCTGAGCAAGGGCCTGCGCGTCGACTATGTCGGCTTCCTGCTGGTCGCGATCGGGCTCGGCTCGCTCGAATACGTGCTGGACGAGGGCCAGCGCAACGACTGGTTCGGCTCGAACATGATCGTGTTCTTCGCGGTACTTTCGGCCATGTCACTGCTTGCGCTGATCCCGTGGGAGCTGACGCGGGAGGATCCCATCGTCGATCTCCGCCTGCTGGGCCGTCGCCAGTTCGCCGCCTGCTTCCTGGTCATGCTTGCGACCGGCGCGGTGCTGATCTCGACGACACAGCTTTTGCCGCAACTGCTCCAGAGCGATTTGAACTACACCGCCATGCTGGCCGGTCTCGCTTTGTCGCCCGGCGGCGTCGCGACCCTGGTGCTGATGCCAGTGGTCGGCCGCCTCGTCAGCAGCGTGCAGCCGAAATATCTCATCATGTTCGGTGCCGCCATCGTCGCCTTCTCGATGTGGCATCTCACGGGCCTTACCGGCGATATCACCTACGGCTATGCCGCGATGTCGCGGATCTTCCTCGCGCTCGGTCTTCCTTTCCTGTTCCTGCCGGTCACGACCGCGTCCTATGACGGTGTGCCGCCCGACAAGACCAACCAGGCGTCGGCGCTGATCAACGTCGCCCGCAATATCGGCGGCTCCATGGGCGTCGCGCTGGCGCAGACAATTCTGGCGCAGCGCCAGCAATTCCACCAGAGCCGCCTGATCGAGCACGCCGCGCCATCGGACCTCGGCTATCAGCAGACCATCGAGATGATGACCCGCTTCTTCCAGGCTCAGGGCTCGAACGCGAGTGATGCAGCCTCGCAGGCGGTCGCCTGGGTTGGGCGCACCTTGCAGCAGCAGGTCGATTTGCTCGCTTATATCGACGTGTTCTGGACGCTCGCGATCATCGCGGTGCTGATGATCCCGACCGCCGCGGCGCTGCGCCCGATCAAGCTGGGCGCTCCCGCGCGGGGGCATTGAGCCTACGGCCGTTCTGAGAGAAATGGCGAGAGAGAAAGGATGACCGCGGCGCAAAAGTCCGGCTAGACTGGCGCGAACGTCAAGCAAAAGCCCGGGAGGTAATTTAAGTGAAGACCGCGATCACCGAACTGTTCGGCATCGAGCACCCCATCATCCAGGGCGGCATGCATTTCGTCGGCTTTGCCGAGCTGGCGGCTGCCGTCTCCAATGCCGGCGGACTCGGCATCATCACCGGTCTCACGCAGAAGACGCCGGAGCTGCTGGCAAAAGAGATCGCACGCTGCCGCGATATGACCGACAAGCCGTTCGGCGTGAACCTCACTTTCCTGCCGACCTTCGCCGCGCCGCCTTATCCGGAATACATCGCCGCCATCGTCGAAGGCGGCATCAAGTCCGTGGAGACCGCCGGCCGCAGCCCGGAAGCCTACATGCCGGCGCTGAAGGCCGCCGGGATCACGGTCATCCACAAATGCACCTCGGTGCGCCACTCCTTGAAAGCCGAGCGCATCGGATGCGACGCGGTCAGCGTCGACGGCTTTGAGTGCGGCGGCCATCCCGGCGAGGACGACATTCCCAACATGATTCTGCTGCCGCGCGCGGCGGAGGAATTGAAGATTCCGTTCGTCGCATCCGGCGGCATGGCGGACGGCCGCAGCCTCGTCGCGGCGCTGTCGCTGGGGGCGGCCGGCATGAACATGGGCACGCGCTTCATCGCGACCAAGGAAGCCCCGGTGCATCAGAACGTCAAGAACGCGCTGGTCGCGGCGACCGAACGCGACACCCGCCTCATCATGCGGAGCCTGCGCAACACCGAGCGCGTGCTGAAGAACGCCAATGTCGACCGCCTGCTCGAGATTGAACGCGAGAAGGGCGACAAGCTGAAGATCGACGACATCCACGACCAGGTCGCGGGCGTCTATCCCAGGATCATGCTGGACGGGCAGATGGACGCCGGCGCCTGGAGCTGCGGAATGGTCGCAGGCCTCATCCACGACATCCCCACCTGCAAGGAACTCGTCGACAGGATCATGGCTGAGGCGGAAACCATCATCCGTACCCGTCTAATGGGGTTTCTTGAAGAGACGGGTGCACCGCGAAAGGTCGCCTGACACCGCCAAACTTCTTAACCACGGCGGCAGCTGACCGCTGGAATTGCGCGCGACGCCTCCTAAATAGAGGTAAATTACCTCTTAACAATCAATTTCAGGAGGCGTCCGTGATTCTGAAGAGCGCTCCTTTTGCAATGGCCGTTGCCCTCGTGCTCGCATGGGGCGGCGTCGCGCGCGCTGACGACTACAAGCCCGACGACTATCTCGGCCTCGATCTTTCGAAGGCGGTGTTGTCGCCCAAGCGGCTCGGGCCCGAAACCCGGTTCGCGCCTGTCGCGCTGGAGGCGCGCGGTGGCAACGAGGCGCAGGCGCGCGCCGAGCCGGTCGACGTGCCGAAGAAGGTCGCCGCCGAACGCGTGCGCGTGTCGGAGCCGAAGGTCGCGCACGTCAAGCCCGCGCAGCCACGCGGCGCGGCACGCACCAAGCTCGCGCATCGCCACGGCAATCCGCTCGACGCGCAGGCGATGGACACCCGGATCCAGACCTGGCCGTGCCGCAGCGGCGGCATCTGCAACTGGAAGCACTAGGTCAGCTCCGAGCCGTCATCCGGCACGTTGCAAAACCGTAGGCCCGCGGTCAAGAAACCGTAAGCCGGGGGACGGTGAGGAAGCACCTAACCCGATCTTGATTGGCCGCCGTGCGTCTGCCGCACTATGCTGTCCGCTCCCGCCACCTCTTTTCCATCCCCGAAGAGTCTGCTCACGCAGCATCGCTGCTGGCCTCCGGCGGGCCGAACGATGTCAGGAACTTGTTCATGGATAATCTCAAGACACAGGGCATCAGCATGCCCAAGCTCGGCCTCGGGACCTTCCGCATGCAGGGCGATACCTGCCGCGCGGCGGTCGAGAGCGCACTGTCGATCGGCTATCGCCATATCGATACCGCCGAGATGTACGGCAATGAAGAACCGATCGGCGCGGCGCTCGCCGCGGCCCGGCTGCCGCGGGGCGAGCTGCACGTCACGACGAAAGTCTGGCACGAGAACCTCAGCCCCGACGCCATCCGTCGCTCTTTCGACGCCAGCCTGACCAAGCTCGGGCTCGATCATGTCGACCTCTATCTCGTGCACTGGCCGTCCAAGGCGGCGAACTGGGGTGCTGTGTTCGAGACCTTGATGACGCTGAAGCAGGAGGGGCGGACGCGGGCGATCGGCGTCGCCAATTTCACCACGGCGCTGCTGAAGATCGCGGTCGAGGACATCAAAGCGCCGATCGCATGCAATCAGATCGAATACCACGCCATGCTCGATCAATCGAAGGTGCTGGCCTATCTCAACGCCAAGTCGATCCCGCTGGTCGCCTATTGCCCGCTGGCGCAGGGACGCATCGCGTCAGATGCGGTGCTGGCCGAGATCGGCGCCAAGCATAATGCAACTGCGGCGCAGGTCGCGCTAAAACGGCTGCTGGACCAGGACGGTGTCGCCGCGATCCCGAAAGCCTCGCGCCGAGAGAGCCAGCAGGCCAATCTCGACGCGCTGAAGATCACGCTCGACGATGCCGACCGCAACAAGATCGCCGCGCTGCCGAAGGACAGGCGCTGCGTCAATCCCGGCTTCGCGCCGGCATGGGACTGAGAGTCGACGCTGGGCCGCACCGCCGGACCCTCTCCCCTTGTGGGAGAGGGTGGCTCGCCGCGCAGCGGCGAGACGGGTGAGGGGTCTCTCTCCGCGCGCACATTTGTCAGTTTGAATTCGCCGAGGGATACCCCTCATCCGGCGCTTCGCGCCACCTTCTCCCACAAGGGGAGAAGGAAGAAGGCACGCAAAGAAAATGGCCCCGTGAAGGGCCATTTCCATATTGCGTTGCGCATTAGTCCCAATGATGACGGTGACCACGCTTGATCACGACGACGCGGTCGCGATGGCGCCAGCCGCGATGCCAGCCGTGATCGCGATGCATGCCGTATTCGGCGCGGGCGCCATACATGCCGTGATGATGACCACCGCGCTTGATCACTACCGTCTCCGCGCTGGCGAGCGTCGGCATTGCAACCGCGAGCGCGCCGACAGCGGCAAGCACATAACCAATCTTCTTCATGATGTCCTCCTCCAATGGAATGCAAATCTAAACGGCGCATTCGCGGGAACGTTCCGGAGGAATCGCAGGAGAATTCTGAACGCCTGTTCAGGTGAGTTAATCGCAGCGCTGTTGTGCAGGTGTTGGCGCGCCAGTGGCGACGTATTTGCCATCCCTGATCGTGTATTCGCCGCGCTCACTGCGATTGTAGATTGCGCGCAAGCTGCCTTGCTTCGAGAGTAGGAGGCCGAACTCGCGGGTCTGCTGCAGCAAGGGGAAGTACACCATCACATTGAGCAGGCCGTCGGCGCTGACCATCGCCGATACCACTTCGTTTTCGTCCTTGGCCTCGCCGAAATTGCGCCGGTACATCACCCTTCCGTCCTTCCGGATCTCGTAAGTCAAGAGCGCGCCCTTCTCGCGGTCGGGCCGGCCGGCGCAATCGACCGCCCATGAGCCAAGCAGGCCCCATTGCTCGACGGTCGCCGCAAGCGACTCGGCACCGGCCGCGGGCGTGAACGCAACCCACAGCACTGCTGCCGCGATAGAGCGGCACAAACAACGTCTCATGTCCTGAAAGGCCCCACCTGCAAAGAATTCCGAAGTGTAGCATCCCGCGCGCCATCGTCCACGCTGACCGCCATTCGCGCGCGAATTTGATCCGCGTCAATGAGGCAGCCCGTTTCCCCGGTAGGATGGCGCTCCCGAAGGGAAATTGGATAAACCGATGCTGAATCAAGTCAGGGATTTCGCAGGCGAGGTGCTGCCGGGGAGCTGCGCCGTGCCGCCTTATTCCGAGAGCGCGTTTCTAGCCGAGCTGGGCGACCGCTTGAAGTCCTCGCGCATGCGCTGCGTCCTGTCGCGGCGGGAGCTCGCCCGCCGCTCCGGGATATCCGAGCGCTACATCGCCCAGATCGAGGCCGGAAAGGGCAACGTCTCGATTGTGCTGCTGCTGCGGCTGGCCTCCGCGATCCACGGCAGCCAGCCCCAGATCGTCTGAAGGCTCAAGCTCGATTCTCCACATTGGCACTGCGGGCCGGCACGCCGAACTCCTTGCGGCAGACCTCGGCCAGCACGGCCACGCCCTCGCGGATCTGCTGATGCGAGGGGCTCGCAAAGCACAGCCGCAGTCGCGATCTGGAGTGGTTTTTGTCAGTCGACCATTCCGGCCCCGGATTGATCGATACGCCGGCGGCAAGCGCGGCCTGATACAGCTTCAGCGTATCCACCTGATCGGGCAGCTTCACCCACAGGAAGATCCCGCCCTTGGGCTCCTCGAACTCGGCGGCCGTCCCGAACTGCTCGTTGACGGCCTCCATCAGCGTATCAAGCTTGGTCCGTAGCGCCTTCGTCAGTGCCGGCACGTGGGTCGAAAAATGCGGCTTGCAATAGGCAGCGAGCACCATCTGCTCCAGCGCGCCTGAGCCGGCGTCCGTCTTCAGCGCCAGCATCCGCGACATCAGATCCCAGGGCGCGACGATGAAGCCCACGCGCAGCGCCGGCGCGATCGACTTGGAGAACGAGCCGATATGGATCACGCCGCCGTTCGGGCTCATCGCATGGATCGCCGGCGGCCGCTGTCCCGACCAGACCAGATCGGCATAGCAATCGTCCTCGAAAACAGGCACGCCGTAGTCTGCCGACAGCCGCAACAGCTCGGTGCGGCGGCCCTCCGGCATGATGCTGCCGGTCGGGTTCTGCACGGTCGGAATGGTGTAGATGTATTTCGGACGGATGCGGCGGCCCTTGAGGTCGGCCAGCGTCGTGGCCAGCACGTCCATGCGCATGCCGTCGTTGTCGAGGGGAATGCCAATCACGTTGACTCCGAGCCGTGCCAGGCGGGTCAGCGAGCCCTGATAGCTATCCTGCTCGAAGATCACGGTGTCGCCGCGCGTCAGCAGCGTGGCGTTGACGAGGTCGAGCGCCTGCAGCGAGCCGGACACGATCAGGAGATCGTCGACCGTGCAGTTGATGCCGGCATCGCGCTTGAGTTTTGCCACCAGGAATTCGCGCAAGGGCAGATAGCCCTGGGGACCATGTGCCAGCCCGTAAGTGGCGAGCGAGCGGCCTTCGCGTTGCAGAGCCAGATTGGCCGCCTCGATCAGATCATCGAGCGGCACCTGCTCGGAGTCGTTGTTGCCGCCGACAAAACTGTATTTGGCGAGGCCCGTCCAGCGCGCAGAGGGGGCCGGCAGCCCTGCGGGAAACAGGGGCGCAAAATCGAAGCTGGACGTCATGGGAGCGTTCCTCGTTGTTTTCTTTTTGAGCCGGCCGGCGTTGCGTCGGCCATGCCTATTTCTTTTGCCCGCATCCGGCGGACAGACGGCCTTAGTTCTTGCCGGCCGTCCGGGTCGGACGGCCCTGGCTGATGAAAGCGTAATGCGCATTGGCGACGCCGCCAACCATCAAGGCCTCGACAGCAGGCTCGGCGATCTCGCTTGCTGCGGCCCAATCGACCAGGAAATTGGCTCCGGTCCCGCCGCGTACGTCGTCGGTCGGAATGAAGATTGAGACGGTGGCGAGGGGCTTCAACGCGACGGGCGCCTTCAGATAGCTCTCGACCTGCTTGCCTGCGGTGTCGAAATAGGCGATGCGTTTGACAACCAGTGCTTGCGTCTCGGAGGCGTTGTGCACGCTCAGGGTCACCGAGAAGTCGACGCGCAGCTTGCCCTGGCTCATCGCGACACTGGAATAGGCGGGCACGTAGAACCCGCCGGCGACGGCGAGTTCTTCTTTCGGCAGTGCGGTGAGGGAATCTGCAAAGTTTTGTTCGATATTCACCTTGGATTGAGCGGCTGCGGGCACGGAGCAGGCGAGGGGGCATAGCAGCAGTGCAATGGCGAGCCCCATCCGCATGTGACGAATTGCTCGCTTGCCGCAACGCACTCGATCACTAGGGTGCGGCAAAACGGACCAATCTGGCATGCACGAGCTCATTCGCGACATCACTCTCTGTATCCTGTTTGCCTGGATGCTGGGCCTGCTTGCCCACTTCTCCAGGCAACCGCTGATCCTGGCCTATCTTATCGCAGGCTTCTGCATTGGTCCATTTGGCGCCGGCTGGGTCAAGTCGCAGGAATCGATCAGCGTCATCTCCGAGCTTGGCCTGATCTTCATGCTGTTCATGATCGGCCTGGAGATCGACCTGAAGAAGATCGTGCGGGCGGGAAAGGTCATCCTGTTCGCGGCGGGCGGCCAGCTCCTCGGCGGCTGCCTGCTCGGGGTGCTGTTCTTCGTCGGCATCGGCCTGTCGCTCGGGGGCGGACAGTTCGATGCGGTTTACCTCTGTGTCGCCTGCGCGCTGTCGAGCACCGTCATCATCGTCAAGGTGCTCTACGAGAAGCGCGAGCTCGACACGCTGCCCGGCCGCATCACCCTCGGCGTGCTGGTGCTCCAGGACATCTTCGCCATCCTGTTTCTGGCGGTGCAGCCGAGCCTTGCCAATCTGGAAATCAGCGTGATCCTGCTCTCGATCGGGCGGGTCGCGGTGCTGGTCGCCGCGGCACTGCTGGTGAGCCGCTACGTGCTGCCGCGCCTGTTTCACCAGATCGCCCGCCGCCCCGAGTTGATCCTGCTCGGCGCGCTCGCCTGGTGCTTCCTGGTCGCCGAGACCGCCGAGCGGCTGTCGCTGTCGCGCGAGATGGGCGCCCTGATCGCCGGCGTCTCGCTCTCGACCTTTCCCTACGCGCTCGATGTCACGGCCAAGGTCACCACGCTTCGCGATTTCTTCATCACGCTGTTCTTCGTCGCGCTCGGCATGACCATTCCCGTGCCCGGCCTCTCCGTGATCGGACTTGCCCTGATGATCGCGGCGTTCACGGTGGTGAGCCGCCTCGTGACCACCTTCGTCCCGCTCTATCTGATGAAGCAGGGCCTGCGCGCCAGCCTGTTGCCGGCCCTGAATCTCGCGCAGATCTCCGAGTTCTCGCTGGTGGTGATCCAGACCGGCGTTGCCGACCACCACATCGCAGCCCAGACGGCGAACGCGGCCTCCTTCGCCTTCGTGGTGCTGGCGGTGCTCTCGACCTTCGTGATGACCCGCAGCGACGAGATCACCCGCTGGGCGATCGGTCCCCTGAAGCGGATCGGCCTGCGCGATCTCGACCACGGCAATGGCCACGGCGAGGAAGGACACGAGGGCCATGGCGAGGCGCGCCGCATCGTCATCCTCGGCTTTTTCCGTGCGGCGAGCGCGCTGCTGGCCGAGATCGAGCGGCAGGCACCGGTGCTGCTCGAGCAGATCACCGTGATCGACTTCAATCCCAATGTGTACCAGACGCTGCTGTCGCGCGGCCTGCACGTGATCTATGGCGATATCAGCAGCGCCGACACGCTGCTCCATGCCGGCGTCGGCAAATCCGAGATGATCATCCTCAGCGTCCCGGATGCGCTTCTGAAGGGTGCCAGCAACGAGAAGCTGGTCCGCCACGTCCGCACCCTCAACCCGACCGCCATGATCATTGCCACGGCCGATCTGTTGTCGGATGTAGACGAACTCTACGCGGCTGGCGCCAGCTATGTCACCGTGACCCGGCTCAGCGACGCCCATGAGCTGTTCACGGTGATCGAGGCCGCCCAGGCCGGCCTGTTGGCCGACAAGCGGGCCGAGCTCGATCAGCGGCTCGGCGAGCGGCGCGAAGTGCTGCCCTGACCGCTCCCGGCCGGCTTCTCACCGGGCTTAGGCCCGACGCGAGCCGCCCGTCGGGCAGGGCTGCGGTCCGGCATATGCGGTTGCGCCGGGGACACTAGCGCCCCGGCTCAAGTCCGGCTAAGCCTCCGGGCCATAACCGATAGAGATTGGGAAATGCCGGATAACGTCCAGGAAGTCTTGCAGGCCTTTGCCCGGGGTGAGCTCGTGGTCGTCACCGACGACGAAGACCGCGAGGGCGAGGGCGATCTGATCGTCGCCGCCTCGTTCTGCACCGCCGAGAAGATGGCGTTCATCATCCGCCACACCTCCGGCATCGTTTGCGCCCCGATCACCAGCGAAGATGCGCGCCGCCTGCGGCTCGATCCGATGGTGGCCCACAACGACTCAGCGCACACCACCGCATTCACGGTCTCGATCGACTACAAGCCCGACGGCGGCACCGGCATCTCGGCCGAGGAGCGCGCCTCGTGCTGCCGCGCGCTGTCCAATCCCAATGCCGGCGCCAACGACTTCGCCCGTCCCGGTCACATCTTCCCGCTGATCGCCAAGGACGGCGGCGTGCTGCTGCGCTCCGGCCATACCGAGGCCGCGGTCGACCTGTGCAAGCTCTCCGGCCTGCCGCCGGTCGGCGTCATCAGCGAGTTGATGAACGACGACGGCAGCGTGATGAAGGGCGAGCAGGTCGCCCGCTTCGCCGCCCAGCACAAGCTCAAGCACGTCACCATCGCCGACATGATCGCCTACCGCCAGGTGCGCGAGAAACTGATCGAGCGGGTCTCGACCTTCGTCACCGAGAGCCCGATCGGGCCGCTGCAGGGCTATGCCTACCGCTCGCCGTTCGATTCCATCGCCCATGTCGCCTTCGTCTACAACGGCGTCGGCGACGGCAAGAACGTCCTGACACGCTTTCACAAGCCGAACATCGTCAAGGACATCTTCACCGGCCACAAGCGCATGGCGGCGGTGCTCGAGCACTTCAAGAAATCGGGCCGTGGCGTTCTGGTCTATCTGCGCGACGGTGCGGCCGGTGTCCCTGTGGCGCCGCTGCCCGATGAGAGCGCGACCGAGGCCGACCGCAACCGCCAGTGGCGCGAAGTCGGCGTCGGTGCACAGATCCTGCGCGATCTCGGCGTCACCTCGATCCGGCATCTCACCTCCTCGGTGCACGACTACAAGGGCCTTTCGGGCTTCGGCATCGAGATCGTCGCCAACGAGCTACTCGAAAGCTAGCGCTGTCATCCAGGGGTGCGCGAAGCGCATCCCCCGAGGCGCGCCTCGCGGGTCCCCGGGAATCACGCAGACCCGTACATCTGCAACGCAATTGCACTTGTTGCCGCGGCGCTTTACTTTGTCGGGCAAATTTTGACGGAACCAGACGAAAGGACGTTTCATGACCGCGCGCCCTCAGGCCAAGGACAAGCCGGCTTCGGCTTCTTTCCAGTGGGACGATCCGTTCCTGCTCGACGAGCAGCTCACCGAAGACGAGCGCATGGTGCGCGACACCGCGCGCGCCTACGCCCAGGACAAGCTGCTGCCGCGCGTCGCCAAGGCCTATCTCGAAGAGAAGACGGATCGCGAGATCTTCAACGAGATGGGCGAACTCGGCCTGATCGGCATCACGTTGCCGGAGGAATATGGCTGTGCCAATGCAGGCTATGTCGCCTATGGTCTGGTCGCGCGCGAGATCGAGCGGGTCGATTCCGGCTACCGCTCGATGAACTCGGTGCAGTCCTCGCTGGTGATGTATCCGATCTACGCCTATGGCGACGAGAACCAGCGCAAGAAGTACCTGCCGAAGCTCGCCAGCGGCGAGTGGGTCGGCTGCTTCGGGCTGACCGAGCCTGATGCCGGCTCCGATCCGGCCGGCATGAAAACGCGCGCCGAGAAGGTGTCGGACGGCTATCGCCTGACCGGCAGCAAGATGTGGATCTCGAACGCGCCGATCGCCGACGTGTTCGTGGTCTGGGCCAAGTCGGCCGCGCACGACAACCAGATCCGCGGCTTCGTGCTGGAGAAGGGCATGAAGGGCCTGTCGGCACCGAAGATCGGCGGCAAGCTGTCGCTTCGCGCCTCCATCACCGGCGAGGTCGTGATGGACGGTGTCGTGGTTCCGGAAGACGCGCTGCTGCCCAACGTCTCCGGCCTGAAAGGCCCGTTCGGCTGCCTCAACCGCGCCCGCTACGGCATTTCCTGGGGTGTGCTCGGCGCGGCCGAGGACTGCATGCACCGCGCCCGCCAGTATACGCTCGACCGCAAGCAGTTCGGCAAGCCGCTCGCCGCGACCCAGCTCGTGCAGAAGAAGCTCGCGGACATGCAGACCGAGATCGCGCTGGGCCTTCAGGGCTCGCTGCGCGTCGGTCGCCTGATGGACGAGGGCAAGTTCGCTCCCGAGATGATCTCGATCATGAAGCGCAACAATTGCGGCAAGGCGCTCGACATCGCCCGCGTCGCGCGCGACATGCACGGCGGCAACGGCATCTCGATCGAGTATCACGTGATGCGCCACGTCCATAACCTCGAGACCGTCAACACCTACGAGGGCACCCACGACGTCCACGCCCTGATCCTGGGCCGCGCGATCACGGGCATTCAGGCGTTTTTCTGAGCAAACCGCCCCAGTGTGGGATGCGACTGAACTCTCCAATCGCGTCATGGCCGGGCTTGTCCCGGCCATCCACGTCTTAGACCACGCGAAGAACGTGGATGCCCGGCACGAGGCCGGGCATGACGAAGTCAGCAAGGTACGAGCAAGCCATGTCCGACAACGACGACGTCCCGTTCAACCGCGACTTTCCGCTGAAGCCCGGCATCGTCGAGGAAGTCCGCCCCGGCGTGCGGCGCGTGCTCTGTAACAATCCGAGTCCGTTCACTTTCACCGGCACGGTCAGCTACATCGTGGGCCGGGGCAACGTCGCGATCATCGATCCCGGTCCGGACGACGAGGCGCATGCGGCGGCGCTGCTCGATGCCGTCAGCGGCGAGACGGTGAGCCATATCTTCGTCACCCACACCCACCGCGACCATTCGCCGAACACCGCGCGGATCAAGCGGTCGACCGGCGCGCCAGTTTACGCCGAAGGCCCGCACCGCGCCTCGCGCCCGCGCTTCGAGAGCGAGAAGCACAACCCGGAATCCGGCGCCGACCGCGACTTCGCGCCCGATATCAGGATCGGCCATGGCGACGTGGTCGAAGGAGATGGCTGGCGGCTCGAGGCCGTGGCGACACCCGGCCATACCGCCAACCACCTCGCTTTTGCCTGGCCCGAGCGAAAATTCAACTTCGTCGGCGATCACGTGATGGGATGGTCGACCTCGATTGTGGCCCCGCCCGACGGCTCGATGATCGACTACATGGAATCGCTGGATCGTCTCGCCGCGCGCGAGGAGGATGTGTATTTCTCCGGTCACGGCCCCGAAATTCCAGAAGGCCCGCGCTTCGTGCGCTTCCTGATCCGTCACCGCAAGGCGCGCGAGGCCTCCATCCTGCACCGCCTTGCGAAGGGCGAGACCGACATCCCGACCATGGTCCGGGCGATCTATATCGGCATCGATCCGAGGCTCACCACCGCGGCGGGCTATTCCGTGCTGGCGCATCTGGAAGACCTGGTCGCCCGCGGCGTGGTGGCGACGGACGGCGATCCCGTGATCGGCGGGACCTATCGGATGGCGAACGCTTAGCCTTCCGTCACTTCTTCACCGTCTTTGCCGGCGCCTTCGGCGGCGCCACCGGCGTCTTCTTCACCGGTTTGAGTGCGTCGGCATCGGCGGCGGTGTTGAGATCGTCGATGAATTTCTTCACGCGTGCGGCGTTGCTGCCGAGGTCGCTCTCGAAATAGCGCGAGGCGGAGCGGATATCGACGCGGGAATCCTCGCCGTCGGGCACGACCCGGATGGCGATGTCCTCGCGGAAACCCATGATCGGTGAGCGCGCCACCGCCTCGATGCGGCCGATGCGGCGCGGGGGCTGCGGCGCGCGCTCGTCGATGATCAACCATTTGCGCTTGTTGACCAGCTGAAGCGCGATCGCATAGGCGCGGTCGACTGAAATCTCGAGCTCGATCGGCTCGATATCGGGATAGAATTGACGCTGCTGCTCGGCCGAATAGAGGCCGGCATACACAGCGGTATTGGCACCATCGCCGGTGCGCAGGCGGGCCAGCGCGTCGAAGCGCGGCGGGTCGATCGGGTCGGTGGTGATGTCGTGGATCGCCGGCAGCTTGCGGTATTGCAGGCCGAGATAAGCGGGATAGGCGAGGATCGCGCCGTCGATCAGGAACGCAAGCAGGATGCGCGCCATGCCGCGCGAGCCGTTCTGCCAGATCGCGGCGAAGCCGGCGAGCCCGAACAGGATCGAGAGCGCGGCAATCCCGAGCCCGCCGAAGAAGGTCGCGAGCGCCGGCTTCATCTCCAGGAAGCCGAACCGGACGATGATGATCGAGACCACCACCGCTACCAGGGCGAACACGGCCAGATTGCGCGCCCAGCTCGCGAGGCTGGACACGGGCTCCGACTGGTAGGGAGCGGAAAACCTGCGGGCCATCGGGTCAGCTCTGCCGGGATCTTGGGGACGGTGCCGGCCGATCTGGCACGACGATGGGCCGTTGAGACCACGGCCGGCGGGCAAATTCAAGAGTTCCGCAGAAGGCTGCATCGTCATGGCCGGGCTTGACCGGCCATTCACGTCTTTTTGCCATGAGGACGCGGATGTCCGGGCCGTCGCCGCGCCGAAGGGGCTTTGACCCCGCAGGCGCGACGAAGCCCGGGCACGACGTCCGAGATGGCCTACGCCGCCGCGTTCGGGAAGCGGTATTCCCTAAACTGATCGCGCAGCGCGGTCTTCAGGATCTTGCCCGTCGCCGTGTGGGGTATGCCGTCGACAAAGGCAACGTCGTCGGGCATCCACCATTTGGCGATCTTGCCATCCATGAACTTCAGGATGTCCTCGCGGCTGGCCTGCTGGCCCTGCTTGAGCTGCACGATCAGCAGCGGACGCTCGTCCCATTTGGGATGGAACACGCCGATCACGGCGGCTTCCGCCACGGCGGGATGGCCGACGGCGAGGTTTTCCAGCTCGATCGAGGAGATCCACTCGCCGCCGGACTTGATCACGTCCTTGGAGCGGTCGGTGATCCGCATGTAGCCGGCTTCGTCGATGGTCGCGACGTCTCCGGTGTCGAAGAAGCCGTCCTCGTCGAGAATATCAGTGTCGACCCGGTAATAGGCCTTGGCGACGGCCGGGCCGGCGACCTTGAGGCGGCCGAAGGTCGTGCCATCCCACGGCAGCTCCTTGCCCGCATCGTCGGTGATCTTCATCTCGACGGCGAAGGGCGCGTAGCCCTGCATCTGGAGCACGTCGAGCCGCGCCTCGCCGATCGCATTCTGGAACGGCGGCTTCAGCGCCGCGACGCTGCCGATCGGGCTCATCTCGGTCATGCCCCAGGCGTGGCGGACGTTCGAGCCCATGTCGAGGAAGGCCTTGATCATCGAGCGCGGCATCGCCGAGCCGCCGCAGATCACCATCTTCAGGTCCGGCAGCTTCAGATTGTTGGCGGTCATGTGCTGGAGCAGCATCAGCCAAACCGTGGGCACGCCGGCGGTATGCGTCACCCTCTCGGTCGAGAGCAGCTCATAGACCGAGGCGCCGTCGAGCTTGGCGCCCGGCATCACGAGCTTGGTGCCCTGCGAGGGTGCGGAGAAGGCGATGCCCCAGCTGTTGGCGTGGAAGAGCGGCACCACGGGGAGCATGGTCTCGGAGGCGCTGGTACCGAGCGCGTCGACATTGTTGGCCATCATCGCGTGCAGCACGTTGGAGCGATGCGAATACAGCACGCCTTTGGGATCGCCGGTGGTGCCCGATGTGTAGCACATCGCGGCCGCCGTGTTCTCGTCAAAGTCCTTCCATTTAAACTTGCCGTCGGCTTCCGCGATCCAGTCCTCGTAGGCGACCACGTTCTTCAGCGTCGTCTGCGGCATGTGCGCCTTGTCGGTGAGCACGACGTAGCGTTCCACGCTTGTCAGCTTGTCGGCGATCTTCTCCAGGACCGGAACGAACGTGATGTCGGTCATCACGATGCGGTCCTGCGCATGGTTGATGATCCAGGCGATCTGCTCGGGGAAAAGGCGGGGATTGACGGTATGGCAGATGGCGCCGATCCCCATGATGCCGTACCAGACCTCAAGATGGCGCCAGGTGTTCCAGGCGATCGTTGCGACACGGTCGCCGAGCTTGATGCCGTCGCGCTCCAGCATCTGCGAGACCTTGAGCGCGCGCTTGTGGATATCGGCATAGGTGGTGCGATGGATCGGTCCCTCGACCGAGCGCGTCACGACCTCCTGCTTGCCATGAATCTTGGCGGCGTGTTCGATGATCCTGTGGCAGAGCAGGGGCCAGTCTTGCATCAAACCAAGCATTCCGTCGTTCCTCCGAGAAGCCGCTGGGCGGATTGTCGCTCTCAGCGTTGGGCCAAAGAATTGTCATGAGTTTTAGCCTGCCCGCCTTTCGCCGCAAATGGTCTTGTCGCGGCTATATGTCCGTCGGCGCGGCAATGGTTACCGTCGCGCTCGGGCTCGCGGATCGGGCAGAGGCGCGCAAATATGGGTCCCCGCTGGACATCTTTGGTATTGCTGCACCACGGCCGCGCGCCACGGTTCATTCTGCCAATATCTCTGGCAGGATCCCGCTCCCAAAACCTCGCCCCGAGGAGGCCCCCAAGGGGTCGGCTAAGGCATCGGACGAGGCTCCTGCGGAGACCGGCGGCAAGCCTTCCGCGGAAAAGCCTTCCGCGGACAAACCAGGCGCCACCAAGCCCGCCGAGGCGGCGCCGCCGCCCGAGAAGCAGGCCTCGGCGTGCCGCCTCGCGCTGACCGAGGAGATCGCGATCGCGCCTTCGATCCCGGATATCCGCGGCCCCGGCGCCTGTGGCGGCGAGGATCTGGTGCGGCTCGAGGCCATCGTGCTGCCGGACAAGCGCAAGGTGGCGGTCAAGCCGGCGGCGATCCTCCGCTGCACCATGGCATCCGCAATCGCCGATTGGGTGCGCAAGGACGTGGTGCCGCTGGCCGCGAGCCTCGGCTCGACCATCAGCGATCTCGACAATTTCGACAGCTTCGAGTGTCGCGGCCGCAACCGCGTCGTCGGCGCCATGCTGTCCGAGCACGGCAAGGCCAATGCGATCGATGTGCGCGCCATCAAGCTCGCTAACGGGCAGTCGATCGGCCTGACCGACCGCACCATGCCGCGCGAGGTGCGCGAGCGCGTGCTGCATTCGGTCTGCTCGCGCTTTTCGACCGTGCTCGGCCCCGGCTCGGATTGGTACCACGAGGACCATATCCATCTCGATCTCGCGCAGCGGCGCAACGACTACCGGATCTGCCAGTGGAACGTCTGGGATCCGCTGCCGCAGGTTGCCCCGCTGCTGCCGGCGGAACGGCCCGAGGAGGCGCCGCCGCGTGAGGTCGCGGCCAAACCCGAAGCGAAGCCCGAGGCCAAGCCCGAGACGAAGCAAGGAATTGACGACGAGGCGGCGGAGACATCGGCTGCCTCTGCGGACAAGCCGGCGGCCGACGGCCACAAAGCCCGGCCGCACAAGCCGGCAACAAAAAAGCGCCGGTGAGACCGGCGCTTTTGAATGTCAGAGATCAGGTACCTGATCAGTAGCTGCCCGCCTGGCCAGTTTGGCTGCCGCCGAGCGCAAGCCGTGAATTGTAGGGCGAGTCGCCATGCTTGGGCTCGAGCACCACAACGAGGGTGCCGACCTTGACGCGATCATAGAGGTCGATCGCGTCCTCGTTGGTCAGGCGGATGCAGCCCGACGAGATCGACGCGCCGATATATTCCGGCTGGTTGGTGCCGTGAATGCGGAACAATGTGTCCTTGCCGCCCGAGTAGAGATACATCGCGCGGGAGCCCATTGGATTGTCCGGACCGGGGGCGACGAAGGTGGGCACGCCCAGGCGCGAAATTTCGCCGGGGGTGGGGTGCCAGGCCGGCCACTCGGTCTTGCTGCCCACCTTGGCGATGCCCGACCAAGCCATGGCTTCTTCACCGACGGTGATGCCGTAGCGGATCGCCTTGCCGCCATCCAGAACGTAGTAGAGGTAATGGTTGTCGGAATCGACCACGATCGAGCCCGGCGATTCCTTGCGGTGGTACTCAACGATGGCGCGGCGGAACGGCTCTGCGACCGGGGTGTTCTCGTACCGAACCTTGGCAAGGAGTTCCTTGTCCTTCGGCTTGAAGGCCTTGGTGTCGGTCGCTTCAAAATGCGTGGCCTGCATGCAGCCCGACAGCATCAGGCCAGCAGCCAAAATACCCAGCGTAACTTTCAGCGACGACATGATTTGGTTCCAATCGACAACAACAAGCTTTCGTGGAGCTTGAGTAAGCCCAATTCCACGATTCCGTTGGCCCCATTATCGTTGAAATCTGCCACAATTCCAGCCTCACGACGCTTCTCCCGCGCTGCGAGACCTTACCTGTGGCTTTTCTGCCGCAAGTTTTGCGGGCCAGAGCCGATTTCTGGGCAAAACGGTCGTAAGTGTCGATTCCGTGCCACAGTTGGGCCATGGCGTCGCCACAAATGCAAACGCTCCGTTAATGTGCTTGTCATCATCAACTTGTCAGAATCGCGCTAAGCGCTGTCAGTCTGTCGCAGGCCCCTGCTGGAGTTGTGCATGTTTTCTGTGTTCGTTCCCTTCGAGTCCTCCCTCAAGAAGGCCGTCATCGAGGATCTCGCAGCAGTCCCGGAGCATGCGGTCTGGATCGACCTGGTCAACCCCACCGCGGCCGAGGACAAAGCCGTCGAGAAGCTCTCGGGGATCGCAATCCCGACCCGGGAGGACATGCAGGAGATCGAGATCTCGAGCCGCCTCTATATGGAGAACGGCGCGCGCTACATGACCGCGACGCTGATGTGCCAATCCGATACCGACATGCCCAGGACCACGGCGGTCACGTTCATTCTGGGCGACCACCGCCTGGTAACCGTGCGCTATGACCAGCCCAAGCCCTTTGCGCTGGTCGAGGCCAAGCTGGCCCGTTCCTGCACACCGGCCATCACCGGCGAGATGGTGCTGATGGAGCTGCTCGATGCCGTGATCGACCGCTGCGCCGACATCCTGGAGCGCTGCGGCGCCGAGATCGATCAGGTCTCCCATGACATTTTCGAGCCGGAGAGCGAGCGCCACGGTCACGCCAAGCAATATTCGCAAATCCTGATCTCGATCGGCCGCAAGGGCGATCTGACCTCCAAGGTTCGCGAGAGCCTGGTCTCGATCGGCCGCGTCGTCGCCTTCCTTTCCGCGGTGGTGGAGGGCGTGAAATGGTCGAAAGACATGCGCGAGCAGCTCAAGACCATGCAGCGTGACGTCGTCTCGCTGACCGATCATGCCTCCTATCTCTCCAGCAAGATCACCTTTGTGCTCGACGCCATGCTCGGCGTCGTCAATCTCGAGCAGAACAACATCATCAAGCTGTTTTCGGTCATGGCGGTTGTCCTGATGCCGCCGACGCTGATCGCCTCGATCTACGGCATGAACTTCAAGTCGATGCCGGAACTCGAATGGGTGCACGGTTATCCGTTCGCGCTGGTGCTGATGCTGATTGCGGCGATCGTTCCGTACTGGATCTTCAAGTGGAAGAAGTGGCTGTAATAGTGACCGAGACCTTACGCCGGACGCAGAGACACAGTGTCTGGTGTCGCAGAATAGAGCGGGATTGCGGCCGCACGGCGATGTGTGCTCGCCGCCCCAATTCCTCCGGTAAAATTTGAGCGGTGGGCTGAACGTTTGCGCGAAACTTGTCTGCGATAAGGAGCAGGTAAGCCGCGAGGAACAGCCATGGTTGAAAAACACATAACGACGCCCCCCAACGTCATCGATCTGGCGAGCTATCGCCACGTCGCGACGAGCGGCAAGGCGTCGTCGATGTCGGCGCGCATGTGCCGGCACTGTGGTGCTCCGCTGCTCGACGGCGAGAACGACGACGATTGCTCGACTGCAATCAGCACGGCCGCTCCGCAGCCACGCGAGAGGTCACGTCGGATTCGACTCGATTGAGGAACGGAAAGCTAAGGGCGATCCAGGTCTTGCGGCGGCGTTGTCTGGATCGCCTTGCTTCTCCGGCGTAATTTCCAACATCATCATTGCGAGGAGCTCGCGACAAAATTGCGAAGCAATTTTGCACTGAAGCGACGAGGCAATCCAGACTGTCCTCACCGAGGCAGTCTGGATTGCTTCGCTTGCGCTTGCAATGACGCGGTAGCCTACACGTGCTGGCCGCCGTTGATGTGGATCTCGGCGCCGTTGACGTAAGAACTGGTGTCCGTGCACAGCACGTAGATGATCTTGGCCACCTCGTCGGGCGTGCCGAGCCGATGCATCGGGATCTGCTGGTCGACGATCTTCTCGGTGCCCGGCGACAGGATCGAGGTGTCGATCTCGCCCGGCGCGATCGCGTTGACGCGCACGCCGACGCGGCCGAAGTCGGAGGCCATTTCGCGCGTCAGGGACGCCAGCGCGGCCTTCGAGGTGGCGTAGGCCGCGCCCGCGAAGGGATGCACGCGCGAGCCCGCGATCGAGGTGACGTTCACGACAGAGCCCTTGGCCGCCTTCAATTCCTCGATCAGCCCGCGCGCCATCATGATCGGCGCGAAGAAGTTGACATTGAACACGTGCGTCCAGGTGTCGAGGTCGGTGTCGATCGAGCCGAGCCTGGAGCCGCCGGCCCCCTTCGGCGAGATCGCGGCGTTGTTGACCAGCGCATGCAGCATGCCGCCTTCGAGACGGTCGCGGATGTCGGAGATCGCGCGCGTGGTATCTGCGGGGGTGGCGAGGTCGACCTGGATATGGTCCTCAGGGCCCGCGTCCCAGGGACAATCCTCCGGGAACGGATGCCGCGAGCAGGTGATCACGCGCCAGCCGGCCGAGGAGAAACGGATCACGGTGGCATGGCCGATGCCGCGGCTCGCCCCGGTCAGGAGCAGCGTACGGCGCGGCGCATTGGACGACTGCGGCATGGACATCTTTCAGGCTGGAGCATGATCCGGACCCGGAGGGCCGCGTTAGCGCAAACTGTGCAGCGGTTTTCCGAAGGGATCATTCTCGAACAAAATTCTAGGGATACATTCGCGTCTTGGACCATTTCTGGCCGGCCGCGTCACGGCGAAATTCAATGCGGTCGTGCAGGCGGAACGGGCGGTCGTGCCAGAACTCGATACGCGACGGTGTTATACGCCAGCCGCTCCAGCCCGGCGGACGCGGCACCTCGCCGATCATGTGCTTGGCGGCGACCTTGGCGATCGCCTGCTCGAAAGCGAAGCGGCTCTCGAGCTCCTGCGACTGCTTGCTCGCCCAGGCGCCGATCTGCGCCTGCTTGGGACGGGTGGCGAAATAGGCGTCGGCTTCGGCCTCGGTCACCGGCGTCACGTTGCCGCGGATGCGGACCTGACGGCGCAGCGACTTCCAGTGAAAAAGTAACGCCGCCTTAGGATTTGCGGCGAGTTCGCGGCCCTTCTGGCTGGCGATGTGGCTGTAGAAGACGAAACCATCGGTATCGAAGCCCTTCATCAGCACCATGCGCACGTTCGGCAGGCCGTCGGGATCGACGGTCGCGAGCGCCATGGCGTTCGGATCGTTCGGCTCGCTCTTGATGGCTTCGTTCAGCCAGGCCTCGAACAGCGCAAACGGCTCGTCGGCGGCGGTGAAATCACCGGATGTTAAGGGTGTCTGGTGTTTCATCGAGGTCGTGTCGGTCATGTCTGGGGTCCGAGTTGCGTCCTGCGGTCCAAAACGCGTTGTTGTCTGCTACCGCCCTATATAGGGTATGGGGACGCGTTGGCCTATCGGCGATCCGGCCGTCCGGCTTCGTCATGACGATCATTCTGATCGGACTCGGCACCGGCGGTTGCAGCTTTTCCCGCAACGACAAGAGTGCCTACGCCAAGGCCGATGACAGCGACCTTACCGGCTCGATCGCAATGCCGGCCAGGGTGGCGGCACCGACAGAGACCGATCTCGCCTTCGCCCGCAACGCCGCCTCCGACGTCCTCAGCAAGAACGATAAGGATTCCAGCCAGCATTGGGAGAATCCGGAAACCGGGGCGCGCGGTTCGGTCACGCCGATCGCGCAATCCTATGCCGCCGAGGACGGCCGCAACTGCCGCGACTTCCTGGCGAGCTACGTCAATGGCAGCACCGAAAGCTGGCTCCAGGGCGCGGGCTGCCAAAGCAGCCGTGGCAGTTGGGAGATTCATACGCTAAAGCCGTGGCGGAGCTAGGAATCGCTTCACCAGGCTAGTTGCAAAAATACCACTCGCCCCCCACATGAGGCTCAGTTGGGGCGGGGAGCCCTTTGAACAATTCGATTTCTTGAAGGAGACGTGACGGATGCGCGACCCCTATGAGGTCTTGGGGGTGCCGCGGAGCGCCAACGCTGCCGCGATCAAGAGCGCCTATCGCAAGCTTGCCAAGAAGCACCATCCCGACAGCAACAAGAACGACCCGAAGGCGGCCGAGCGCTTCGCTGAACTCAATACGGCCAATGAGATCCTCGGCGACGAGGACAAGCGCAAGCAATTCGACCGCGGCGAGATCGACGCCGACGGCAAGCCGCGCTTCCAGGGTTTTCCGGGCGGCGGCGGTGGGCCGCGCGGGCGCGCGGGTCCCGGCGGGTTCGAGAGCTATACGTTCCGCGGTGGCGGCGCGGGCCCTGGTCCGGGCGGCGGCGCGTTCGAGGACATCCTCAACAGCATGTTCGGAGGAGGGCCGCGTCCGCGCCCCGGGGCCGGCGGCGGTGCCCAGTTCGAATTCGACACCGGCGGGATCGGGCTCGATCTCGACGTCAATGTCGCCATGACCGTCTCGCTGGAGGAGGCGGTGAAGGGCGGCGAGAAGCGCGTCCGGCTGCCGAACGGCAAGGAGCTCAACGTCAAGATTCCGGCCGGCGTGACCGAAGGCCAGCAGATCCGGTTGCGGGGGCAGGGCGAGAGCGCTCAGGGCCATCCGCCGGGCGATCTCCTGATCACGATCGGCATCGCGCAGCATCCGTTCTTCAAGATCGAGGGCGCCGATCTCAGGATCGACCTGCCGGTCACGCTCTACGAGGCGGTGCTTGGCGGCAAGGTCCGCGTGCCCACCCTCGGCAATGCCGTGGAGCTTTCGGTTCCGCAAAACACCTCCAGCGGTCGGACCTTCCGCCTCAAAGGCAAAGGATTGCCAAAAACTGGTGGAACCGGGGATCTCTTCGTCACCGTCAGGATTATGCTACCGGACGGGAACGACGCCGAGCTTGAAGCATTGATGGAAAAGTGGCGGGAGCAGCGCCCCTACAATCCACGTAGCGGGCTTGGCTAAGTGTGATCCGGAAAGTGTGAGGGGTTCTCCTAAAGACTGAGAGCGTCGTGCATCGAGATGATGCTCATCATATGCCCGAGGCGTGGTAGCCCTTCTTGGCTCACGTGCTCGACGTGTCGGCTGTCCGGCGGGGCAGCCGATAAAAAGGTGCGGCCTCGAGAGGGGGACCAGCGCGGTACCAAAAACCCCAATCGAGGCCGCCCGCGTCGATCGGCGGATCGAACGCTGCTCATTTTCGCGTGATCATCCGGTGCGATAATGAGACGCGCCGATGTCTTCATTCCAAATTTTCAATGTCGGAATCGAGGCACCGCGTTTGCGTGGTTGTCTAGGTGCCGCTTTTCTCTGCTTGGTCGTAGACCGCCTGCGCCACTTTGGTCAGCCGGTCCCGGTCGCCGCCACCGCTGACGACGTAGCCGACGCCGCGCTCCGACCAGAACAGCGCCCCGTCCTTGTCCGTTCTGGCATACCGCATCTGCGTCGCGCCATTCTCGGTCTTGGCGGTGTAGATCGTGTACCGCTCGCCCGAGGCGCCCTCATACATCAGGAACGACGCCGGGCCGTTCGGCCCCGGCAAGAGCCGGCCGCCGACGAGCTTTAGTCCACTCGCCTCCAGGTTCGGAGCAAACACGGTCCAGCCGCAGCGTCTGGTCAGCCAGGCCTGGAGGTGGTCGCGCTCGTTGCCGCCGACCTCGACGGGATGGCGAACCTCGACGACATAGAGGCGGTGGGCGTCGAGTGCGTCGGTCGTAAAGCTCTGGAAAGTCGAGGGCGCGTTGGCGGCACCGTGCGCCAGCCAGCCGGCGGTGCCGCCGGCCATGAAGGCCACCAGCACAGCCGCGGCGGCGCCATAGAGCCAGTGCCGCGGGCGGCGCTCCAGCCGTTCGAGCTCGAGCCGCGCCGGCACCGGCTCCTGGGCGACGGAATCGTAGCGGGCGTGCAGCATCTCGGCCATGGCGCGCCAGGACTGCACGCGCTCGCCATCCTCGGGCTGCGCGGCAAGCCAGGCCTCGACATCGGCGCGGCGCTCGGCCGGCAGCTCGCCGTCGACATAGGCGTGCAGTTCGTCCTCGGTGACTGGGATCTTGCGGTCGTTCATATCGATCGTCTCTGGCTCTGCGGCCCAAAATGTTCTTCGTGGTTCAACTGCGCCGCTTTCCGCGCCATGCAGGAGAAACGACCGGCGCGATGCATCAATCCTGCCATCATTTCACCCGCCTGAGCACCGGGCGCTCGCCCTCCAGCGAGGCTTTGACGTGGGCGCGGGCGCGTGCCAGGCGCGACATCACGGTGCCGATCGGCACGCCCTGGATGTCGGCGACCTCGCGGTAGCTCATGCCCTCCAGCATCACCAGGAGCAGCACCGAGCGTTGCTCCTCGACGAGCGTCGCCAGCGCCCTCTCGATATCGCGCCCTTCGGCTTCGGTCCCGCTGGCATCCGGGTTGTTCTCCGTCAGCTGCATGAATTGCGGCCGTCGTGCCAGCGAACGCCGCCGGTTCTTGTTGAGGTTGGTCAGGATCGTATAGAGCCAGCTCCTGACGTCGCCTCCGAGGAACAGACGCTCCGAACGCAGCGCCCGCACCAGCGTATCCTGCACCAGATCGTCGGCCGCATCCGCCTCGCGCGTGAGCGCGCGGGCGTAGCGGCGCAACGCCGGGATCATGGCTTCAACACTCTGGCGAAACGCACTCATTGCGGTCTTGACGTCCTGATGTCGGCGCGAGCGCCACAACGATCATAACACCCGAGCGGAACGGCTATTCCGGCGCTTGAAACAGCGTTAACGCCGCGTATTAGGACTGTACCGCAACGGAGGGCTGGTGTACCTCCAAACCTCACCGGGAGCTCGACGGGACGTTAGCAAAATGGCGCAGAATTCAGGTCTGATGCAGGGCAAGCGGGGCGTGGTCCTCGGCGTTGCCAACAACCGCTCGATCGCCTGGGGCATTGCCAAGGCATGCCACGCGGCCGGCGCGGAGCTTGCCTTCACCTATCAGGGCGATGCGCTGAAGAAGCGCGTCGAGCCGCTCGCCGCCGAGATCGGCGGGCTCGTGCTCGGCCATTGCGACGTCACCGATGCTGCGACCATCGATGCGGCCTTCGCGGTGCTGAAGGAGAAGTGGGGCAAGATCGACTTTCTGGTGCATGCGATCGCCTATGGCGAGCAACTCGACGGCCGCTACGTCGACACCACGCAGGAGAATTTTTCGAAATCCCTGCTGATCTCCTGCTATTCGTTCACGGCGGTGGCGCAGCGCGCCGAGAAGCTGATGACCGACGGTGGCTCGCTCATCACGCTCAGCTATTACGGCGCCGAGAAGTGGATGCCGCATTACAACGTCATGGGCGTCGCGAAAGCGGCGCTCGAAGCGAGCGTGCGTTATCTCGCCGTCGATCTCGGTGAGAAGAATATCCGCGTCAACGCGATCTCCGCGGGGCCGATCAAGACCCTCGCGGCGTCCGGTATCGGCGATTTCAGATATATCCTGAAGTGGAACGAGGCCAACGCACCGCTGCGGCGCAACGTCTCCACGGAAGACGTCGGCGGCAGCGCTCTGTATTTCCTCTCCGACCTCTCGCGCGGCGTCACCGGCGAGGTGCACCACGTCGATTCCGGCTATCACGTGCTCGGCATGAAGCGCCCGGAAGCGCCGGACATTTCGTTCGGCGGGAAGGACTAACTTTTCACCCAGCAATGCCTGTGCCCACGATTTATTACCTTCGCCACGGCGAGACCGAGTGGAATGCGCTCGGGAGGCTTCAGGGCATCAAGGACATTCCGCTGAACGCACGCGGTCGCGGTCAGGCGGTGCAGGCCGGCGGCATTCTCGCCGATCTCTTCAAGCGCGAGGGCCGCGACAAGGCCGCATTACCCTACGTGTCGAGTCCGCTTGGCCGCGCACGAGAGACCATGGAACTGGCGCGGAGCAAGCTCGAACTGCCGACTGCGGGCTATACGCTCGACGATCGCCTGCGTGAGATCGGCTACGGCACCTGGGAGGGACTGACGCTAGCCGAGAGCGAGGCCTCCGATCCCGACATCTACGCCCGGCGCCTCGCCGACAAATGGACGGTGGGCCCCGCGGGCGGAGAGACCTACGCCGATGTGCAGGTCCGCGTGCGCGCTTGGTACGACCAACTCCGGACCGACACCGTCGCGGTCGCCCATGGTGGGACCTGCCGGGCCCTGATGGTTTCACTCGGCCTGGAGACGCCGGCGAGCGCCGCCGAACTTTATATCGAGCAGGGCGCCGTCTACGTGTTCCGCGACGGGCGGTTGGAGAAGTTTAGTTAAGCCGGTTCGCTTGCGCGTCCTGCGCCGTCATGCCCGGGGCGCCCTTTTGCGCTTGTGGGCCAAGAACGTGGATGGCGGGACAAGCCCGGCCATGACGACCGTGTAGGCATTTGACCCCAATTTCAGGGCGAGTTAAGTCAGCACTGACTTACGAGCTAGATACGGATGTCCTTCAACACCTTCGGCCACATGTTCCGCGTCACGACCTTCGGCGAGAGCCATGGGGTGGCGATCGGCTGCGTGGTCGACGGCTGCCCGCCCATGATCCCGCTCGTCGAGGCCGACATCCAGGGTGATCTTGATCGCCGCCGACCCGGCCAGTCGCGCTTCACGACCCAGCGTCAGGAGCCGGACCAGGTCAAGATCCTCTCCGGCGTGATGGCGCATCCGGAGACCGGCGTGCAGGTGACGACGGGCACGCCGATCGGGCTCCTGATCGAGAACACCGACCAGCGCTCAAAAGACTATTCCGAGATCAAGGACAAGTTTCGGCCTGGCCACGCTGACTTTACCTATGAAGCGAAGTACGGCCTGCGCGACTATCGCGGCGGCGGCCGCTCCTCGGCGCGCGAGACCGCGACGCGCGTCGCCGCCGGCGCGATCGCTCGAAAGGTGCTGCCCGATGTGAAGGTGCGCGGCGCGCTGGTGCAGATGGGGCCACACAAGATCGACCGCGCGAAATGGGACTGGGACGAGATCGCGAAAAACCCGTTCTTCTGTCCGGACAAGGACAAGGCCGCGTTCTTCGAGACCTATCTCGACGGCATCCGCAAGAGCGGCTCCTCGATCGGCGCGGTGATCGAGGTCGTCGCCGAAGGTGTGCCGGCTGGCCTTGGCGCCCCGATCTACGCCAAGCTCGATGCCGAGCTCGCCGCCGCAATGATGAGCATCAATGCGGTGAAGGGCGTCGAGATCGGCGCCGGCTTCGGCGCGGCCGAACTCACCGGGGAAGAGAATGCCGACGAGATGCGCACGGGCAATGACGGCACGCGTTTTCTGTCCAACCACGCTGGTGGCGTGCTGGGCGGCATCTCCACGGGGCAGCCGGTGGTGGTGCGTTTCGCCGTCAAGCCGACCTCGTCGATCCTGCAGCCGCGTCTCACCGTCGATCGCAACGGCGCCGACACCGAGATCATGACCAAGGGCCGCCACGATCCCTGCGTCGGCATCCGCGCCGTCCCCGTCGGCGAAGCCATGATGGCCTGCGTGTTGGCGGATCATTTCCTGCGCGACCGCGGCCAGGTCGGGCGCTAGCGTTCCGCAGGGCGCTTGTATCGCGCCACTAGTCCACCGCGCAGCTTGACGATCCCACAACTTCGTCCGCAAATGCGCGCATGGAAAGCTCCGAGCTCCAACGTATCACCAACTGGCTGATCGACGGCGCCTGGTCGTCGAAGGCCCCGGCCGAGATGACGGCCGAAGCCTGCGAACGGATGGTTGCAGCCGGTCTGCCGCTATGGCGGTTCGGCATCTTCATCCGCACGCTGCATCCCGAAATTTTCGGTCGCAACTTCATCTGGCGGGAAGGCGAGGAGGTCGAGATCGGCACGGTCGATTTCGAGATCCTGGAGACGCCGGAATTCGCCAGAAGTCCGCTGCGGGTCGTGTTCGAGCAGGGACTTGAGGTGCGGGGACGCATGGACGATCCCGGCAGCAAGCATTTCCCTTTTTTCGACGATATGCGTGCCGAAGGCGTAACCGACTACGTCGCGACGCCAATGCAGTTTCTCGACGGCTCGGTCCACGCGACGAGCTGGACAACGCGCCATCCAGGCGGCTTCACCGATGAACACATCGCGGCGATTCACACCATCGTCAAGCCGCTCGCGCGCATCACCGAGATCATCAGCCTGCGCCGCACCGCCGAGATGCTTCTCGACACCTATGTCGGCAATCGTGCCGGCGCGCGCATCCTCGGCGGTCAGATCCGCCGCGGCCACAACGACACCATGCAGGCTGCGATCTGGCTCTCCGATCTGCGTGGCTTCACCGCACTGTCGGACCGGCTGCCGGCCGAGACCGTGGTCGAGATCCTCAACCATTATTTCGACTGCCAGGTCGCCGCGATCCGCGGTCATGGCGGCGAGGTGCTGAAATTCATGGGCGACGGCCTGCTCGCGGTATTCCCGATCGACGAATATGTCGGCGATGCCGCGCATGTCTGCACGCGCGTGCTGGAAGCGGCGCGCGAATCCCGCGCCAGCGTCGAGGCGCTCGCGTATCCTGTCGGCGACGTCGTCGAGCGCTTCCGCTTCGGCGTGGCGCTCCACGTCGGCAACATCCTCTACGGCAATATTGGAGGCGGCAACCGCCTCGACTTCACCTGCATCGGCCCCGCCGTGAACCTTGCCGCCAGGCTCGAGAAGATCACGGGTCGCCTGGGGCGGACCGTCGTCGCCTCGGAAATGTTCGCCAATGTCTGCCGGCACGACTGGCACGAGCTCGGCGAATTCCCGATCGCAGGCTTTTCAAAGGCGCAACGCGTGTACGGGCTGACGGAGGAGACGCCGGTGGCGATGGCCTGAGGTCGTCCTCGGATGACCGCCGCCAAGCCGGTAAGCAGAATTCAGGCGTTCGACGCCATCACCGACCTCAGCGGGACATCCAGCTGATAGACGAATCCGGACGGTTCATAGGCCAGCCGCACCTGCCCGTTCAGTTGCTGGCCGAGCGATTCGATCATCCGGGTGCCGTAGCTTCGCCGTGTTGGCGGCGCCACCGCAGGGCCGCCGCTTTCGCTCCACTTCAGGCGCAGCCTTTGCTCGATCTCGTCCACCGTCCATGCGATCTCGACATGGCCGGAGGAACTGGACAGCGCGCCGAACTTCGTGGTGTTGGTGCAGAGCTCGTTGAACGTCATCGCGAGCGCTATCACGGCACCGGACGTGATCCGGAGATCCGGCCCATTGAAATGGAATCGTCGACCCCCCTGACTGTCAAAAGGATCGGTGGCGCCGCTCAGGGTGTGAGTGAGGCTCGCATTTGACCAGCTGACCTGTATCAACAGGTCGTGGGCGCGCCCCAACGCCAGCAAGCGGCCATCCATGGCCTTTTGGCCTTGCTCGAGATTGATTGCGGCCCGAAAGCTCTGGGCTGCGATCGCGCTCACCGTCGCAAGCGTATTCTTGATGCGATGATGCAGCTCTCCGAGGATCAGCTTTTGCAACTTGTCGGCAGCCTCGCGTTCGTGGGCTTCGATGCCGGCTTGAGCGAGCAGGACCTTGGCGTCGGTGTCGGCCTGTTCCAGCAACAGGCGCAGATTGTCGTTCTCCGCCACCAGAACCGATTCCTGTGGCGATCGGGCAACCCCAAGGTTTTCCCCAGGATCCGTCGTTGTGTTCGGAAGGATTTTGAGCGCGCCCGCTCCGATCATCGTCTGCAACTGCGAGATCATTTCGTCGACGGCGAGCGGCTTGCGAAAGAAGCGACTGTCCGCCGGCGTTTCGGTTTCAGACGGCTTTACCTGACCGGAAACCAGCACGATCTTGATGGCAGGCCAGCGATCGTGCACCGCGTGGGCGAGCTTCAACCCGTCCATGGTGCCGGGCATCTGGATGTCGCTGAACAGAAGCGAGATGTCCGACCGCGACTCGAGGATCGAGATTGCTTCGTCGGCGTTGACGGCCTCCACAGGGCAGAAGCCTGCATCCTCCACGATATCGACCGCGCGCATGCGCAGGATCATCTCGTCTTCGACGACGAGAACGTTCGGCAAGGAGGTTGGAGGTGTTGACATCTGTGCACGACACTTTCTGGCTCATCCGACAAGCTCGGCCGGCGCTTTGAGATTGATGGTCTAGCGGCGCGCAGTGACCAAACGAGCTTCATGAATCCTGACATCGGATTCACCTCGGCGCAGACACGATGCTTCGAAGTCCGGCCAGACCTGGCCCAGGCAATTCCTGGCCACCGGATGGCTCGCCAGCCGGTCCGACTTCGCCAAAGCGACTGTCTCGCGCGCCTTCACTTGCGGAGCAAAACCGGGCAACAGCATCACGGACACTCCGAGGAGCGCGAACATCGCGAAGGCGATAAGAGATTTCATCATCGGGGGCTGCTTTGCTGTTGGCTGCTCCCGCTGCGTTCGGGGAACGCTATCTCAACAATCAAAACAAGATATCGTTCACCACGTACAACTTATATTTGAGTTCGGTTGCCGGCAATGCGGCGTCGGCGCTCAACTGGCACTGCTGCCTTGGGCTTCCGCTCCGTCAGCAGGCCGATGCTGCATTGGCGACTAGCGCGGCGCCTTCAGGCCTGGCGAACTCAGCCAATCATGAATGTGCGAGGCCGTTTCGCTCAATCGCGCCGCTTTGAGCAGCGATTCCCGCTGAACGCCGGGCGGGGCTATCTCCGCGCGACGGCGGGCCTCGGCGGCCAATTGGGCAAGGCGATTGCTCAGCGGGATGGTGCGCTTGGTGGTGTCTTGCATGGGACGCTCCGCATTGGCGGGAGCGCAAAGACTCTCTCAGTCACCGATGGACGCCGTGATGGGCCGGTGATGGCTCACCATGCGCCTGTTGACGGCCAATAGATACATTATTCGGCAGAGCGGATTCGGCGCTGAATCCGAAAGAAGGCGCAAAAGCACCAAAGCCGGGCCGGGGCCACTATTCCTCCGGCTCCGTCGTGAACAGCAGGGGATAGCCCTTGGTGCGGCCGGCATCCGTTGCGCGGGTAGCCTTGGTCTCTGCGACGTCCTTGGTGAACACGGCGACCACGCAGGCGCCGAGCTTATGGGCCGTGATCATGACCTTGTAGGCCTGATCCTCGGTCATGCGGAACTCGGCTTTGAGGATCATCGTGACGAATTCGCGGGGCGTAAAGTCGTCGTTGATCAGGATGACCTTATGCAGCTTCGGCCGCTCGACCTTGGTCTTCGTCCTGGTTTTAGGTTTGGCAACAGTGTCGTTCATTCCGCCTCCCGGATATGGCGGGCTCGGGTTCCTGCCGGCGCGCGCTCAGCGCGCGGCCTTCTCACCATATTGCAGGACCTGCACCTTCTCCAAGGTGATCAGGCCGCTCGACATCATGCCATCCAGGATGGGCAGGAATGCATTGATGTTGTCCTCGCTGTCGACGATCTCGATCAACAGCGGCAGGTCTTCCGAGAGCCGCAGAATCTTCGACGTGTGGAGCCGGCTCGACTTGCCGAAGCCCATCGGGCCGCGCAGCACGGTAGCGCCGGCCAGATGCCGCTCGCGCGCCGTCATCACGATCGCTTCATAGAGCGGCTTGCCGTCGAAATGGTCGTTCTCGCCAATGAAGATCCGGAGCGAAACTGCCTGATTGGGGATTTGCAAGATTAGCTCCTTCGCAAGCGGTTGGCGCCGCTGGCTATCATATGGCCTGCCCATACCGACACCAGCCAGCAAATGACGGATGCCGCGATATAGGCGAGCGCCGTATATTTCATGCCGCCGTGGAACAGGCGGAAGGTCTCCAGGCTGAAGGTTGAAAAGGTCGTGTAGCCGCCGCAGAACCCGGTCATGACGAACTGCCGGTGCTCGGGCCGCGCCAGCACGCGGCCGTCGGGCCCGGTCAGCGTCGCGTAGAAGCCGATGATCAGTGAGCCCGTGGCGTTGATGAACAGCGTCGCGACCGGGAAGCCGGGGCCGGTGTCGAGCGCAAGCCCGACCAGATAGCGCGTCAGCCCGCCGACCATGCTGCCGGCGGCAACCCAGGCATAGAGCGTCGCGGTGCGCCAGCGATCCGCAGAGGAGGGGGACTTCATCTGCCTCTAGCCTCCCAGAGTGTCCGCGAGGAGGAAGCCGCAACTGACGGCGGCGAGGCAGAGCACGACGGAGACCGCGACATTTCCGAGCGCGTGCATCGCCTCGCCGTTGCGCGCCAGCGTCAGCGTTTGCAGGCTGAACGAGGACACCGTGGTGTAGCAGCCAAGAAAGCCGGTGACCGCGAACAGCCATGGATCGGGCGCGGCGAAGGCCGAGCCGGGATGGGTCGCCAATGCGCCAAAAATGCCGATCAGAAAGGCGCCGGTGACGTTGATGGTCACGGTGCCCCACGGAAACGTCTCGCCCAGCCGCCGGGCGATCGCGCCGGAGATGAAATAGCGCGCGCAGCCGCCGAGCACGCTGCCGATCATGATCGTAAGCGCTCCGCTCAGCACGTCGAACAGCCCCCCGTCATCGTTTCTCCTCCGTTGCCAGCCCGTTGCCGACGGCGAACAGTCCCATGAGCGCGACCAGCGCGAAGCCGAGCCCGGCCAGGAACGTGCCGGCCGGACCATAGCTATCCCACAGCGCTCCGGCGATCACGCTTGCGGCCAGCATGGCAAGGCCGGTGAACAGGTTGAAATAGCCGAACGCGGTGCCGCGCAAGCTCGGTGGCGCTGCGTCGGCGACGAGGGCCGAGAGCAGGCCTTGCGTCAATCCCATATGCAGTCCCCACAGCACGACGCCGAGGGCGAGGCCGCCAAGGTTTGGCAGCAGTGCGAGCGCGAGATCGGCGCCGGCGAGGAAGACGAGGCCGAGCGCGAGCAAGCCGGTGCGGTTGATCCGGTCCGAGAGCACGCCGGCCGGATAGGCCGACAACGCATAGACTATGTTCATCAGCACCAGCACGGCCGGCACCCACATGGCATTGAGCCCGATGTTCTGCGCGCGCAGGATGAGGAAGGCTTCGCTGAAACGCGCCAGCGTGAACACGACGCCAACCGCGACCACGCGCCAGTACACGGACCCGAGCTGGCGCATCGCGGCGGTATTCAGTGGATTCCTTGACGGCTCCCGGCCAGGGTCCGGCTCCGGCTCGCTCACCGCGAACGCGATCAGTCCGAACGACAGGAAGCCCGGCAGCACCGCCACCCAGAACACCGCCGTAAAATTGTCCGCCGTCCACCACATCAGGCCGATCGCCATGAGCGGCCCGACGAACGCACCGATAGTGTCGAGCGACTGACGCAGGCCGAAGCTCGCGCCGCGCAAACCGATAGGTGCGATATCGGCGATCAGTGCATCGCGCGGCGCGCCGCGGATGCCCTTGCCGACGCGGTCGATGAAGCGCGCGGCAACCAGCCATTCGACGCTGGGGGCAAGCGGGAACAGCGGTTTTGTCAGGGCGGCGAGCCCGTAGCCGAGCGCGGCGAGCAATTTGCGCCGGCCGAGCCAGTCGGACAACGCGCCGGAGAAGATCTTCGTGATCGAGGCGGTCGCCTCGGCAATGCCCTCGATGAAGCCGACGGTGAGCGTGGAGGCGCCGAGCACGGTGACGAGATAGACCGGCAGCAGTGCGTGGATCATCTCGGAAGAGACGTCCATCAGCATCGAGACGAAACCGAGCACCCAGATTCCCCTGGGCAGCCCCGCACGCGCAGCATTCGGTGTTGTCGTCGTCACGTCCAGGACTTCTCCTCGGCCTCTCCTCGGCCGCTCCTTGCCTTCGCGTCCAGGCAACAAAAAACCCGCCGGCGGCGGGTTCGTCCATGCTCCCGCCGAAGGCAGAGGCCCCAAATTGCCCCTCCTCAAGCAGGAGTCATCAGCCCACTACGGTCACAGGCCGCCGGGCGGTTGTCGGGGGACTCCATCCCCATCTGTCCGGCCAGCCTAACATGGAAATCGCGCCGGACAAGTGGGCGAGATGCGCTGTCCAGTGGCCCGTCAGTCCGGGAGCGGACCGCACATGACGGCATGCCGGCGCCAGCGATCGCGCAGTCCAGCGGCGCGAGCGCGGCAACATCGCGGCCGCTTTGCGTACTGCTTCGCAATTCCCGCCTCCAAATGCCTAACTGGCAAATGCCTAACCGGAATGTGAAGCGCGAGCGATCTTCGGACTTTGCGGCAAGGCGATTGCATGTCACCATCAGGTCATACGACGGGAGGCTGCGATGCGCTTGCTGTTCTCGATCGGGGCTGTGCTGGTGACCGGCATGTTCGCCGGAGGGGACGTCGCGGGCATCGCGGCACCAGGACCCAAGTTTGAGTCGCCCAGACTGGCGCTACTCAAAAATCAGCCGCAGCGGCAAGCAGCCGACAGAGACGCGCAGACGGTCGATGTCGAGCTGATCCTCGCCGTCGACGTCTCCTACTCCATGGACATGGACGAGCTCGCGGTCCAGCGTGAAGGCTATGCGCAGGCGATCCAGTCGAAGGAATTCCTGCAGGCGCTGAAGCTGGGCCCGAACGGCCGGATCGCGGTGACCTATTTCGAGTGGGCCGCTTCGACCGACCAGAAGATCATCATTCCGTGGCGGCTGGTCGACGGACCGGAGACCGCCGATGCCGTCGCCGCCGAAATCCTGAAGACGCCGATCCGGCGTGCCTCGCGCACCTCGATCTCCGGCGCGATCAGTTTCGCGATGCCGCTGTTCGACGAGGATCCCTATCGGGGCTTGCGCCGCGTGATCGACATTTCCGGCGACGGTCCCAACAACAACGGCACTCCGGTCACGATTGCGCGCGACGCAGCGATCGAGAAGGGTATCGTCATCAACGGCCTGCCGATCATGGTCAAGGAACCCTCCTACTCGACCATGGATATCGACAATCTCGATTTCTACTATGAGGATTGCGTCATCGGCGGCCCCGGTTCCTTCGTCATCACGATCAAGGACCGCGATAAGTTCAAGGAAGCCATCCGCACCAAGCTCTTGATGGAGGTTGCGGGCCGTATGCCAGAGCGTCCCGTGATGCGGGTTGCGGAGAAGGACAAGGAGCCGCGTGTGAACTGCATGATCGGCGAGAAGATCTGGTCGGACCGCTGGGGTCGCTGAGCGCGGCCACCGGACGAGACCTTTTGCCCTATTTGCCGGCGATGGAATTTTAACCATGCGTTAACCGTTGCGTGGCCCTAATCGGCTGCTTTCATTTGTTTCCGGATAAGGTTCTGACGTTGCTGTCGGGGCGCGAAAGAAGCGGGCCTGTCAGACACATCCGCCGAGCAACCCAATGGCCATCGTCACCTCGAGCACCAGCCAGATTTCTCCCGCTCTCGAGCGAGTGTATCACCAGAGCTCCCTGCTCGGTGAGTGGAAGGGCAATTGGGCTGGCAACAACCAGCCCGTCAGCTTCAAGGTCGTGAACATCCGCGGGGCCCGGGCGCAAGTCGAGTACACCCATAACGGGCGCACCGAGCGCGGCTTTGGCGAGGTCGCCGGTTCGCTTCTCACCTTCGGCACGGTCACGGTCGGCACCAAGGACGGCAAGAGTCTGGTGCTGTTGTCATCTGCAGGCGCGGGCAAGCAGACCGCGACTCTCGAGAAGCAGGCGCCGCCGGCCTCCGACAGCCGCCTGATGGGAAGCTGGGGCGGCTATTCCAGTGACAATGGCAAGAGCGCAAGCTTCAGGGTGCTCGCTGTCAACGGCGACGAAGCGCAGGTCAGCGTCACCACCGATGGCGTCACCCGTCAGGGCACCGGCACCGTCTACAAGAACGTCATCATGTTCGGCCAGGCGCAGATTGCGACCGACGACGGGCAGAATGGCAAGATCATCTACCAGGTCCGCAACAAGTCCTTCGTGGTGCCCGTGACAAAATATCCGCCGTCGGATACATCGTCCTCGGTGGACAGGACCGCGTAGCAGATCACGGCTGCTGCTCGCTGGACCGCGTCAGCGCCTTCAATTGCCGGTCGATCTGACGCAAGACGTCGCAGGCGGTCGCCAAAGCGCCATTGCCGATCAGTCGCCAGATCTCCGTCCCTGCTCGTCCAGATGCGGAATTGTCAGCGGTAACCGCGCTGCTTCCATAGCGCACCCTTCTCGTTGATGAGATAGCGCTCGTTCGTGCGAACACGATCTGCGCAACGCAGGCCAGCGACCGGTAGACGCATCCGGCGATATGGGTCTGCTCGTTACGTGCGGCCGCAAGCTCCGCATTCTCGATGCCGAAGAGGATTTCCCACTGGAAGCGCCGGATCAGAGCATCCCGCAACGGTTGCGGGTAGGGCAGCGCGATCGATTTCAACCGGTTGATCAGGTCTTGCGGATCGCGCAGTGGTTGGCAATAGGCGATCTCGCCCATCCAGATCGCCGAGCAGAAGCCGTGTGGATGGCCGGGCTGGTAGTCCATGGTGATGATGCCGGCCCGACAGGATTCCATGACGACTTCGACAGCGTCGGCGTTGCGATAGAGCAGGTCGACCCTTTGTCCGCCAACGGACAGCCAGGCACCTCCGATGATCCACGGCCCCCATTCAGCGCCATCGCAAATTCATGGAGAGCGGCTTCGTCGTCCTCCCGTCATGACGGACTCGCGTCGCCTTGTCCGATCGCCAGCTTACGTCGCGGCGCGAGCGAGGGAGGGTGTCGGCGCCGGGCGTGGCTGCAGCATCGGCATGGCATATGCCGCGGCCACGCGCCGGAATCGGAAGATCAGATCCGCGCCTCCAGAATCAGATTGAAGGGCGTTTCAGCGGCGCGGCGGAAGCGCGTCAGTCCGCCCTCTCGCGCGACCTTGCGCAGCCTTGCCTCGCCCGCTTGCGCGCCCAGTGCGAGGCCCACCTCCTGGTCGAGCGAGGCCGGCGTGCAGATCATGGTCGACGCCGCATAATAGACCCGCCCGACCGGGTTGAGATTGTCCTCGAGGCGGTCGCCTGCGAACGGCTCGACCAGCATGCAGGTGCCGTCCTTTGCCATGGTCTCGCGCACGTGGCCGATGGCGCCGACGGGATCGCCCATGTCATGCAGGCAATCGAAGAAGCAGACGAGATCATAGCCCTCGGCCGGATAGGTCTTGGCGGAATGAACAGCGAAGCTGACCCGGTCGCCCAATCCGGCTTCGGTGGCCGCCTTTCGCGCGGCCTCGATCGAACCCTCGTGATAGTCGAAGCCGTAGAAGCGGGAGTTCGGGAAGGCTTCCGCCATCAGCCGTGTCGAGACGCCGTGCCCGCAGCCGACATCGGCGACCTTGGCGCCGCGCTTCAGCTTGTCCACGACGCCGTCGAGCGCGGGCAACCATTCCTGCACCAGATGATGCATGTACCCGGTCCGGAAGAAGCGGGCGGTGCCGCAGAACAGGCACTCGCTGCGCCGGTTCCAGCCGACGCCCTTGCCGGATTTGAATGCGTCCGAGATCTTCGGCTCGTCGAGAAATGCCGAGGCAATGACATTGCCGAACGCGCCGAGGAACACCGGACTGTCCTCATCGGCAAGCGCCATCGCCTGCTCCGGTAGCATCGAGAATTTTGCCGAAGCGGAATCGTATTCGATGTAGCCGGACGCCGCCTGACTCGCGAGCCATTCGCGGACGTAGCGCTCCGCCGTCCCGGTGGCGCTTGCGAGCTCGGACGAGTTCATCGGTCCCTTGGCGGCAAGGGTACGGTAGAGACCGAGCTTGTCCCCGAGCAGGACCAGCGATGCATTCATCGCCGCCCCGAATTCGGTGACCATCTTGCCCATAAAGGCATTCAACTTGTCGGAATTGACCTCCATGACAGCCTCCGTGCTGACGCGCCCCCTTAGGTGGGTCAATCCGGCATGGGGGAAGTTCAAATTGGCAGAAAAACGTGATCCCGGAACTCAGGGGGAGAATGGTGTCGCTATGCTGGCATTCATGATGTCTGGTGGGTATAATTCGCAAGCTTTCGACGGTTATTTGAATGTTCAGGCTTACACCCTCTTGCGGTCTCGCGGTTTTTCTTGCCCTGCTCTGCCTCGGCGAAGCGCCGGCTCATGCGCAAGCCGCACCCCTGCAATATTGGATCCCCGGCGGACCTTTTGGATTCGGCGGTGTTGCCGGCCAGAGCGCCGATAGCTACGGCATTTTCCCGAGCTTCAATGGCGGCGACGCAAGCGGCCGCAGCAATTCGAACGGCTTCTTTGTCGGCAGCCAGCATGGCAATCTCAATTGGAGCGGCCTCAGCCCGGCCGGACTGAGCGGCAATTTCAGCGCGCTCTCCTACGACAGCACGCAGTTCGGCTACAACACCAAGACCGCGGGCGGCATGCCCGTCACGTTCTTTGCCGGGTTCGACACCCTGAAATACGGCGGCGGCATTGGCAGCTCGCTTGCGCCGCTCACCTCCAGCGCCTCGCCCGGCTACGGCGCATTTGCGGGTGTCGAGTTCAAGCCGACCTCCAACCTCAGCCTGTCGTTTGGGGCCGGGTTCACCCAGCAGGACTCGGGCCGCATGGACAGCGATCTCAGATCGAACATGCTGCCCGGCGAGTCGCCGGCGTTGAGTGGCCTTCGACGCTAACTAGCGCGTGAACTTCGCAACGAGCTCGACATGCGGCGTGTGGCGGAACTGATCCACCGGCACGACTACGTCGATCTTGTACCCGCCATCGATCAGCAGCCGCGCGTCGCGGGCAAAGGTCGCGACGTTGCAGGAGACCGCGACCACCACAGGCACCTTGCTCGCGGCGAGCTTCAAGGCCTGCGCCTGCGCGCCCTGGCGCGGCGGGTCGAACACGATGGCGTCGAAATCGCGCAGCTCCGGTGCCACCAGGGGACGGCGAAACAGATCGCGCGGCTCGGCCTTGATCGGCTTGAGACCCGGCGTGCGCGCGGCCTTTGCGAGCGCCGTAATGGCGCCGGCGTCGTTGTCATGGGCAGTGACGCGGGCCTTCTCGGCGAGTCGCAACGCGAACGGACCAACGCCGCAGAAGAGATCGAGAACGTTCTTCGCCTTGCCGATGCGCTCGGCGACCAGCGACGCGAGCGTCTCTTCGCCGGCGACGGTCGCCTGCAGGAACGAGCCCGGCGGCAGCGTCACCTCGGCGCGGCCCATCTGCAGGGTCGGTGGCAGGCGTTGCAGCACCAGTTCGCCGTGCCGTGTCAGCCGCGCCAGGCGGTGCTGCTCGGCCACGCGCGACAGCGCCGTCACGAGCGGCGTTGGCAGCGGGCCGGAGCCGCGCACGTCGACATCGAGACCGTTGGCGGTCGCGGTGACCTGGATGTCCAGCGGTTTCGTCACCGGCATTTTGGACGTCAGCAGCTCGGCGAGCGCCCAACCGGCATCGAGTGCACCCTCGAGCCCGGGATCGAGGATCGGGCAGCGATCAATCGGGATGACGTCGTGCGCGCTGGCAGCCGAAAAGCCGACCTTGAGGATGTCATGGGTGCCGAACCGGCCGTGCAGCGTGATGCGCCTGCGCCCCGCGCCGTGAGCGTCGACCAGCGGCGTCACCTCGCAGTCGATGCCGGCCTGGGCCAGGGTCTCGACCACGATGCCGCGCTTCCAGGCGTGATACGGTTCAGTCGCCCAGTGCTGGATCGCGCAGCCGCCGCAGACGCCGAAATGCGGACAGAATGGCGCGACGCGCTCGGGACTGGCGACGTCCACTACCAGCAGCTTGCGGCGGTCGGGATGATTGCCGACGACATGATCGACTTCGACGGTCTCGCCGCCGAGCGTGTAGGGCACATAGATGGCCTCGCCGGCGTCGAGCGAGACGCCGTCGCCGCGATGGCCAACGTGATCGATCGTCACGCGCTCAACCACGGCGCGCGCCCAGGAAGAATTCGATGTTGCCATCGCCGCCGGTGATCGCCGACGGGAACACCTCGATATCGGTGCAGCCGAGCGAGGCAGCAAAGGCGGCGATGTCGTCGCAGATCTCGCTGTGCACGGCGGCGTCGCGGACGATGCCCTTCTTGTTGTGCTTCCGGTCCGCCTCGAATTGCGGCTTGATCAGCGCCAGCAGGCTCATCGGCGCGGCGGCCAGCGACAGCGCGATGGGCAGCACCGTCTTGAGCGAGATGAAGCTGACGTCGATCACGACGACATCGGGCCGCGCCGGCAGGCGCTTGCCGTCATAGGCGCGGATGTCGGTCTCTTCCATCGACACGATCTTGGCGTGACCGCGCAGCGAGGGATGCAACTGGCTGGTGCCGACATCGACGGCAAAGACGAGGCTCGCGCCATTCGCCAGCAGTACCTCGGTGAATCCGCCGGTGGAGGCGCCGACGTCGAGGCAGACATGGTCCTCGATCTCGATCGGGTAGCGCTCCAGCGCGCCGGCGAGCTTGACGCCGCCGCGGGAGACGTAGGGGTGCGCGGGCTCGGCCTGGATCACGGCGTCCTCGGCGATGGTCTCCGACGGCTTTGCGACCTGCTTGTCGTCGGCGGTGACGAGCCCGGCCTCGATCGCCGCGCGCGCCCGCGCCCGGCTCTCGAACAGGCCGCGCTCGACCAGCAGAACATCCGCGCGCTTGCGGGCAGGGGACATCATCTCTCCGAAGACGCCTGAGGCGCTTATGTAGCGATCAATCGCGCGGCCGCCATCCGGACGCAAGCCTCGAACGCGGCCAGATCGTGCCAGACGTCGATCGGCATCTGCGCCGGCGTCACCAGCGGGCAGCCATGCAGCTCCAGCGCGTGGATCATCATGAGATTATCGACGAGGCCAAAATCCTCGACCGTCAGCCCCTGCGCATCGACCAGCCGTCCGTCTTCGGACGTCACGTCCATGAAGCGACTGACACGGTCGGCATAGGCGGCACCGTCATTGGAATAGGCGAGGCAGAACTTGCGGCGGCCGGCCATGTAGCCGAGCTCGTAGACGGTGCCGGGATCGGCGCCGGCGCCGCGGAACGGCGTGAGGTTGGCGATGATCGCATCGGCCGCGTCCATCATCGCCTCGTTGCCGCAAAAGATCTGCCGCGAGGCGTCGGGCGCGGCGCGGTCGATTTCGTTGTCGAGGGGATAGAGGCCGGTGACGCCGTGCGCGGCACAGACCGCGACTTTGTGCCGGCCGATCTCGACCGCATCTGGCAGGAACACGTCGGGGCCTGCCAGATAGATTTTCATCACAGCTGCTTCGCGGAAGGTCGAAGCTCGCTATCAGGCGAGCTTGACCGTCTCGGCCTTGACGTCCTTGCCGAGCGCCTCGAACACCTTGGCGACGATGCCCTTGGCGTCGAGACCGGCACGACCGTACATCGCCGCCGGGGTGTCGTGGTCCTGGAACACGTCGGGCAGCACCATGGTGCGGAACCGCACCAGGCCGCTGTCGAGCGCGCCCTGATCGGTCAGATATTGCGCGACATGCGAGCCGAAACCGCCGACCGAGCCTTCCTCGATCGTGATCAGGATCTCGTGGTCGCGCGCGAGCTTGAGCACGAGCTCGGTGTCCAGCGGTTTCATGAAGCGCGCATCAGCGATCGTGGTCGAAAGGCCGTGGGCTGCAAGCTCGTCGGCGGCCTTCTCGCATTCGGCGAGGCGCGTGCCGAAGGAGAGCAGGGCGATCTTGCTGCCCTGGCGGACGATGCGGCCCTTGCCGATCTCGAGCGGAATGCCGACTTCGGGCATCTCGATGCCTCGGCCTTCGCCGCGCGGATAGCGCAGCGAGCTCGGACGATCATTGATCGCGACCTGGGTTGCAACCATGTGCACCAGCTCGGCTTCATCGGACGCGGCCATGATCACCATGTTCGGCAGACAACCGAGATAGGCGTTGTCGAACGAACCGGCATGGGTGGCGCCGTCGGCGCCGACGAGGCCGGCGCGGTCGATGGCGAAGCGCACGGGCAGGCTCTGGATCGCGACGTCATGCACGATCTGGTCGTAGCCGCGCTGCAGGAAGGTCGAGTAGATCGCGCAGAACGGCTTGTAGCCTTCGGTGGCGAGACCGGCGGCGAACGTCACTGCGTGCTGCTCGGCGATGCCGACGTCGAAGGTGCGGTCCGGGAACGCCTTGTTGAAGATGTCGACGCCGGTGCCGGAAGGCATGGCCGCGGTGATGGCGACGATCTTGTCGTCCTTCTCCGCTTCCTTGACGAGGCTCTGGCCGAATACGTTCTGATAGGCCGGCGCGTTCGGCTTGGACTTGGCCTGGGTGCCGGTCGCGACGTCGAACTTGACGACCGCGTGGTACTTGTCGGCGGAGGCTTCCGCCGGGCCATAGCCCTTGCCCTTCTGCGTCACGACGTGGAGCAGGATCGGGCCGGTCTCCATGTCGCGCACGTTCTTCAGCACCGGCAGGAGATGGTCGAGGTTGTGGCCGTCGATCGGGCCCACGTAATAGAAGCCGAGCTCCTCGAACAGCGTGCCGCCATCCATCATGAAGCCGCGGGAATATTCCTCGACGCGGTTGGCTCGGTTGGCGAGGATCTTGGGCAGGCGCTGGTTGATCTGCTTGGCCACATCGCGCAGCGTGCGATAGGTCTTGCCCGAGTAGAGCCGCGACAGATAGGCGCTCATCGCGCCGACCGGCGGCGCGATCGACATGTCGTTGTCGTTGAGGATGACGATCAGGCGCGAGTTCATCGCCCCCGCATTGTTCATGGCCTCATAGGCCATGCCCGCCGACATCGCGCCGTCACCGATGACGGCGATAACGTTGTTCTTGCCGCCGGAGAGGTCGCGCGCGACCGCCATGCCGAGGCCGGCGGAGATCGAGGTCGAGGAATGCGCGGCGCCGAACGGATCGTAATCGCTCTCGCTGCGCTTGGTGAAGCCGGACAGGCCGCCGCCGGTGCGCAGCGTGCGGATGCGATCGCGCCGGCCGGTGAGGATCTTGTGCGGATAGGCCTGGTGGCCGACGTCCCAGATCAGCCGGTCGCGCGGGGTGTCGAAGATGTAATGGATTGCAGTGGTGAGCTCGACCACACCAAGGCCTGCGCCGAAGTGACCGCCGGTCACCGAGACGGCATCGATGGTCTCCTGACGCAGCTCGTCGGCGACCTGGCGAACCTGCTCGACCTTGAGTTTGCGCAGGTCGTCCGGCGTCCGGATGGTGTCGAGAAGCGGCGTTTTACTATATGCGTTCACGGCGATTTCCAATTTGTCAGCGCCGGAAGATCGTTCCGGCGCGCGATGGGTTTGCTCAATATCGGCGCAGCGCGAGTCCTTAAACCGTCGGAGCCACCTGCATGGGGCAAAGCCCCGTCTTCAAGCTTAGGTGAGCTTAAGTGCTCTCCGGTTCAGTCTCTGTGATCCCTGTCACTTAGATCGGCTTCGTCCATCCCAGCCAATTCATCAGCAGTTTGAAGCGCTTGCCGTCGGTAATCAGTGCCCACGCAAGGCTTACAAAAAGCCACACTCCGCGCAGCTTTACACCAAAGCTTGGGCCAAAGCCAACCCGCTGGGCCCGATTACGGGCATGCACCTGCAACCCGCGGGCCAGAGTGGTTAATCCTGGCGCCATCGGAAGGGTTCCAAAGCTAGCCCGGTTCCTCGGCAAGGTTTTTCGCGTGGGGAAGCTATTTTTAGGCCGGATTCAGGAGGACGAGGGGCGCTCTGAGGGAGGTTCCATAATCTCCGGAGCGCCGGTTCCCTGGAATCAAGCAGCAGCAACGCCGACGGCGGCGTGCGATCATGAAAAATTGCCGGTGCGCGCTGCGTGAGATAGGCGGCTTTGAAGGCGGCCCTTACTGGACGTCGAGCGGCGCGGTGCCGGTCGCCTGGCCGCTGGCATCGGTGGTGATCTTGTCGACGCGCGCCTCGGCCTGGCGCAGCAACTCCTCGCAGCGGCGCTTCAGGGCCTCGCCGCGCTCGTAGATCGTCACGGATTCCTCGAGCGGCACCTTGCCGTCCTCGAGCCGTTTCACGATCGTTTCGAGCTCCTCGATGGCGCGTTCGAAGGTCAGCCTGGAGATGTCGATTTGGGTATTTTCGGCCATATAAGTTTCCGATTGCCCGATTCGCTTCACGTCGGAGAAAGCAAAGTTTTGCGGGCGCAATGTGGCGGGTGTGTCAGGCGCCCATCAGGGCGCCGACATGCGCCGTAACAGATTCTTTCAGTCCTTGCAGGTCGTAGCCGCCCTCGAGCACAGAAACAACGCGCCCTCCGGCGGTCTTGTCAGCGAGGTCCATCAACTTACGCGTCACCCAGGCATAATCCTCCGCGCGCAAATTCAGCGACGCCAGCGGATCGCGATAATGCGCGTCGAAGCCGGCAGAGATGACGAGCAGCTCCGGGCTGAATTTTTCGAGCTGCGGCAGGATCAGATTCTCGAACGCGATGCGGAATTCCGGCCCGCCGTCCTCGGAGGCGAGCGGTGCGTTGACGATGGTGTCGTGGTCGCCGCGCTCGCTCTTGGCACCGGTGCCCGGAAACAGCGGCATCTGGTGCGTCGAGCAGTACATCACGGTCGGGTCCGACCAGAAAATATCCTGCGTGCCGTTGCCGTGATGCACGTCGAAATCGACGATGGCCGCGCGCTTGATGCCGTATTTACGCTGCGCGTGGCGCGCGGCGATGGCGACGTTGTCGAAGAAGCAGAAACCCATCGGCTTGCCGATCTCGGCGTGGTGGCCGGGCGGGCGCACCGCGACGAAGGCGTTGCGATGCTCGCCCGCCATCACCGCTTCGGTCGCCGCGACCGCGCCGCCGACGCCGCGCATCACCGCTTCCCACGTGCCAGGCGACATCGAGGTGTCGCCATCGATATAGACCTGTCCGCTGGTCGGCGCGATGTGGCGCAGCTCCGTGACGTAGTGCTCGTTGTGGCAGAGCGTGACGAGGTCGAGATCGCCCTCCGGCGCCTGGTCGCGCACCAGGAACTGGAAGCGCTCATGCGACAGCGCTTCCTCCACCGCGCGCAGGCGGTCCGGCCTTTCAGGGTGTCCCGGCGGCGTGACGTGGTCGAGGCAGGCCTTGTGGGAGAGGAGAAGCGTACTCATCAGTCGGCCTCATGGGATGCGGGCTCTCGACGTCGCTTGGCGCATCCGGCGCCAAAACGCAAATGCAAAACCCAATCTATGCGTTCCCCCGGGAATGGCAAAGGGTGTCCCGGAGCGGCCTGTTTGATCCGGATCAATTCACGCGCAGGATGCGGCTCAGCGGCAGCGGTCCGATCGGTCCGTGCGCCCGGAAGAACGCGAACAGCGCGTCAGCGTCGTAGCCGCCATATTGCGGCCCCGTGCCTTGTTTGGCGACCGTAAACCCGTCGCCCCCGACTGCGAGGTAATCGTTGAGGGTGACGCGGTAGCCGCTTCCGGCTTCGATCAGCCTGCCATTGAGCGTCATCTTCTCGTTGATCACGCGCTCGCCGTATGGCTTCGCCGCATCCCAGGCGTAACTGAACCCGTTCGAGACCTGGAGAATCCGCGGCCGCTTCGGATCGAGCCATTGCTGCTCCAGCATGTCCTTGAGCTGGCTGCCCGTGAGCGTCATGGTGACGAGCCGGTTGCGGAACGGCTGGCTGGCGAAAACGTCGCCGAAGGTGATCGCGCCGTTCTCCTTTGGCACGATGTCGGTGCGGATGCCGCCGGGATTGGTGAGCGCGATGACGGCGCTGCCGTCCTTGGCGTCCCTGGTCGCGGCCAGCTGCGCGTCCGCAATGACGTCACCGAGCGGGCTTTCGCCGGCCTCGTTCGGCACGCGTGACAGCGTCTGCGTCACCGATCCAGCCGGGCGATTGGCGATCGGCGCCGAAAGCCTGTCGTAAGCGTCGATCAATGCGGTCTGCTCGGGATCCCTAGGCAGCGAGGCATTGGCGACGAGGACGTTCTCGGCCCTAGCGCTGACGATGTCGCGCGTTGCCGGATCGAGCTTGAGGTCGATCGCGGTGACCAGAGTACCGTATTTGTCGCCGCTGGTGACGAGCCGCCCGTCAATATCGCAGACATAAGCACGATGGGTGTGGCCACTGACGACGAGGTCGACGGCGCGATCGATTTTTTTCACGATGTCGACGATCGGCCCCGTGATAGCAGGGCATTCATTGTAGTCGCCGGCCGGCTCGCCGCCCTGGTGGATCAGCACTACGATCGCCTCGACCCCACCCGCTTTCAGCTGCGGCACCAGCGCGTTCACCGTTTCGGCTTCGTCGCGGAATTCGAGGCCGGTGATGCCCGATGGCGAGACGATGCCCGCGGTGTCCTTCAAGGTCAGCCCGATGAAGGCGATGGGGATGCCTTCGAATTCCCTGATCTCGTAAGGCGGCAGCACGCTCTTGCCCGTCGCCGTCTCGATGGTGGACGCCGCTAGATAGCGGAATCTGGCGCCCGTAAAGGAATGCGGCCCCTGACAGCCGTCGACGGGATGACAGCCCCCGTTCTGCATCCGCAGGAGCTCGGTCTTGCCTTCGTCGAATTCGTGATTGCCGACCGAGCTGATCGCGAGCCCCATCATCGAGAGCGACTCGATCGAAGGTTCGTCGTGGAACATCGCCGACAGGAACGGGCTCGCGCCGATCAGGTCGCCGGCGGCGACGAAGATCGTGTTCTTGTGGCCCTCGCGCAGCTGCTTCACCAGCGTCGCCATGTATTCGGCACCGCCGGCCGCCACCATCACCTTCCTGGCCTTGTCCTCGGGATCGCTGATCCGGATGCCGCCCGGCGGCGGGCGCAGATTGCCGTGGAAATCGTTGATCGCCAGGATGCGCAGCTCGACGGGTGCGGCGGTTTGGGCGGACGCGGGCAGGGCGGCGAGCGCGAGCGAGAAGACGGTCAGCCGGAGAACATGTTGCATGAAACCAGACTAGTCGTTCCGCACGAAGATTTCACGAAGCTTTCTTCCTTCTCCCCGTCTCGAGAAGGTGTCGCGAAGCGCCGGATGAGGGGGGTCTCCGCAAATTCAAATGTGAGTTCGACTCGCGGATAGAACCCGTCACCCGTCTCGCCGCTTTGCGGCGAGCCAGGCTCTCCCGCCATGGGAGAGGGAAGACAGCCTACCGCTTCTTCCTGTTCATAAACGCGTTGAACGCGGCGGTGGCTTCTTCCGACTTCAGCCGCTCGCCGAACAGATGGGCCTCCTGATCGATGCGGCGGGTGAGCTCCTCGGATGCGACGCGGAGCAGTTTGCGCGAGATCGCGACCGCTTCGGCGGGAAGCCGGCAGATGTCGCGCGCCACCTTGCGTGCCTCGACCTCGGTATGACCCGGCGAGACCACGGTGTTGACGAAGCCGGCGGCATGCGCTTCCGCGGCCGTAAAAGTCCGTCCCATCACCAGCATGGCGAAGGCGCGCTGGTAGCCCATCGTGTTCGGCATCAAGAGGCTGGACGCGCCGACCGGCACGAGCCCGAGATGGATGTAGGGCGCGGAGAAGGTCGCCGCGTTCGAGGCCAGCACATAGTCGCAATGGAACAGCATCACGGTGCCCATGCCGATCGACGCGCCGTCCACGGCCGCGATCACCGGCTTGGCGTTGAGAGCTAGCGAATAGAGAAACTTGGCGCCGTCGGACAGCGTCTCGGGGCGCGACGTGTCGGCGTGCATGAAATCGTCGATGTCGTCGCCGGCGGTGAACACGCCGGAGCCCCCGGTGATGATCATGCAGCGGATGTCGGGATTGTTCTGCGCGGTGTCGATCGCGCGGCTCATCTCCCGATACATGTCCTGCGTGATCGCGTTCTTCTTGCTCGGGCGGCGCAGGGTGATCACGCGCGTTCCGCGCTCTTCGCTGACGACGATATTGCCATTCGGCATGAGGGGCCCCTGCGGTCGCCGCGATACTGACATTGCTAGACTCGCGAAACGTCAGCCTACATCATCTTGCAGGCGTGCCAATGCGCTAGCGCGACCTTTTGGAGACCGAATTCGCCCGAGACGGGCGCATCACGCTCGCCGCCGTGTTCCGCGTTGCAATGATCAACCGCCATTTTCGATTGAAAAACCACTGGTTGTGGTGCACGATCGCCTCGCGCCGTTCCATTTGGCCGATTGCCCGATTGATGATTGCCGCCACTCGTGTTGACGAATCCTCGCTGCACTATCGCGGCTGGCGCGTCGTGCTGGCCTGCTTCCTGATGGCTTTCTTCATGTTCGGCTTCGGCCTGTACGGTCAGGGCGTCTATCTCGCGGAACTGCAGCGCGCCCATGGCTGGCCGGGCACGCTGGTCTCCGCGGCCAGCACCTTCTCCTTTCTCCTGACTGCCGTCCTCGTCATCTTCACCGACGATCTGCTCGCCCGCATCGGGCTGCGGTCGCTGATCCTGTGCGGCCTGTCGGCGCTCGGCGCTTCGACGGTGCTGCTGGCGCTGCTGCAGACGCCGTGGCAGCTCTATCTCGCTTATGCGCTGATGTCGGTCGGCTGGACCGGCATGGGCACGGTGGTGATCGCGACCGTGCTGAACTCCTGGTTCGAACGGCGCCGCGGGCTCGCGCTCAGCCTCGCCTACAACGGCGCGACCTGCGGGGGCATCGTGCTCGTGCCGCTGCTGCTGTCGCTGAGCGGCAGCATCGGCTTTCGTTCCGCGATGCTGGCGGCCACGCTGGCGATGGTGGTGCTGGTGCTGCCGGTGGTGGTCATCTTCACCGGGTGGCGAACCGAAATGCCGCCGACGTCGGGTGGGAATTCATCCACTGGCGGCACTGCCTTGCCTTCGGTTCACTCACGCAAGACGCTGCTCGCCAACGCGGCGTTCTGGACCATGGTGCTGCCGATCGCGGTCGCGCTGCTGGCGCAGATGGGATTCATCATCCATCAGGTGACGTTCCTCGAACCGCTGATCGGCCGCGCCAGTGCGGGCCTTGCCGTCACCGTCATGGCGGCGATGGCGGTGGTCGGGCGCCTCTCGCTCGGCCTGTTCGTGGACCGGCTCGATCCGCGGCTCGCCTGCGCGGCATCGATGACGAGCCAGGCGGCGGCGCTGTTCGTGCTTCTGCAAAGCACGAATCCGACCGTGCTGCTCGTGTGCTGCGCCGTCTACGGTTTCTCGATCGGCAACATGATCACGTTTCCGCCCTTGATCATCCAGCGGGAGATCGGCGCGAGCGCCTTCGCCGCTGCGATGGGGCTGGGCACCTCGATCAGCGGCATCGTCAGCGCCTTCGGCCCCGGCATCGTCGGTCTCGTGCGCAGCGTAACCGGCGACTACACGAGCGCGTTTGCGATGTGCGTGGTGCTCGACGTGGTGGCGGCGAGCGTCGTACTATGGCGGCCGGGGCGACGTACGAAGCTTGCGGCTTCGTAGCCCGGATGGAGCGCAGCGCAATCCGGAATTCGTGTCACCAGCAATGATGGCCCCGGATTGCGCTGCGCTCCATCCGGGCTACGCGTCCCAGCTACCCCAACAGCACCGCATCCGCTGCCGCGACCGACTCCGCACTCTCCGTCACGGTGCGCTCGAGCGCGCCGGCCTGCACGGCGATGTTCTCGGCGAAGAAGCGCGCCAGCGAGACGTAGCGCCCGGCGTCCGCGATGCCGTCGGATTTCGCGGCGAGCGCTTCAGACGCCAGCATGCAGCCGCCGAGCGTGGCGCCGAACTGTTGCAGATACGGCGTCGCGCCGGCCAGCGCCTCGTTCGGCGCGGAAGGAAGCCGCTCCAGCAGCCATTTGCTGGTGCGCGTCAGCGACTCCAGTGCCTCACGCAATTTCACGCCCGTGGTGCCGAAGGCGGGATCGTTGGAGGCTTCGACCTGCTTCACGATTGCGGAGAGTTCGTCGAGCAGCGCCCACACCGACGCGCCGCCGTTGGCCGCGAGCTTTCGCGTGACGAGGTCGATGGCCTGGATGCCGTTGGTGCCCTCGTAGATCGCGGTGATGCGGGCATCGCGATAGTGCTGCGCCGCGCCGGTCTCCTCGATGAAGCCCATGCCGCCATGCACCTGCACGCCGAGATAGGCGACCTCGTTGCCGATGTCGGTCGAATAGCCCTTGGCCATCGGCGTCAGCAATGCCGCACGCGCGGCAGCGTCGGCGCGGACCTTCGGATCCCTGGCACGCGTCGAGACGTCGATCGCCACCGCGGTCGCATAGCAGATGGTGCGCGCCGCAGCGGTCTGCGCCCGCATCCGCATCAGCATGCGCTTGACGTCGGGATGCACGAAGATCGCATCGGAACCGTCACCCTTGTTGCCGAGGGCGCGGCCCTGCTTGCGCTCTTGTGCGTACGACAATGCCTGCTGATAGGCACGGTCGGCAACACCGACGCCTTCGAGGCCGACGCCGAGGCGGGCCTGGTTCATCATCGTGAACATGCAGCGCATGCCCTGGTTCTCTTCGCCGACCAGGAAGCCGATCGCGCCGCCATGATCGCCCATGGTCATGGTGCAGGTGGGGGAGGCATGCATGCCGAGCTTGTGCTCGACGCCGGAGGCAAAGATGTCATTGCGCGCACCCAGCGAGCCGTCTTCGTTGACCATGAATTTCGGCACGAGGAACAGCGATATCCCCTTGGTCCCTGCGGGCGCGTCCGGCAGGCGCGCCAGCACGAAATGCACGATGTTGTCGGTCATGTCGTGCTCGCCGTAGGTGATGAAGATCTTCGTCCCCTTGATGCGATAGGTGCCGTCGGCCTGCTTCTCGGCGCGGGTGCGCAACGCGCCGACATCGGAGCCGGCCTGCGGCTCGGTCAGCTGCATCGTGCCGGTCCATTCGCCGGAGACGAGCTTCTCGAGATAGATTTTCTTCAGCTCGTCGCTGCCATGCGCGTCCAGCGCCTCCATCGCCGACGCCGTCAGCAGCGGGCAGAGGCCGAAGGCGACGTTGGCGGCGCTCCAGATCTCGGTGCAGGCGGCGTTGATCGCGAGCGGCAGGCCCTGGCCGCCGAAATCCTCGGGGCCGGAGACCGCGTTCCAGCCGCCCTCGGTCCAGCGCTTGTAGGCATCCGGCCAGCCCGGCGCGGTGGTGACCTTGCCGTCGCTGAGCTTGATGCCGTGCTCGTCGCCGACTTTGTTGAGCGGCGCCAGCACGTCGGTTGCGAACTTGCCGGCTTCCTCCAGCACGGCGCTCACGATATCGCCGTCGAAATCGCCGTAATGGCCGGCCTCCATGGCAGCTTTCAGGCCGGCGCCGTGGTTGAGCGACAGCAGCATGTCAGAGATCGGCGCGCGGTAGGTCATGGCTCACTCCCGTGGACAGTTCTTGGCGCCGTATTCCCATGAAACGGGGGAGGTCTCAACTGTCAGGAGGGGTGGCGGAACGCCCGTCGGCAACGGGCTGGCGTAGCGCTCCTGTAAGGCATGGCGCGGCGCCACCGGCGCCTGTGGTATTTTGCCCCTCCGGGCGGTTGAAATGCCGCGCCTCTCCCTATAGACCGGCACCACTCGAGGGAATCCGCGGACGCTCCTGTCGCCGCCGTTTCCCGAGGGCCTGATGGGGCGTAGCCAAGTGGTAAGGCAGCGGATTTTGATTCCGCCATTCGGAGGTTCGATCCCTCCCGCCCCAGCCAGCGCTTAAGCTGCTGAGTTCGTTATGTAAGCAGCTCTGATGCCGCCGAATTTTTTGAACGCGTTTGGAAATGGAGCTTCTGATGCTCGTTCCCGAATCAAACTAAACGGCGTCGTGCATTACATCGACCATAGTGGCCTATCTCCGTGGCTTTCATCTCAGTATATACCGCCGAGGCTACTTGGGGTGGTCTGTTACGCCCTCATCGTAGGATAGGGTACTACAGCGAACAATCGGACAAGCAGTCGAAATAATGCATTGGTGCGGAATTCGCCGTGCTGTCCATCATTTCCTACAACACAGTGGAGGAGGCGATCGAGATCGCCAACGACACTGTCTACGGCCTCGGCGCCCACGTGCAGGGCACGGATATGGAAACGGTGCGGGCCGTAGCCGGAGAGATCCGGTCTGGTCAGGTCCATGTGAACTATCCTGACTGGGACCCGAACGCACCTTTCGGTGGATACAAGCGTTCCGGCAACGGCCGGGAGTACGGCCTAGAGGGGTTTGGAAGAATATCTCGAGACAAAGGCCGTTCTCGGATTCTACTCATGAAGTTGCTCTCGTCGCATCGGGTCTTGGCGCTCGTCACGACCAGCGTCCGCCAATGCAAAAGTGTTTCCGGCCGTGATGGCACACGCGTCGGAATCCGCAGAACACCTTCTGGCTCAAGGTCGGGGCTTTGACGGCTGGCTGAGTTGGCCCGTGAGTTCAGTTCGCCCGACATGTGGAGCGGTATCTCATATTTCTCCAGGCCATTTCGAAATCAATCTGTCGCGAGAAACCCGTGCGGCCGTGGATAGATGGCTCCGCGTCGCTGAAGCAAACCGATGGTTCGCGCGATCTTGGGTTGGAAGATGGGCACGGCCGTTATGTTTCGATATCGTACGATTGCCGTTGAGCCCGGGAAGTCGATTCCTGGATGCACTGATCGATTCAGGAATTTCGCTTGTGGAAGGTGGCTGCGGAACCTGCGAGACACGCGTGATCGAAGGCATGCCGGATCACCGCGAGCAGTTTCTGAGCAAGCAGGAACAAGAGACAAACAAGACGATCATGATTTGCTATTCGGGTGCAAAGTCGAAAAAGCTGACCTTGGACCTCTAAATAGGCCCAACCGACTGCCAACGTCTAATGACAGAACGTGCGCCTTGTCCGATGAGGGGATTCGCGAGGCGATGCCCGCGGCACGAACGACGGCGGTAACGGCCGAAGGGGACGGCTCTAGCACGGAAAGAGTGCCTACTGCTCCCTCGCGCCCTATTGCGGCGCTGGCGACCGTCTGTCCGTTGGCCATGTCGATCATCACAGAAATGGCGCCACTATGA